>NTJR01000033.1 GCA_002457595.1 Marine Group II euryarchaeote MED-G36
ATTTTCTTCTTTATCGGCATTCGATCTGCTACAGCACCAAGAATCGGACTACTAATTGCAACAAACATACTAGATATTGCTAGCACAATAGCATAGAATCCATCACCGGTAACTTCCCATCCAGCATACTCTTTCCCACCCCCTGTGGCTAGATTGAACATACTGGATAGCAGGAAGGGGACTACTACGGTAAGAACAGTGAGTGCAAAGGCTTGATTGGCCCAGTCGTACCAATACCAACTCTTCAGAGATTTTTTCTCTTCAGCACTCATTTTGTCGAGCAAATTATCGACTAATTCTGATTTCGAACCCCCACTATCCGAAACAGATTCCATACCACTTACGATGCGAGCAGGCAAATTAGGTTGACCTATTGGACCCGTCAGAATCAAGTCAGGGGTCAGAGCCGATAAATCATGGGAGATGCCTGTGGTATGATGGGGGACGGCTCAAAGGCAGTCAAAATCCATCACCTCGTAAAGGCTAGAGAGAATACTCCAGAATCAATTCAAAGGCGTGAATCTTGGGATGCATCAAAACCCGCTACTGTTTACATTACTCCTGAGCGAATGCCAGATGGTACTCCTTGCAAGGCGGTCACTGTAATTCTAAGGACACGTGGCTGCGCATGGTGGTGGAAATCTGGTTGTACATTTTGTGGATACTTCAACGACGTAAGAGATGACGTTAGTGCTGAAGATATGTTCGAACAATGGGAAGATGCAAAACGGCAGACCAACGATTTCGAAGGATGTTCGATGGTCAAGGTTTACACATCCGGGACTTTTTTTGAAGATCAAGAGAATCCTGTTGAATGGCAGGAACATGTTCTGCGTGAAACACACGAAATGGGACTTCATCTTGTAATCGAAGCCCAAGCTCATTTGTGTAAGCCAGAGAAATTAGCATGGCTTTCAAGCCTTCAACCAGATTGTACTGTTGCCATTGGATTAGAGGCATATGACGACGCAGTATTACGTTTTCATGTGAACAAGGGTTTCTCAACTAAGACTTGGAGGAAATCGGTTGAGGATTTACGAGCAAATGGTCTTCGAGTCAAAACCTATCTAATTTTCAAGCCACCATTCATGTCTGAGGGGGATGCTCTTGAACACACATCAAAGTGGCTTGTCGATGTAGCGCCAATGTCGGATGAAGTTTCGATTAATCCAATGAATATTCAGAATCGAACAATCGTAGATCGCCTATTTCGTAATCGTGAATATCGACCTCCATGGTTGTGGTCTCTGATTGAGATGATTGAGCGTACTCATGAGAAAACATCGAATGATGATGCACGCATCATTGTTCACCCAACTGCTGCAGGCAAAATTCGTGGTTCACACAATTGTGGTAAATGCGACAAAGAGGTCGTTGCAGCAATAGAGCGCTACTCGGTTTCACGAAATTTAGCTGAGTTCAAGGGTCTGGGCTGTGACTGCAAGGCTACGTGGCGAGCAGAAATAGATTCAGACCTCAATCTTCCTACACCACTTGGAACTGGTCGAGACCGTCGAGGAAACCGTGTTGACAGAATGCGAGCACCTTGAACGGAGGGACTACGTCCCTCGCCTAATGCTTAAGGGGCAATCTCCGGTGGTCGGTACAGTTCTGATGTTATCAGAGCCTGTGGTGTTTCAATGACAGAAGATGATGGATTCCTCCAAGGCGAGAACGAACCTACTGCATCAATGGTGCTGCTTGTCATAGCTGGAGTGGGAGCCTTGGTCTTCATGGTGATTTACAGCATCCTCTATCCTGGTCAGAATTTTCCAGTCCTTTCTGATCTGGAAACCTTCGGTGTTTTGAACGGCGGAATTTGGTTTTTCATTCTTGGGGCCATGCTTGGATTGTTTGCAATTTTCTCAACTATGATTACGGAGGCTACACGCGAGTGAGGTGTTTGTATGGATGATATTCTTACCACACTTTCTGTCTTTTGGCTCTCTGCTTTAGCATTCTATTTTCTTGTTCATCGTGGTCTCTGGATATTTACTGATGTAACCCGAACTATGAGTATGTTCACTCTTGAGAAGGCCCTTGGCCCTGGAATAGATCTTGTTGAAGGACGCAAGGGTTCAGCCCCTCGTGCTTGGATTATGCAGTCTGTTCTTTGGCTGTTTGTTGGGGCAATATTCACTTTCGAAGGTCTTTGGCTTAATCATGAGCCAGATGCCCTACATGCTCTGTCCTCGTGGGGTTACAATCCTACTGCTGAAACCTTATCTGCTACTGGAGAAATAGTCACTCTTTGGGGAGGGATTGCTATGGCCCTCATTGGTAGTGGAATGTACGCTCTTCCTAAATTACTCGGTACAGATTTAGCCAGTGAGAAAAATGCAACCCTTGTCTCATTTCTCTGGACAATTTCTATTGTAGTCTATATGATTGGTTCTCAGAATTCTGAAATCCTTGGCATCGACATTATGATGATTGGAACTGGAATTAATGTGATTGCCTTACTTGCTGTAATAATGAACCAATTACTAACTCTATCTAACCGTTCAGGCTCTATCCCTATGCCTGCGTGGCTAATTATCTTCGGACTGATATCAGACCCACTTTCTCTTGTTGCAGCAGCACTCACAGGTTCTTTGACTACAGGTGCAGGCCAATGGTTAGTCTACCATATGATAGGAGGAGGATTCTTCTTCTTATCCACAGCTGGTGTTGCACTATATGCTACTACTGTAGTAAGTGGTAATGCTCTTTGGTCAAGAACTCTAAATGGAGCAATTCTGATTGGTGGTTTGTTTACCATCAATACATTTGGCGATATAGATGGCTCACTAGCGGCTGCCCACTTAGGATTGGCTGCAGAAGAAATGGCATTTTCAGGAGGCGCCGATATAACAGCAAGCTTCTTACTAGCAATGTCGGCAATTCCAGTAGTTGCCTTTGCTGCGAATTCTTTGATTACTCTCCGTGGTGGCGACGCCCTTCTTGAGAATTATAATGGCTGGTCAGAAATCAATCTAGGCTCTCTTGCCATTATTCCAATCTTCCTCGCTTCTCTATTCCTACAAACTGATGCAGTTACTGGAACCAATGCAATTGGTGGTATGTCTCAAACAATAGAGACCATGGCCCTATGGGCAGTAATGGTTCCTCTATCGTTTGGAAGCGCGATGGCTCTCTATCCATCTATAACTGGTCGTAGGTTGGCTTCAATGGCTCGCGCTCGACAAGCATTTTGGTTGATGTCTGTTGGTGTATTACTCGGATTGATGGTTACTCTGATGTCTGATGTAATCGGAATGGCTCTAATGGATGCAGGTGTTGAGGATCCTTCTTCATTGGCTCATGATCTTGAGATCGCTGGCTCTGTATTCTTCTACTTCACAGTCGTTGCAATGATTCTGCACTGTCTGAATATGATTAGTGGTTTATTCCGCGGCAACATTGTTGAGGAAGAGAGTAAGATGTCTTCCAGTATCGTAGTTGATACCTACGATTTAGCCTCAGCAACTACAGTTCGAAGAATTCTCAGCTCCGGTGCTGGAATGGATACGATGGTTGTTCCAGTCGGTGAATCAGATGAATCTGGTTCGGCAACGGATCTTTGAGTTCAACCGTTACCTTGAGGGTTGATGCCCTGTTTGGCATAAGGGGATAGTATGAGGATTGGGCTAGTCGGAAAACCAAATGTCGGTAAATCAACGACATTTTCAGCCCTGACTCAGACTCCAGTTGACATAGCAAATTATCCATTCACTACGATTGATCCTAATGTGGGAGTAGCATGGATTCCATTACGCCAAGATTGTGCTTGCGCCACTCTTCGAGACAAAAAAGAAAGCGATGGCCGACTAGAATCAGTTTCAGTCGATGACCCTCGTAATGGTAGCATTTGTAACCCAAATACTGGCTCTTGCGTATCTCACAATCGTTTGGTACCTGTGACAATGATTGATGTTGCAGGATTGGTTCCTGGAGCTCATGAAGGGCGCGGTAGAGGTAACCAATTTCTTTCAGATTTAGCGCGATGCGATGCATTAATTCAGGTCGTCGATGTTTCAGGTTCTACTGATATTGAAGGTAATCCTGTAGGTAGTGGTGGTTCGAATCCAGTCGAGGAGCATGAGTTTCTTCTGGGAGAATTAGATGCTTGGATTAGGGGCATAATTGAGTCCAGTTGGCAAAGAGGTGCCAGACGTGTGCAATCAGAGGGTGAGAAGGCCTTAGTGACTTACTTACTCGACCAATTGAGTGGCATAGGTGCTTCTGAATTACATGTTTCTGCTGGACTTTCATCTGTAAGTAGTAATCACCCCGATGCGGGAGTCCCATGGAATTGGGGTAAAGAGGAACTCACTACACTCTCTCAAGAGATTCGTGCTGCACTATTTCCAATATGTGTGGCCGCCAACAAAGCTGACAGAGCTGCGGATGGAGTTTGGGATGAACTTCAGACCATGGTGGAGGCCTCAGGCGGAATTCTTGTTCCCACAAGTGCCGAGGCCGAACTTGCTCTAAGCCGAGCGAGTGCTGCTGGATTAATTGATTTCAGAGCAGGGCAGTCCAGTTTTACCATTAGTGAGGCTGGTGAATCTAAACTATCCGGAGCTCAAAGAGAGGCCCTTTCAAAAATTGCCAATACTCTAGAAAAATGGAGTGGTGGTGGCTTAATCGGTTTAGTTGGAGACATTGTCTTTGAGCAATTGAATCGACGTGTAGCATATCCTGTTCAGGATGAGACACATTGGGTTGATGGCGATGGAAACATTCTACCTGATGCCATTTTGATTCCCGAAGGAACTACTGCGAAAGGCTTAGCCTATGCGGTTCACACAGACCTTGGTGACGGTTTTATTCGAGCCACCGATGCGCGCAGTGGTCGTGTTATTGGTGCTGATCATGAAGTTCAGAATGGAGATATCATTCGAATCCATGCTAAGACATGAGTCAAGAATAATGCTCTGATGATTCACTCTTCGGTGAAGTTATTTTTTACTGTAGTCTCCATTCCCCAAAGGATTAGGATTCCCATCACTGCAATCAATCCTGCAACACGGAAAACGGTGTGATAGGTAAATATTCCAGTTCCATCAACAGTTTCTGCCCAGATAAAGGCAGCGAGAATCGGTCCGATAATTCGGGAGAGTGCCCCGAATCCTTCCTGAGCACCCATTACGCGACCGAGATCAATGCCTGAGCCTTTTGCTTCCATAGTAAGTAAGGTGGACTGAGTTGGTTGAAACAAACCATTACCAGCAGCGATGAAGGTCATAGCTAACAATCCGATAGCAAGAGGAGTTGGCTGTAAGTATGGGATCCATCCCAAACCTATTGCTGTGAGGAAAATGCCAGTTATCATTATTTTACGTATATCGAATCTTTTGGTAAGTGGTCTAATCAATCCACCTTGAACGATTACTCCAATCAATCCAACATAGGCAAAAAGGTAACCATTCATACGTTCATCATAACCGAGTCCGCCATTTTCAATTGCCATTCCTGTAAAGAGAATAAATGTAGCATGCATCATTGTGAAAGCGAGTAAGAATGTGGCATTCAACAATACAAGGCGTCTGATGGTAGGGGTAAGGTCTCGAATACCCACTAGGTTACGAGCAATCTTTGCTAAGCCAGCCCCTTTGTCAGAAGAAGTTCTACGGTTTTCTTCAGAGAGGCTCTCTGGCAGCATTTTGATCGCTAGAAGAAATGAGATTGCCGAAAGACATCCTGCGAATAGGCATGGAAGGAAATATGGGTGATCAATCCACCATTGAGTGTCAAAAGGCCCCGCAAAGGTGCTTGCAGGGTCGGTTAGTACTCCTCCAATGAAGGGGCCAATCATGAATCCAAGTCCGAATGAGGCTCCAATCATACCCATACGTCCAGGTAATTGTTCAGGCGTACTAATATCGCCAATGTATGCCCTTGTAACTGCAATATTACCATTTCCAGCACCAGCCAGAAAACGAACCACAACCGCCATCCAGAGTGCCGAAGCAAGACCAAAAGAAATTAGGAAAATAGTGTTTGAAATAAGTCCAAACATTAGTATTGGGCGTCGGCCAAATCTATCAGAAAGTGAACCAAGAATTGGAGTGAATAGGAATTGACCAAGGGTGTAACAAGCAAGCACAATTCCTACCCAACGATCTCTGGTTCCAGTATTGATGAATCCATCTGCTTCAGCTAAATCTTGTATGAAATAAGTCAAGAATGGGATTACAAGAGTGAATCCAATCATGTCTATTAGCACTACAAGGAAGAGTATGAAAAGCGGAGAACGACCTTCCGCATCACTCGTCATAACCCTGCCTCGAATTTGCTCGTGTTTGAACTAACCCGTATTGCTAAGTGTATTCCATCATTTGATAGAATGATTTCGAGAGGTCTCGTCATGTGTTCTGAACAAGGAAAGGGTGAGCCGTCCCTTGGCATCCGCCCATGAAAGCGGCCAGCGTACACACGACCTGATAGCCACCGCTAACGGTAGGCACTAGGTTTTGTTTTCGCTTGCTTTCTGGGCTTCAACCGAAGAGGGATCCGAGGCCTTCGAAAGCAGCGCCTTCGTCTTCCTCTTCTTCTTCAGCCGGAGCTTCCTCAGCAGCAGGAGTGGCGCTTGCGCCACCGGCAGCAGCAGGAGCAGCAGCGACTGGAGCAGCAACAGCAGTTGCCATTGCCTCACCTATGTCGACTTCGCCTAAAGAAGTGACAAGTGCCTTTACTCGGCCCGAGTCAACTTCAACACCAGCAGCGCTCAAAACTGAGCTAACGCCGTCTTCATCAATTTCCTTTTCCGCAGAGTGCAGAAGCATTGCAGCATATACATATTCCATTTTATCTCACCTTATTTTATTTCAGCCGAAAAGGTCACCGAGTCCACCGAACTCTGCTTCCTCTTCTTTCTCCTCTTCCTCTTCTGCCGGAGTTTCCTCGGCAGATTCAGCCGCATCGGAGGTTGCGGTTTCTGCGCTCGCTGTAGCTACTGCGGCACCAAGTGCTGCTGTTAACTCGTCATCGAGTGCAGAGGAATCTAACTGACCTGCTAGGGCCAGAGCACGAGCATTTGCTCGTGATACGAATAGTGGAATTGTGACCGCATTTGCGATACCAGCTTCCACAGCAACAGATGTTGCTTCACCACTTGCCTTAGCAAGAAGTGTTGGCATTGTTTGTGAAGCGAACCATCGGATGTTGCAGGCGAGATTGAAAGCGCCTGATGTACCGACAATAATGTCGTTATGGAGTCCTTCTGTGTCTAAGTCTAGTGATTCTGCTTCAAACAGGTGTCCATCTTCGATGGCTCCTGTTAGAATTATACCAATCTCAATTGGATGAATGTCAAGTTTTGCAAGCATAATTCCGAGATCTGCCGAAATTGCCTCTCCCTTATTGACAACAGTTGTGGTCTTCTGAATAGCAACTTTTCCTTTGTCAATTTTGGCGGGTATCCCCACTGCATTGAATTCACCAACAATAGGCCCAGGGCCAAATGTAGTAGGCCCTTTCTCAACTACTATGTCTATTGGAGATAATTCCCCTTCCTTAGCAGCTCTACCTTGCTTGGTCTTTGCTAATTCACTGTATAGTTGAAATGCATTCATTGAATCTGTGTGTACAATTGCAGGCTGAATCGCTCCTTCTAGAAGAGCATCAAGTTCTGAAGCGTCACGTCCTGCTTGTACCCAAGCTAGGCGAATCAGAGTCTTTTTTGCCATAGTGATAGACATATTTGAGCGTAGATCTCCACGCATGCTTAGCATGTTTTTGGCAGGAACTCCTCCGATATCGACAACTCCAAGGACCCCATCTGCTGAAATCACAGCGGCTAATTCGCCTACTCGATCTCGCTTCCATGGAGCAACCTTAGCCTGAATCATTCAATCACCTTTACTTTGACAGATGGTCCCATTGAGGTTTTGATGTAACAAGAGCGAATGTTTCCAACACCGCGCTCTAATTTACCTGTAACACGGTTCCAAATTGCCATTGCATTTGCAGTTAAATCATCAATGCTCTGTTCTCGAGAACCAACAGGTGAGTGGAATGTCATTCTATCTCTTGACCTTACAATTGCTGTATCTTTCAGACCAGCAGCAATCATTGCTGGATCAAGTGTAGGAGGAACAGGTCGTGGCATTTTTCCACGAGGTCCGAGAACTACACCGAGGAATCTACCAACAGTTCCCATGTGTGGTATTTCGGCAAGGAAGAAGTCAACTTTGTTAGCTAATTTTCGAGCTTGTTGTCGGTTGCCACCGAGGTCCTCTATTGTAGAAGGCTCGATGATTTCGATTCCGGCAGCACGAGCCTTGGTAGCCATCTCTCCATCAGCAAACATAGCAATCCGGACTGGCTTGCCGCGACCAGAAGGAAGTCTAACTTCTTCTTGGATACGATTTGCTGGATTCTTTAGATCGATGTCCTTCAAGTTGAATGAAAATTCAACCGTCTCTGTGAACTTACGCTCAGGTGCGCTGTTCAAGGCTTCTTCAATTGCTGTTTGTATGTTTTCTTTCATATTATTCACCTCTGCGGTCAGCGAGGTCTCCCTCTCCCGCAATTCGTGATATTTCACTCAAAATGCTCGTTGAATCTCCCTTCTTCCATTGCTTTAAGGGCATCTTTTGGGGTCATGCCCTCGACCTTTACTCTCATAGCCACACAAGTACCCATGACTTCACGGCTACGCGCATACAATGATGCGCCAGTCAATCTGTCTTTCTGCTTCTCAGCAACTTGCTTTACCTGATCCATAGAAAGATTTTCTGTAGAAGCATCCCAGTCACCGTTACACTTCTTTAGACCAAGGGTCTGAATGATTACATGTGGTGTTTCGCCGCGTGCTGACATCCTTGATACCCCCTTGTGAAGTGTCCCGCCGACCTGCTCTCCCTATTTGAGCGTGCTGACAGACCTCCAATTCTCCAAATACTACTCACTCGACGCGCTGAGTCACACGAACTTGGTCCGCACGAACTGTCAAAGCGACAGGAACTGCAGCTTCGAAGAGTTCGACTGTAACCTCTTCCTTTGATTCTGTTACGCGTATTACGCGAGCCGACTGACCCTTGAATGCCCCACCGCTAATTTCGATAATACAACCTTCTTCAATTCCTGCTGTAGCAGCCTTTGGTTCTAGGTAAGAGAGGGTATTTTCTAATGGTGAAACACCAGGCAGAACTTTACGACAATTCTTCAGTCTGGTTGTAGTCATACCGACAGTTCCAATCAATTTCTCAACATGGTGAAAAGCCGAAGCCTCAACAAAAATGTAGCCATTCATGTGGGGTGCTACTAATACTCCAAATATTTCATCTTGGATATCCTTTAGTGATCCAGTTCCCGAGAGTCTTGCACGAATTTCTTTGGCGACATTTTGCTCTTGTCCAATACTGGTCTTTAGGATGTAAAGGAAAGACGCAACATCACCATACATTGCTCCAATTTGAGGTATAGCATATCTTGGTGAACCAATCCCTTCTGCTCTATCTGACTTGACATTCTCAATGAAAGCGGGGTCAACCCATGAATGACTCTTGTAGATGGTTTTCGAAGTCACTTCTGTGGAATCTGTAACGAATAGAAGAGGGATGACATCTCTCAAACTATTTCCAAAGGCTAGACCTCTAGCAGGACCTGAACGAATGTATGAAAGAGATTCTGTTGGGATTCCAGTACACTCTGTTATCCTTGCAGCAACTGAATCAACATCTTGTG
This sequence comes from Marine Group II euryarchaeote MED-G36, assembly GCA_002457595.1. Lineage (GTDB taxonomy): Archaea > Thermoplasmatota > Poseidoniia > Poseidoniales > Thalassarchaeaceae > MGIIb-O1. The sequence goes on from NTJR01000033.1 coordinate 9,676, forward strand.
GGTTACCAATTCCATATACGCCATCCCAAGCTCCAGGAAAGTCTGAGACCTCATCGGCTCTCTGCATTATGAGGACCTTATCCTCATGTCGAACATAAGCAATGAATGCATCAGACATTTTCTCACCTTAGGGTGCTGTGAGCCAATCGAAGAAAGATGGAAGCCAATTGTCCATTAGAACAAGCATAGCAAAACCAATCGCCCCAAGAATAAACATTCCAATTCCGCAGACAATAACAGTCTGACGGAATTCTTGCTTGGACGGTTTACGAGCCATCTTCAGAATTCTGGCCATTGAGCCAGTCTGAACTCGTCTAACACGTTCCTCGATTCCATCTTGCCAAACCTGCACGGTCTGCTCAATCGAACCTACATCTGAGTTCTCGATAGCCATGTCTCTCCCTCAACAGCGCCCCGGCGACCAACCATCCCTCTTTAAGCACGCCGGGCGAACCCCAAAGGGTTCGGGCATCGCCACTTTGATTTCAGCGATAGTAGAGTAATAAATTGATTAGTTTACGAATTCAACAGTTCTAGTTCTTAGGTTCCTCATTTGAGTATGTAGAGCAGCACCATGTATTTGTTCAGATTTCACACCAGTCAATACAAGTAGAACTCGAATTTCATCTCCCATGGACTCATCTGTTGTAGCTCCCCAGATAATTCTAGCATATGGGTTAATTCTATCTCGAATTAATTGGGCACAACGTTCGGCATCTCCTAGAGATAAGGTAGGACCTCCTACAACATTGACTAGTGCTCCTCTTGCATCAGAGATATCAATGTCAAGAAGTGGAGATTCAAGAGCTTCATTGGTAGCTACTTCTGGACGATTTTCTCCACTAGCCTCTCCTAGACCAATCATTGCTACGCCTCCTCCATTTTCCATGACCGAACGTAGATCTTGGAAGTCGAGGTTTACAACACCTTCCTTAGCAATCATCTCAGACACTCCAGCAATCGAGCGCATCAAAAGTTCATCAGCAACTCTGAATGCAGCATCTAGTGGCAAGTCGCGTACTCCATCAACCTCCAATAGCCTCTCATTTGGAAGAACTACTACAGTATCACAGACTTCGCGCAATCGCTCTAATCCCCACTCAGCATTTTGTCGCCGTAGGGCTCCTTCAGAAAGGAAAGGATATGTTACAACAGCTATCGTTAGTGCCCCTTCAGAGCGAGCCAATCTAGCAATCACATGGGCTGAACCTGTTCCAGTCCCCCCCCCAAGTCCTGCGGTGATGAATGCTAAATCACAATCTTCTACTTCTTTCTTCAGAGCTTTTTCTGATTCAAATGCAGCTTGTTCACCCTTTTCTGGGTCTCCTCCCGCTCCTCTTCCTCTAGCCGAGCGGCCAATCAGAACTTTGTTGTCGACTCCAACTCTCAGAAGGTGTTGTGCATCAGTGTTGATTGCCATTCCTTTGACATAATCTCCATCGAATAATCCTTCCAATTCTAAGCGGGCGACTGTGTTTGATCCACAACCACCACAGCCGAATACTCGAATGCGTGGTTGTAAGGATTGCAGCAGGTCCTTGAGTTCAGGATCAGTTTCCGTAACTACCGGCGCAGCCGGTGATTCATCCCCATCCTGAAGCTCCAGTACTCTATCGATAAGGTGCTTCATGTTCACCCCTGCGATTTGAAGCAAGCATAATGCTTCCCCTACTGATTGGGCCCAAAGGGCCCATTGTTAGAGTCCAGATTACTGTTCCAGAAGTTGTTTTCTTGTTTCAATAAATCGAACAATGAAAGTGTAAACTCCACCCCAAAATGATACTGCTAAAGCAAGAGTCATGCCGTTAAGTTCTGGATTGCCCAATAATGCCCAATGTGCGTATTCATGTGCTGTAGTGATGTCGATTCCAGTTGCTCCTGTTCCGACTTGCCAAGCCGCCCACACCAGACCAGCGAGAGTTATGACGAGACGGTCTGCTCGAGAGAAACCGCCGTAAATCCGTCCCAATCCAACTGATTGAGCCTGAGTTCCCATGTATGAACCAAGAAGGGTTAGCAATGCTGCGGCGTAACCAGCCATTGGGTCTAACACTAATGCAGCATTGTATCCAATTGCGACAAGTATTCCTACATCGACGATACGATCAATTGTGTGATCAAGAAAATCACCATATGGTCCATCTGTGCCTTGGTGACGTGCCAAAGCCCCATCTAATGCATCGAAAACTCCGGCAATCAATACTAATGCTACAGCACCCAAAATCATCATTGCACCTGATTCATTGTCGGTTGCAGTAGCAAGTAAGTAGAATGCAATAACTGAAATTAGTAGAGAGGTCCAAGTTAGTACTGCTGGGTCTAAATTGCCGAGTCTGACAACAATAGGCTGCACGGCCTTTGTCCAAGTGTCTCGCATTTTCTCAAACATCTAATCACCCAACCCAATCTATTACTGCCTCAGGGCTCATTGGTTTGAAGCCATCTGAAATCCAATTGAGAATGTCATCAACTACCTCTTCTACGCTATTTTCGGTTGTATTAAATTCCATCCAAGGAGAATTCCTTTCTTTTTCATTCCACGCCCCTCCTAAGATTTCCCACTCTACATTACCAATTATCTTCGTCTCAGAATAGTTGCGTTGCTCAAGTCGAGTACGCAATATTTCTGGCTCGCATCGAAGAACCACTACGGCATCGGTTGGAAGATAATGTGATAGATGACCATCGATTATCACCGGTTCTTCTGGTGGTGATTTCCACGATTCTTCAAGATATTTGAGTAATAATTCGATATCAACAGGCCTAGCATTATCTGTTTTATCGATTTCATCCAGAGCACCTGCCTCTGCTGCTAGTTCTTCGATGCTGATGACATCATATCTAGAAGCACTCAGTAGCCTTGCAACCGTCGATTTTCCTGTGCCTGGTGTCCCAGTCAGTGCTATCCTAGGGGGGGTGCTCACGATTCCTCCGCCCCGTAAAGAACGAATGAACGCACCGATGGGGAAGCGTAACATTGACCAGTTTGTTTCCCTCGCGTAGGCACATGAGTGAGTCGGTCAGTGTGATGAAGGCGTTGGATCCACGAGAGACAAAACTGAATATTCTACTTCTGGCAATCCCTCTAACCTGCTATTTCCGATACATCGAACATGACTCAACACTTGCTTTTTTTACATCAATGATTTCGATAATGCCATTGGCTTTCTTGATGGGTAGAGCCACAGAAGAAATTGCTCTGAGAACATCGGAGTCATTAGGAGGCCTGTTGAATGCAACCTTTGGAAATGCCGCTGAATTCATCATCGCTATTTTTGCTATTTTTGCTGCATATGAAGGAATTAAGAACGGTACTGACGCTGGATTAGAGACCGCCGAGACGATGGTGCATTTGGTTCAAGCAAGTTTGATTGGAAGCATCCTAGGTAACCTTCTGCTAGTATTAGGCTTGGCGTTCGTTTGGGGTGGAATTCATTTTGAGGAACAAGAATTTTCGGAGACCCAAGTTAGTTCAAATGGTTCATTATTGCTGCTAGCGGTAATGGTTCTGGTAATCCCTACAGTGTTTCATGAAGCGGTCCCGGGAGATGAGGGTTCGTTAGGTGTGAAGAATCTCAGCCATCTAGCTGCCCTTATTCTATTGGCTCTCTATGGATTATTCCTTTACTTCCAATTCAAGTCACATTCTCATCTATTCGCGACGGATGGTTCTCACAATGAAGAGCCTGAGATGACAAAAAAGGGCGCCATCAGATTATTGGTACTTGCTACAATTTTTGTCTCTTGGATGGCTGAAATTCTAGTTCATTCTGTGGAATCAGCCGCTGATGACGTGGGCCTGCCACACTTATTCATCGGCGTAATATTGCTACCACTATTCGGAAATGCGGCCGAGCACTTCACTGCCGTTACAGTTGCTGCAAAGAACAAGATGGATTTATCATTCGCAATAGCAGTGGGTTCTTCTACTCAAATCGCTGTTTTCGTGGCTCCATTAATGGTAGTAATCGCTTGGCTCCTAGATGTGCCACTAACCTTTGAATTTGGGATATTGGAAACAGTATCTGTATTCCTCGCAGTTATGATTACCAATTTGATTGCTCAAGATGGCAAGTCAAATTGGCTTGAAGGCGCCATGCTACTAGGCACATATGTGATCCTTGGTGCAGCCTTCCTGTTCCATCCTTAATACTCGATTAATACCATTCATAATTCAGAATAATAATCGGTCGCAGCAACCTCAATTGCCTCTGCAGCTGCCTTCTCATCTAAGGTAAGGGTCAAACCATCGCGGCGCAATGCTTCACCATCGACAAACACATCCAATACTGAACC
>NTJR01000034.1 GCA_002457595.1 Marine Group II euryarchaeote MED-G36
GGACAATGCGTAATTGATAGGTTGATTCAGCGGCATTTTGCAAGTTGTAATGTTTCTTGGTCTATTGAAGAAGGAGGAAGAGCCGCTGTTGGAGATGTAGTTCTCACAATCGAAGGGATTGCAGATTCTGTACTTCGCTGTGAGAGAATAATGCTGAATCTATTGGGTAGAATGTCGGGTATCGCAACAAATACCGCTGATTGGGTAGAATCATCGAACTCGATGGGAGTGGCTTGCACAAGAAAAACCGAATGGGGTTTGCTAGACAAGTGGGCAGTTCACATGGGGGGTGGGCTGACTCATCGTTTAGACCGCTCAGATGCTTTGATGGTCAAAGAGAATGACTTACCTGCACTTGCTCCTGAAGCATCTGATGAACTCAGCGCAATTTCTCAAGTAGTGATGGAAATCGATATGAAAACTCATGCTTCATTTACTGTGATTGAAGTTAGAAATAGAGAACAAGCATTAGCCGCGGCTAGTGCTTGGGCCGAAGCTCAAGTTGAACGTGACGAATGTGAGAAAATTGTCTTACTGCTAGACAATATCGGCCCAGAAGGATGTGCTGAAGTCCATTCAAAATTAATGTCAGAAGGGCTTCGTGCCTGGTGCATACTTGAGGGATCTGGCGGAGTCAAAAAATCTCAAATTGACCAATGGGTAACAAGTGGGGTCGATTTAATCTCAACAAGTGCACTCAACAGAGGGGTTGCGCCTCTCGATTTGTCAATGAGAGTGCGGGGTGATTGAATGGGTAAGATACCAGATAGCCACCCTCGCAAGGCCTCATTACTCGCGCGTGCTAAATTAACACAAGCAGGTCGTGAAGGACTCTTGGCTGAGTCAGCAATGATTGCTCACGGTAGAGGTGAGGCTTTTGATTACCTACTTGGAGAGAAGACTAGTGATTCCGCCAAGACTGCAATAAAAGAGTGTGCTGCACGGCTGTTAGCTGCCAAAAATCCGATTGTTTCGATGAATGGAAACACAACGGTTCTAGCAGGTAAGCAAGCAATTCGGGCCGCAGCAATAATTGGTTGTCCGATTGAAGTCAATATCTACTATCGAACGCCTGAGCGTATGGAGAAATTAATCGCGGCGCTTGAATCGATGAAGGAAAAAATCGCTGCAGAAGTTGATGAGGAAACCAAGGCCTCGGTGATGGCTGTTGAAATTCTCGGAGCCAATGCTGATGGGAAAATCGACGGACTCGAAGGGCCCAGATCGATTTGTTCGAGAAAAGGAATCGAATCAGCAGATGTTGTACTTGTTCCATTAGAGGATGGAGATAGATGTGAGGCCCTAGTAGCTCTTGGCAAACAAGTCCTCGTGGTTGACCTCAATCCACTTTCACGGACTGCACGAACTGCCACGGTTACAATCGTTGACGAAGTAGCAAGGGCATTAGGAGAAATGGAAGAATTACTTCTTCAAAATCCACAACCAACAGACTGGGATAATCAGAAAACGCTCCGTGAAGCACTAGAAATCATTTCTGATTCGTCCAAACGAATCTGATTATACTGTAGCAAATTGCTCACGAAGCATTCTTTCACAGCGTTCTGCTATTGCTTCGCCAACATCAGAGGTAGAGGCATCTCCACCGAGATCATAAGTTACACAACCACCCTCATCGAAGTGCTCTTGAATTGCATTTTGAAGAATATCTGCACAGCGGTCAAGATTTGAATCATTTTTTCTGTAAGCAATTGCCTCAAACATCATTTGTACTGACTGTAACATTGCAATTGGATTGACGACATTCTTTCCTGCATACTTTGGCGAGGACCCGTGGACTGGTTCGAATAGCATATGATTCGGCCCTAAGTTAGCGCTTGCGGCCATTCCCATACCGCCTTGGAGTACGCTAGCAAGATCAGTTGCAATATCTCCAAACATGTTTGGAAGTACAACAACGTCAAGGTCTTCTGGGTCTCTAACTAACCACATTGTGAATGCATCAATATAGGCTTCCTTAGTCTCAACACCTTCATGTTCAGAAGCAATCTCACGGAATACCTTGCGGAATAATTGACAACCACGAGATACGTTAGACTTGTCAACACAAGTTACAGATTGAGGTGTTCCCAATTTTTTCTGACGATGGTGAGCAAGATCGAAAGCAAACTTGACTATTCTTTCACTACCTTTGCGAGATATTGGACGAGGGTCCCATGCAACCTCTCCTTCTAGGCCTGGAAACTCATCGATTACGATTGGTTCGTCCTTCTGGCCTTTTGCTCTCTGCTCCATTCTTCGTAATAGTGAATGGTAGAGTCCCTCGGTATTTTCTCGAATCATTACCATATCAACAAGGTCTGGCTCCCAAACTTGCTTGTGAATCCCGTGTACCTTGTGAGGGACTCCTTTGTACAACTTCACTGGGCGGACATTTGCGAATAATTCGAGGCCTGAGCGAAGTCCGAGAATAGTTTGGCCGCCGGCCATATCGCCATTTGGCAATCTTGCGCCGGGCCATCCAATTGCGCCAAGCAAGATTGCGTCTGAATTATCTCTACAATGCTCAAATGAGCCTTCTGGCCACTCTTCACCTGTTTCAAGATAATATTGCCCTCCGCAAGGAATTTCAGTGATTTCAAAACTTATGGGGCTATTTTCTTCAAAAACAGCCAGAATTCGGAGCGCTTCTGCCATCACCTCCCGTCCGGTTCCATCGCCGGGCAAGACTGAGAGACGGTATGCTGCCATTGAGTGCGGCACTAGTTCATCATTCATCAATACGACCCATCCAGTCCTTCGGCCAAATCCAATAATCCAAACCGATACATGCGATACTTGATAGACGGTCATCTAGAACATACCTTCCATGGACCGTTATGAGAAGGACGGGCGGGAATCTCCACGCATCGATGTGAAGACCTTGCCTGACTCAGTTGTACGGCTTTGGGAAACAATGCTTCGACTGGATCCTAATTGGAAAATTGACAAATGGTTGGAAGAGAGAGCGGATGAAGAAATGGAATTAGTTGAGGCTCATTTAGGTCGAGAGAGAATGCGTCTGCAACAAAGATTACATCGAATTGAAACTCTTGTAAAAAGACTAAAGCGACAACGAGAAGTTGCAGATCAAGCATTAATGATAGATCCTCATCAAAGAAATTTATTCGATGTTTTTGAGGAAACTCCGAAGGCGATTGAAGGAAAAATGTCCGAGCCCGTTGAGTTGGATGAACCGGCTGTCTCCATGGGAATACTAAATGGAGACGATGATCCTATCCTAGCAATAGTCGCAGAACACATCTTAGGAACTATAGAAGTAGCGAAAATAGAGGGGGTTCTCGCACTCCATTTCGAGGAAATAAACGAGGTACTGGCTCCCATGGGTATAGTTTTGGACGAAGTTGATGAGGCTATAGCCTATCTTCTACAAAATAACGCTATTATTGAGATAGAACAGGACTTCTTTGGCCTAAATTCACCCTAAAAATCGGCACTAAAGGAGGTTGAAACCAACCGTTCCCTTCAAAGAAGGAACCCATGTGGGACACCCCGTCGGTACTATGGTCAGCGACGCATCGGGATGGTACGCACGACTTGATAGGTCGTGCGAGGACAGAATTAATCAGCTGGAATTATGGCTTGATGCCTGGGAGGAATCAATCCGGCATAAGATTCCAATTGCGGCTACTATGCCTCATGATTGGCCAACTCTGCCTGCTGGACTTCTTTCGAATCCCGGAGCTGTTCTAGACCACATGCTTGCGCGATACGATGCGGAAACTGATGGTCGCTCACCACGTGGAGCCTATGCAACACCTGCTAGATTTGCTGATGCAATGCTAGCGGATGAATTAGGAGAGCGAGGGAATGGTGATGCGACACCAATGCCTACTAACATTTCATTGGCAGCTCTACCTCCTGGATTCCGTGCCTTTGCAGCACAAATAAATGAGGCAAATGTCAAGGAGGAAGGAGATGAAGAAGATCAAGCAGTTCTCAATAATGAGAAAACAATGTCTGGGATTCCACTCCCCTTCGCAGATCCTGCAGTAGGAGCTGGTCTATTCGCTGAGAGAATCCTCAAAATGCACTCAGAAAGAGTAGATGGGATTGGTGCAGTCAAAATAAAGGAAGATACTCTTCGACTATTGAATAATCTACAACTTCTTGATATTTCTGAAATTGCAGTTAGATGTACACGCCGTAGACTTCTACTGGTGTTAGCTAAATCTGGCCTATTGGATTTAGATGGCCCTGGTGACGAGGGGCGAATCGGGCGAAAAGAAGCAGAGGAAATTTTGCAATTATGCGTCCGTCATAGTGATGCTCTGCGAAATAATTGGCCATGGGAAGATTCGCCACGTTTGTTAATTTGTAATCCGCCATGGCTACGAATTAAGGATCGATTCCGAGGTCATCCTGATGGAAGCCACCTTCGTAAGGAATTATCTCGTGAATTACGAAGCATTACGGAATCAGATGGGCGATTGAGGTTTAGCACATTACTTGGAAATGTCAATCTCTACCGACTTTTCCTAGAGCGCTCTTTACAATTAGTAAGAGAAGGAGGACGTGTTCGCATGATTGTTCCAGATTCACTAATGCGAGAAAAGAGCAGTATTCCTCTTCGTAAATTGATAGTAGAACAGAATTGTTGGGAATCCGCTTGGTCTTTCCCAGAAAACCAACGCGTATTCCCTGGAGTTTCGCAAGGAGTTCTGGTAATCGGCATCACTGTTGCAGGTGAAACAACGAAACTGACTAGTTACGGTCCGCTTGAGAGTAGTGATGTATTAGCTGATGTGGGAATTGCTCGAAACGCACCCAAACTGGAGTTAGAAAGAAACACTTGGGCTGTTTGGACTGACATGAATTGGGCAGTTCCTCGCATGCCACGAAATGAGTATGAGAGAGATAATGTTCTGAAGGCAATAAACCGTCTTGCTGACCTACCGCGTCTTTCTGAAGAGCATAATTGGTTGAATCCTGGTGGAGACCCCATTAGAGTAAGAGTGGGAGAAATTGATCAAACAACTTGGGCAGAAAATATCCATCCTTGGAATCCTCGTTCACGAGGAACTCCATTCATTCGTGGAATTCACTTCAAACTGGATGGAGATAAAGTTTTGATTAACCATCCAGGATATAATTCATCGATAAAGAGAGAATCTATTGAGAGATTGCAAGCTCTTTGGAGAGGACCTATCGGACCAAGAGGCGTTAGTAGAATTGCATGTCAAGCAATTGTCAATGCACAACAAAATCGTCGTCTACGCTGGGTAGTTGTCCCGCCAGATTGTGTTCTCGGTAATTCGGTCAACTTCCTTGAATTACCTGAAATTGTTCTTGACACATTAGCAGAAAAGCATGGTGCAGTTGATCGAGGATTAATGTGGTTGGCCGAACATCTAAATTCTGATACACTAGACCTCTGGTCAAGAGCATGGGCTGCTAATAATAACGTAAATAATTACGAAATTGAGAACCTGCCGTTCCCTCCACCGATAGATGTCGCCACGGTTTCGCTTTGAGTAGAGAAGCGGAAATTCTTCTTTCGTAGTCCGGAAATTGATTTCCGGCGAACGGTTTTAGGGACGTATTTCGACCAAATTGATTATTACATCAATACGGCGTACGCAAGGCGTACCATCGCGTGTAGCATTAGAGTCAGAGGTGAGAATATCGGAATCCATCCAAAAATCGGCATTACTGGATTGCCCCGTTCTGGTAAATCTGCAGTTCTTGAGAAAGTTGTCGGGATGCTCATCGAAGAGAAAAAACAAGAGATGCGCGGTCGTAGTTACGATTCAGTAGAAAAACCTCTAGTAGGAGGGATGAAAACTCGTACCATCATAGAAAATGGGCAACGCGTTGGATTTGAATGTGTAGATCTAATTACTGGAGATAGTGCAGTAATGGCTCATCGGGATATCGATAGTAGAAATCGAATTTTAGGTTATGGAATTGACCCTACTGCTCTAGATAATGTGGGCGTCGAGGCAATTAGACGAACTACTGAAGAATGCGAAATTCTAGTGATTGATGAAATTGGTAAATTTTCTGTTGAAAGTGAAGCTTTCGTTGAGGCAGTCCGGGGTGCTTTGGATAAAGACATGCCAACAATCCTAACTCTGCACAAAAAGAGTCGTCATCCACTCTTACAGGATATCAGACGACGGGATGATGCAAGAATCCTTGAGGTCACTCCAGTTAACAGAGCTCTATTGCCTTACAAAATCCACAAACTAGTAAAAGAGACTTACTGATAGTCATCTTCGCCGAGGGTTTCATGCCTTAGCGGCCCCTCACCTCAGACATGGACACCCCCGCCGCTCGTCTCGAGCGCGTTCTAATCGGTGTGTCAGTGCCTCTATTGTTCCTAACTGCACTAGCAATCGCAGAAGGTCAAATTGAGATTATTGGATGTAGTGAAGGAGGGTGTATGAATCAGTCTCTAATTATTCCAATTGTTGCTATTCTTTGCATTGCAATCCTCGTAGTGATGAGAATGACTCGAGACAGAAGTTTTGGAAACGCCCCTCTAGACCGTTGGTTTAGTCGTGAGCCTGAAGAAATAATGAGAGATAGATTGGAGCAGGAGCGTTTTGAGGCGGCTGATGAAGGCCTTGGCGGGAAATGGGCAGAATTAGAGAGAAAGGGGCTTGAACAGCGCTATGGAGAAGAAGAGTAGGTAGCGAAACCTTCACCCCTCTCCTAATACTCGCCGCCTCGATAACATGAGTGATGTACCAGCCGAACTACGATATACAGCTGAGCACGAATGGATTAGAATTGAAGGAAATGAGGCCGTAGTGGGCGTAACCGACTTCGCTCAGGATGCACTTACTGATGTGGTGTGGGTCGAACTTCCTGAAGTAGGCTCTAGTGTCTCAGAGATGGATGCTTGCGGTAGTGTTGAATCAGTCAAATCCGTTAGTGAAATCTTTGCTCCTATTGCTGGAGAAATTCTTGAGGTAAATGAAAGTCTAGAGGATGCCCCCGAACAAATTAATCAGGATCCGTATGGTTCTGGTTGGATTTGGCGTATGTCAATAGGCGATGCTTCTCAAGTAGACGGCCTGATGGATGCCACTGCCTATTCTGCTCAAATTGGTGAGTAATAATGAACAATGCACTCCACATCTACGTGGATGGTTCATGTGAAGAAAATCGGAATGTTACCGATGCAACGCCAGCGGGATGGGGGTTTGCTGTAGTCAGAGGCGATACGGGGCTTGGTCGGGGCCGTGGAGAAATAATGCACGAGTCAAGTGGTCCAGTAATCACAAACCCAGATGTTGCTGGTTTCTTAGGGGCTGAAGTTGGCTCAAATAATACTGCTGAATTGAGTGCAATTGCTCATGCATTACGCTGGGTATTAGAATCAGGCAGAGAAGGCGTAATTGTGATTCGCGCTGATTCACAATACGCATTGAACATTGCTTCAAGCGCTTGGCGGGCAAAGAAGAATAAGGCATTAGCACTGCGAATTCAGAGCTTATGGAATGAAGTATCAGGGCTCTGTCAATTAAGTGGAGAACACGTTCGAGCACATCGAGGACATCGATGGAATGAGAGGGCAGATCACCTAGCTTTCCGAGCGATGTCTGGCGAAGATCCACTTCCACTTCAATTTTGGAAACCTGGTAATCGCTAATCGGCTAGAGGCCCTGTGCTAAGCATCACATAGATTCCTGATAAAGAAATCAATAATCCAACCAACATCAACACTAAGCCGGTAGGATCTGGAAGGAATTCTTGTAATGGATTTCCAGACACCCATGCTAGAGCTAATGTCGACAATCCGGCAGCGAATACTTTTGGAGAAGATTCTTTTGGATTTTGCCATTGATCTAACCACGGAATCAAACCTTTACGCTTGAATGTTAATCTATACCAAGCCACGTACCACATGCACAATCCGGCCATCCCGATTATGCCTATTGTAAAGGATGGAGAATCCCAAGGACCCGCCGGTGCGTATCCGAGGACTAAGGCGTCAAGGATGAGCAGTGAGCCTACTATTGCATGGATGGATGCATCCGGCGCCTTGTCTGCCATGTACTCGCGAGTGCTCTATCCTGCTTGAAAGCGCCGCAGAAGTGATGCGCGATAACCCACTCGGATGACGCGGAGGGACATGGGTGTCGGTTGATTTTGAGGATGTGCGAGCAGCGGCATCGAGAATTGAAGGAATCGTCGCACATACTCCTGTACTTACTTCTCTAGCCTTAGATTCACTTGCTGGCCGGCGTCTTTTCTTCAAGTGTGAGAATTTGCAACATGTCGGCGCTTTCAAATTCCGCGGGGCAAGCAATGCAATAGCACTCCTTGGTGAAGAAGCCGAGCGCGGTATCTGCACACATTCGAGTGGGAATCACGCTCAAGCAGTCGCGCTCGCAGCCAAGCAGCGTGGCGTTTCCGCTTACATTGTGATGCCGGAGAATGCACCCCGTGTCAAAATCGAGGGTGTGCGAAGCCATGGGGCTGAAATCACCTTCTGCGAGCCCACCCTTGAAGCCCGAGAAAGAACCGCAGCAGCGGTGATGGAAAGAACTGGAGCCACCTTCGTCCATCCATTCGACAACCCAAAGGTTGTCGCAGGGCAGGGCACCGCTGCGCTCGAACTGATCAATGAGATTGGACCGCTCGATGCAATCATCGCACCCATCGGCGGTGGTGGCCTGATGTCAGGAACCTGCGTCACCACTCGCGCTCTACTACCTGAGGCCCGTATTTTCGGGGCTGAACCAGCGGGCGCGGATGATGCGGCACGCTCGCTAGCCGCAGGTCATCTCATCCCAAATAAGGGTACTAACACAATTTGTGATGGATTACTAACGAGTCTTTGTGAGCTTACTTTTGGTATTCTAAAAGAGAATCTTGAAAGTATAATCACAGTCAGTGATGAAGATGTTGTAACTGCAATGAAGTTATTACAAGAACACCTAGATATCGTAGTTGAGCCTAGTGGAGCCACCGTTTTGGCAGCAGTATTAACTGAAGAATTCAGAGCACTGAAAGATATTGATTCGGTTGGATTAGTGATTTCGGGCGGAAATCTCGATCCTGAAATGCTGCCGAAATGAGCTCTGAAGTAATCAATATCTATCCGGCATAATTATTGACTGAAGGGTTTAGTTCAATTTATGTTTGATATGATAAAATCGACACCCGCGAAAATTTGTTTATTGGTTACTGCATTGGTAACTTTCGTGTATTCAATGAACTTCATGCTTTTTGCAGACTGTTATGTGACAGGTGGAGCAGATGGTTGCTTCACAATTCTGTCTAACGAAACAAGCCTTGGAATGAACTCATGGGGAAATGGCGGACCTGAAACCGCATTCAATGGAACAATGATGTTTGGTATCTTCATTTCAACAATGATAATACTCAACGAAGGAGCAAAGGGAATGTGGAGGACTATGATCCCCGTAATGATTGGTCTAGTAACCATGACTGCGGTAATTTGGATTAATTGGTCAGATACTATCGACTCCTCGGAAACTCCAAAATTCGTTGTTCCTATTGTTACTCTGATTTACATCGCTGCTTATTTCCTTCTTAGAAGTGAAGATGAAGTTGATGAAGGTCTATCTGATTTCAAACCAGGATTGAATATTCAAGATAAGCCTGCACTTCTGGCTCTTCTTGTTCTCGTTGTGATGGGAGCATTCTACTGCCTAAGAGCAATAGTAACCCCTGAGTCTACAATAGAAGCATACGAGTATGGGGCATTGGCTGAAGGACTAGGTCAACCATCAGCAGTTACAGTCGCTGTTGGAGGTTCTCTTTTCCTCGTATACTTACTTTGGATGGTTCTAACTATAATGGAAGGAGCAAAAGGGAAATGGGCAATTATTCACCCAGGAATCTTCTGGCTAATGGCCGTAGTAATCTCAAACTATGTTTGGTTCCTAGATAACTTGGACCTATCCGATACTCTTGCAAGGCCGGTAACAGATCAGTCCACAATGGATGGAATAACAGGCCCTGTAGCAATGTCTCTGCTTCTCTTGGCCTACTATAGGTTAAGGTCAGAAGGCATTGAAGATGGAATGACATTCAATGGAGAAAGCATGTCTGCAAATGATTTCAATATCTTCGCAATAATGTGGGCAATAGGTCTTGGAATAATATTCACTGCAAACATGATGATGGGATAAAGGAATTGGAGCACAAGCCGGGATTTGCACCCGGGTCCACGGATCTGCAGTCCGTTGCATAGCTACTCTGCCACTCGTGCGGTAAATGCCAACCCCCGACCTTCCCTTGAAGAATGTTCGGAATGTGGATGGCCTTTTCCTCAATAGTCAATTTAGTCAAACCCTCGAGATTAGGCATTATTTCTTAAATGCTGGAATCTATTTCAAAAGGGAGTTTGTAGTGGATTAACTGAGGAGGCTTATTTCTGAGTTCAGAGGATGAGGGGAAATGGTGGGCTCCTGGCCACAAAGATGAGGAAATAGATTCCGAAGCAGCGGATGCTGTAGCGAAACTACAGGAAAAATATGGAGGTTTTTCAGAAGAATCAAAAACTGAAAAAAAACCTGCCACTACAATCAAGAAGAAAGAAGATCCTGGATTCTTAGGAATGAAAAATATTAGTTTTGCTAGGGGTATATTCTTAGTTTTTGTACTAATAATCGTAATTTCCCTACCTCTTTTTTGGCTATTTGCCAGCCAAGATTGGGTTGAGGTCGAAGGAACAATCTTGGGTTCAGAAGATGTTCAATGGGTGGAAATCGAAGCAACGATAACAGGAGATGAAGGTAATGGGACTGGTTGGTTCGAAGATTTTCATGAATGGTCTGAAGAATATTGTGATGATGGTGACTGCTGGACTGATTGGTATCAGGAGTACGAATGTTATGCGGACCTATTCCTTACTTGGGAAGTAAACGGAACCGCATACCAAGATTGGGCTTATTCGCCTTCTATAGTTTCAGAAAGATATTGTTTAGAATTGATTGAGGATTACTACCAAATTGATAACACAGTAACACTAGAATATAATCCAGAAGATCCCGCTGATTATCAAATATTTACTATCGAGCACGGAGCAGAAAAAAGCACTCTCTGGCGCCAAGAAATGTATCATTGGATTGGCGACGATGCTGTACAAACTCAATATCATTGTATAGCAGAATTAGTTATTGAATATGAATTTGAGAATGTTACTTACCAATCAGATAGCGATTTGATAGTTGAAGATGAGTATTGGGATGATGGTCTGGCTCTATATGTTCCTTGTATTGATTCAATCAAGAATGATTTTCCAATTGGTGGAAATGTCTCTGTTTTTGTGAATCCAGATAAACCTGAAAAAGCTTCGATTGAGCAACCCATGGATTTCTTCGCTACCACTTGCTTATTTGCATTTATTCCGTGTTTGCTTTTCCCAATCATGTTCTTTACAGGACGGTTTGGGTCCAGTAGTAGTGGCCGTTCAAGAAGGAGGTTTGGTATCACAATAGGCGGGGCAGAAATTGGAATCAATGGTCATAGTAGCCGAAGGAGTTCTAGCAGTAGAAGATCCAGTAGCAGAGGCTCTAGCAGATCTAGTGGTGGAGGGCGCTCGGGCGGCGGTGGTCGCTCAGGTGGCGGAGGCCGTTCAAGTGGTGGCGGACGTGGAAGAAGATGAAAATATTAGATTCTATTTCGGTATCTAAAATCTGAAGTTATTTTGCATATCTTGAAGGTCGGCCTGCACCCGCTTAGTGGCATGCCGCGCATCGCTTCGCGCTACGATGGTCTGGGTGTTGGCTTCGCGCCTTACTTACAACCGCCAGGTCCAGAGGTTGTCCGGTTGACTGTAGGTGAACCTGGATTCGATACACCTACTGAAATTATTGATGCAGCGATAGCTGGTTTGGAGGCTGGCAATACGAAGTATACTCGTGGACCAGGGTCACTAGAATTGTGCCAAGCAGTGGCGGATTACTTGGCTAAACATCATGGAATCAAAACTAGGGCAGAAGATGTAGTAATTACTCCGGGAGCAAAACAGGCCTTGCTCTACTCATTCATGATTACCACGATGCCCGGAGATGAAGCGATCCTGTTAGCTCCCTCTTGGGCTAGTTACGAGCCTATGTTGGAACTAATCGGGGCAGTTCCCGTTCATGTTCCTGTACGCCGAGATAATTTCCACCCCGACATCGATGCAATTCGGAACGCGATTACTGAAAAAACTCGGATGATTCTGCTAAACTCTCCATGTAATCCGACAGGAGCGGTTTTCACTCCTGAAGAAATACAGGAAATTGTCAATATTGCCACAGAGCACGATTTGTGGATTGTATCTGATGAAATTTATGCCCGACTAAATTGGATGGACTATCCGCATGTTTCGCCTGCGGTTTGTGAAGGTGGGGCTGAGCGAACTCTTGTCGTCAACGGTTGGTCGAAATCATGGGCCATGACTGGAATGAGAATTGGCTTCCTCGCTGGTCCAACTGAAGCAATGAAGGCCGCGATCAAATCTCAGGCTAATTCCGCTTCACACATTCCTACTTTCTTGATGAATGCCGCAAAGGTG
>NTJR01000035.1 GCA_002457595.1 Marine Group II euryarchaeote MED-G36
GTCCTCGTCCCTAGAAGGGTGATTCTTTCTCTTGGAATTCCTAAGGAACGGGCAAAACATACCGCTCTATCTCCATCGGTGAATCCTCCTGGATTGTGCATACCATCAATTGTTTCTGGTGTTTGATGCGTCAAAACTAGCGGAGGAGGCGTTCGTTGTATTGCGGCCATACTGAGTAGTTCAGACCAAGCCTCTTGATTATCTCCGTGTGCGTGAAGAATAATCGGAATGCCTCTTTTGACAGCAGCAATAGTGCCCCTACCTCCATCAGCGTCGCTTACTAAGCAAGCAAGGCGAGACCACATGCGCTCGGATTGTGAATCTGACAATTCCTCTAGAACTCCTGCTGCACCATCTGCGACAATCAAGAGATTGTTATTTTGCAATATTTTCTCGACTTCTGAGACTGTAATTGCTGCACCAATAATCACTACTTCTGCCGGTCTCAAAACCATGCGACGATATAGACTAGCGACTGTCTGAGCACGTCGAGACCTTGTCCAGGAATCAACATCAAATTCTTCCACAGAATTAAGCAATAACAAAGCACTTTCAGTGTCTTTTTCTAACTCCCATCCAAAATTATCGCGGACTTCATCTTGTATTGTTAGAACTCTCTGATCAACTGCAAGGAGTTCTCGAGAAGCTCGTTCCATTGGGTCCGCTCCAGTGGAAGGATTCGGTGAGTCTTGAAATACCCTCTCGACCCATTGGCTGCTACAATGCCTATGCCGCTGGTGCCTCCAGTCATCAAAGATGAGTCTGTTTTGGCCAGATATCCATTTCTACCACAGGGTAGAGAATTCATTAGAAATCAACTTAGTGGTAATGGAATAGATGTGAAAGGATTGATTGAAGAACCGTGGTTAGAAGATGTTCGAACCAAAGGAAGTCTAAGGCTAGTAGAAGCTGTGACTCACAAAGATGGAATCGATGCTGCAACAACCTTAGATCTCTCTTCTGAATTAGGAAGGATGACTGAAACGCTGTCATACCTACATGCAATGTTGATTGTCTGTGCCTCGTTTGAAGATCGGTTGTTGAATCGTTGGGTTGAAGGTGAAGCCAGCCGGGCTGATTTATTATTCGGAATGGATAGCGATAATTTTGATGATATTGCAAGAACATATCTTAGTGACATTCGGTCAGAGTCAGTGCCGGGAACTACAGAAATTGTTTACTTCGTCCCCATGGTTGATTTCATAGAACTCTGCCCAAAAATTTCTGGGAGTTATTGGAGACTTGTGAATCGCGCTACAAAAGATGGCTGGGTGAGGATGGATGCTGGTGTCGGTGAAACTAGTCGTCAGCGTACTGCAAGGCTATTGAAGGAAAGAGTTAGGCAGTCAATGACTGCTCAGTGCAGCGAACGAATGTCAAAGATGGATGATGCTTTTGCAGGCCTCTTTGCTGACCCTGTCGACCGTATTCTTGGACTCCTGAGTGAACGTGTAAAGGCCGATATGCCAATGTCAGCAGCAGTTCGTGAAGATTGGCCGCCTTGTTTCGAATCTGCTGTAGCAGAACTATCACAAGGAATCAATGTCAATCACACAGGCAGGGTATTCCTAGCCGCAATGTCAAGAGCGATGGGGCATACACCGGAGATTACTAGTTCCTTTTTTGCTAGTGCTCCTGATTACAATCAAGAAACTACGACCTATCAAGTCAACCACATTTACGAGCGTCAATACACACCACATGGATGTCAGGGGCTGAAAACAGGAGCAAGATGTCCTGTGAGTCCGGGCGAGGATAGATTATGCGACCAAGAATGGATGAATCATCCTCTGAAATATCTTCGAGCAAAGCAACGCAGAAGATATCAAGAAGGAGTCAATACCGAAGATGATGATGCGACTCAAAAACGCACCGAAGGTGCGGCTGAACCATCCAAGATGGAAGATTCTTCATAGAGGAGTGACTATCCTCGCAATCCATACCGGGGGTGTTGTGATTGGTTAGAACACTCGTCCTGAGCATTGACAGAGACAATGATTTGGGTGTAAAGGCTGGAATTAGGGGGCCGGTGATTGGCCGCAAGGCTACATTGACTGCCGCTCTAAAACTTGGAATTGCAGATCCGGAAGAATCCGATACTAATGCAATACTCGGAGCGCTACATCACCATGATAGATTGGTTGAACGGGCTGAAGGCAATGATGAAGTTGAAATTGCAGTTCTAACTGGTGATGTACGAGTTGGACCTCGTTCTGATCGAGCAATTGCCAGTCAATTAGATGAAGTGATTCAAGAATTCCAACCAGACTCTGCGGTCCTAGTTACTGATGGTGCAGAAGATGAGGCATCTATGCCAATTGTAACCTCTAGAGTAAGAGTTGAACATGTCGAGAAAATTATTGTAAGACAATCGCGAGGAATTGAAAGTACTTATTATTACATTGCCAAGGCGATTGAAGACCCTCGCTGGAGAGCTAGGCTCCTAGTTCCTGTTGCTCTCTTTTTGATGATTCTGGGGTTGGGCCTCATTCTGCCCAATGGAGAAATATTGATTGGCGCTATGCCACTACTGATTGGAATTTGGGTTCTAGCAAAGGGGTTGGGTTGGGAGCAGCAATTAGATCGTTTGATGAATGATATGAGAGATAGTGCAACTGGAGGTATTTGGTCCTCTTTATTGTGGGGATTATCTATTGTCTCGGTAATTCTTTCCGTCCTTACTGCCTACCAAGTATTCTATGGAAATCCCGCTGACTTAGAAGCAGATGTTATTGGTTCATTCAGTGGAATCGATGAATTTAGCCTAGATGCTGTAAATCGAGATATTTCAGTATGGATAATAGCAATTGACCAAGCGCTAACATGGATTCTATTTGCAACCTTCTCGTTTGTATTTTCATTGGGAGTTCTACGATGGAAAGAAGGATCTTTCACAGGCCAGAGTGCACTCTTAATTGGACTTGGAGTCGTAGTCTATACCGTCTCAAAGGCGGTCATTGAGGTTCTGCTGGCAGAAATGGGAGGAGGAGATTACCCATTCGACTTTGAAACCGTATCGCAAACATGGGCTCTGCCTATTTTTGCCGTTATCATCTATTATTTCCTCAGGACTGTTGTGGAATCTGTATCAGCAGAAACTGAAGATGACGGTAGTAATCGATACTGGGGCATCTAATTTTAGTTCTCAAATGTGGTTTCGACACCACATGCAGGACAAGTGACATTGATTGGACGAATCTGAGGGATTCCTAAGGGAGCGCTGCAAGAGGGGCATAGAATCGCTTGGCTCACCTGTTCTTGTCTTTTCTTACCCTCATGACTAGGGTCATATCCAAAACGGAATTTAGATGAGTCTTCAATGAATGTAGGACTATCCTCTGTTTTCTCTTTCTTACGCTTAAAGCCAAAGAGAGATTTCTTTTCAGGAAGAGGTGCGGATATTTTCTTACTGCTCTTACCTTCCTCAATAGCATCAATCTCGGCCCTAATTTGTTCAGATGGGAGGTCCAATTCACGAGATAATCTGTCAATAACTAGATTCTGCTCGTACTCATTTAATCCAATTAATTGTTGCAATTGCAACGCGGTTAACCCACTCATTTGAAAACCTCAGACAACGCGACGGACATTTCACCTATCAAGACCTCCTTTTCATGTCCTAATCAGGGGTATGGCTAAGAGCAATCGATTCAACTTCCAGAATGATGTTCCCCGAGTGCCTTCAGTGCCGAGGGATACGTGGTATGTGCAAAATCAATCCATGTCCACTTCTAGCTGAGGTGCGAAGTAAGTTACCAGTAGTCCAACCTACGACAATTAGTGAGATGGTTGGGCCGAGTCCACCTCAACTCTTTGTGGGGAGATATGGCTACCCGGATGTTCGTGCAGGACCGAGCGCCTCTTGGTTATCTGAGGATGATTCTACAAGTAACCAAATCACTACTGGTGATCCTGCTGACCTCTTTGGTAAACCATTGGAGGAAGTCGCTGCTCGGCATGCTAATCTGATTACTGGAGGGCAGCGTATGCGAGTGCGGGAGGCGCGAAATCCAAATCAGATGTTGGAAACCACCCAGGAAATCGCTATGGCGGCTCAAGCAGTTGATATTGAGCTTGATTTTGCTGAGGCAATCAGAATAGGGCGATCTCCAACTTTTGATAGTATGAGTACACCTTTAGGACCTACTGGAAATGTTCTCCGAGCAGAGGTTGTAGGGAATTCAAGTATACCACGAAAAGTTGATTCAATAGCAGGAGAAACTGACCTGCTAGCGACAGATGCAATGGATGAATTAACTCGAGCAAACATAGGAGAGGCTCACCTATCGCGTCTATTATCGACAGGTATTCTTGGTCGGCAAAGTGCTCGTAGACTAGTTCCAACTCGTTGGAGTATTACTGCCACTGATGATACATTGGGTAAGAGATTGTGGCGAAAGATTAGAGACAACCCTAGTATAGACAAGGTACTAGTCTACGAAGCAACATACCTTGACAACCGATTCCATATTGTTCTAACTCCTGGAGAATGGGCATTCCACATGCTAGAGGCATGGACAACTGGTTCATTGTGGTCTGTAAAGGGCCGAATCCTTGGAGATTGGGAAGACCTCAAACCACGCACAAAGTATGCGAATAGAGTAACTGGGGCTTACTATGCTGCTAGACTAGGTGTTTTAGAACATCTTGATCTAATTGGGAAATCAGGTGCTTGTCTAATTTGGAGAGACATTGGAGAAGGTTACTGGGCCCCAGTTGGAGTATGGCTGATTAGAGAAACTGTGCGCCAAGCAATGAAGCAAACGCCTCGCAAATTCGATAGTTTGGAGGATGCTTTGCGTTATCTTAATCCAAGAGTTTCTGCCCCTGACGATTTGAATAAATCTTGGTTTGTAAATAGACCAAAGCGAAAGATGCTCTGGCAAACTAAATTAGATTCATTTTGAGCCGAGTGAGTTGTCTAGAAAATTAGCAACAATTTCACCTTCAGCCTTGACTAATAACTCAGAAACTGTCGATTTAGCGAGGCCAATTTTGTCAGCTAATTCTCGGATAGAAATTCGCTTAGGCACCTCATACCAGCCATGTTCATGAGCAAGACGGACCACACGATGCTGTTGTAGAGTTGGTCCTTTTTGCACAATACCTTCAGAGTTTTTGGCCATAGTCACACGGTCAACTGAAAGTTTTGATCTGATATCGGTTAGGACTTTCACCAAAGGTTCGCGGCGTCCAGCAATCTGAAGCACAAGACCACTTGATGTGAAGTTAGAACCCGAAAGGATTGCAAGATCGCCATTATGAAAATAGTGTCCTACAAAATCAGATGCGAATTCAATAATCACGAGATGATGTGTGAGAATCTCTGTTTGCCATTCTTCAATAATCTCGACTATGCGAATTCCATGATTGAATGAACTAGGTCCTGGGCAGTTTCCATCTATAGTAATGCATTCCACCATTAAACGAAGATTTCCATCCACTATTCCAAGCATTGAACGGAAATCCCAAGAGATACACTGTAAGGCTGCAATAGCCCTTGGGTCATGTTCTAGAGACCCGAATGAACACTCAATCCTGATGGCCCGCATGTGATTCCGTCGCAACTTCACCAACCCCTTGAGGTCTTGAAGATGCCTTGGGAGTGATTAAGCAAAGATGGAGGGCTTTCGCCACTCCATTTTGCAATCATTCGAGTTCACTCATCCGAGGTTCCTCGCAACGCGGATTCTGATGCTACAATCGCTCGAGCAACCTCTGGTGAATATCCGGATTCAACGAGATTCTGTACATGTTCTTCAATAGAATCGGTTGTTTTATTTGGGACTTCTATTGGTTTTGTCTTAACGCCCCAAACTCCCACTTTAGAATCTTCAAGAGAACTAGTTTGGTCCCAATTTCTTGATTCAACTGATTCTGAGTTTTGGAATCGGCGACGTGCTTGAATAGATCCGCCTATCAAAATCAATACCATTACAGAAGCCATAATTGTAATGAGAATTGGTGAATTCTGAATAGTTTCTACTATTCCTCGAGGTAATGATTTATCCTCAACGGCATCCAAGCAACCATCAGAATCAATATCTGTTTCCTTGCTAGAAGTCCACCCGATAGCGCCGTGAATGCAATGATCGTAATTATCCAAGATACCATCATTATCATCATCGAGATCGAATTCATCCATGCAACCATCTGAATCATGATCTAGAGTTACTCGAATGCTCATTGGGCATGCATCTTCAGAATCTAGAATATTATCGCCATCATCATCATTATCTTCTGTAGAGTCCTTACAACCATCCTGGTCACGATCAGAAGATAGTGAAGATACCCAACCAACAGAGATTGGGTTACTTTCACAATTATCGTCTGACGTTTCTATGCCATCATTATCCAAATCGCGGTCTTCGCTCCAGTCATCACAACCATCTAAATCATTATCTGAAAATACCGAAGTGGGGCTTCTTGGACACAAATCCTCAATGTCAAGATATCCATCTCCGTCATCGTCGTCATCTTCTTTCAAATCATGACATCCATCTGAATCCCAATCAGTGATAATTCCAGACTGCCATCCTGATTCACCTGTGACACATAGATCAAGTAAGTCTTCGACTCCATCATTAT
The DNA here is from genome assembly GCA_002457595.1 of Marine Group II euryarchaeote MED-G36. Lineage (GTDB taxonomy): Archaea > Thermoplasmatota > Poseidoniia > Poseidoniales > Thalassarchaeaceae > MGIIb-O1. The sequence goes on from NTJR01000035.1 coordinate 6,589, forward strand.
CTAAGTCGTTGTCTTCCATCATGTCATTACAGCCATCACCGTCATAATCTGTAGATTCATCAGAAATCCAATCTAACAGACCAATTGGGCACATATCTTCAGTGTCTAAGACTCCATCCGAATCATCGTCTGTATCTTCTTCAAGATCATGGCAACCATCGGAATCATGATCAAATGTCACATCCGTCCAACCTATGACTCCGGTTGGGCATTCGTCGACGACATCTAAGAACGGGTCATTATCGTCGTTATTGTCTTCATCAGGATCGCGGCATCCATCTCCATCATAATCAGTGGAGAAAGAGGCCCAATACTGAGCTCCATTTGGACAATTATCAACATGATTTGGCACTCCATCTCCATCATTGTCAGTATCTTCTATTAAATCATCACAACCATCACTATCGGCATCATTCAATGCTGAATTAGAAACTCCAAGAGGGCATTCGTCAAATTCATCTAATACTCCGTCATTATCATCGTCGAAATCCTCACTTGAATCTCTACAGCCATCACCGTCGAAATCAGTCATGGTGTTCGAATCCCAATTAGACTCGCCAAAGTGACATTGGTCATTTCCATCAGCTACACCATCCTGATCGTCGTCATTCCAATCATTATTGTTTACTAGATTAATATGAATCGACTCAAATGTGTTTGCATATTCATCGGTTGTTGATTGGACAATTAGAGTGATGTCGAATGATTGATCTTCATTTGCAAGATGAAGAGAGGGAGATCGTATTCTCAAAACAACATCCTTGGTTTCTCCTTCAATGAGAGTCGTAGAAGGAAGGGCTGCAGAGTCAAAACCAACATCAATATTCCAATAATCAGGAATTGATTCGGTCGAAATTGTGACAACGTCATCACCTCCTGGTACCGAAATACCTTGAAGATTCAAATCGACCACTTTGTAAGAATCAGGTTGCATTGTAACATCTCCACTCTCACCAGGGGCCAATTCAAGTGACATGTCAAACAGATCTTCACTCCACAAGCAGACATCCCATTTGTTGAATTGGCTATCTAAATTATTACAATCATTTGCCGTCCAAGCAATTGTGCGTTCTGGCCAATCAAACTTGACGATGGGTTGAGCGCTTGCTGAAAATTCACTACCATATATTCCCATCAAATTGTCTGAACTACTAGAAATAGTTCGTGTATTCACAATACTGTATGCTTGAGTTAGATATCGATTCAGTGGAATTTCCTCAAATCCATTCATTACAGGGGATTGTATTCTAGTCCAGCGGAGTTCCACTATATCTGCATCCCATTTTGCACCGGTTTCAAACCAAGTGATGTGTATTGAATCATCTCTATCGAAATCTACACGTGGATTTGCTCCCCATATCAAATTAGATTGTTGTATTGCAGTATCTCTAACAACAACGGTTTCATCCAAATTCAACCCATAGGCTTCCCCATCAAGAACACCGCCACGAGTTGGATCAATCTGCATATAATGCAGTTGACTTGGGCCGGATTTCGATGGGAATTGTTCACGCCCATCTATCCAAACAACGTGAATATTACCGTCATCATCAACATTGACATCAGGGTTCAATGCCCATGTGTGGCCTTTTGTAAGACGTGTGTCATTTACTAATACAAAGTGGCCAACGGTGTCCCAACCACTACCATCTTCGCGCCAATACCAATCAACGTCTGGGCCGAGGTCTTCCAAATATTGTCCGGTTTCGCTATCAATTGAATGAGCGGAATCCCCTGTAGACCAAGTAGATCGGGGATTTGAGAGAATCGAATAAGGATTCAATACGGTTAGGAATGTGTTTGTTGCACCGCTTCCTGTTGTCAGATTAATGATTGAATCCACCATTTGATTCATCTCATCTGTGTAAGAAGAGATTGGCAATTGAACATTATCAATCCATGCTGAATCATTTCCTGAACTAACACTTCCATCCTTGTAATACTTCCATGTATATGTGTGATAACCGGGCTGAACCGCTGCGCTATATGTTCCATTTGATTCACCCGACCATGCTGCAGTGAAAGAAGAAGGAGAGCAAGTTGGGTTATCAACACAGAATAACAAATAGTCGTAGTTTGGTTCACTTGAAACTGACCAATCAAATGACATTGTTCCATCATTCAATGCACCCTGATACCTAATAGAAGAATGTTGATTGTTAGAAATATTACCTGACTCTGCGGAATATAATCCATCAATCACAGTATTATTCTGCACAGCCCAACCTACAGCACCATTAGTATTCCAAGTAGCGGTAAGTGCGCCGTTCTCAAAGTCTCCATGAAGATCTGCGAGTTCCTCAGTAGGATAGTAGAATAGTTCACCGCCCGCATCAGTAGATTGGACGCTTGTTCCATCACAATTTCTTGCTTGAATACCAATCAGTGATGTGTCAGGACAATGCGCTAGATCCATCATATGATGACGAACGTGTGTGTTATTATGCCAAATCGTACTTGGACCATAGTCAAGAGTCCCGGCAACTGGAACTGGAATAATTCCGGCTTCGAGACATGCTTGGTGGGACTCATTGATGCTTTGATAATCATCGGCTTCAAGTGAAGGGGAGCCGCCAAAGGGGCCTTCGTCAGATACAGGAATTACCAACTTGGTGGCGTTTGGATTCCAGACGTGGTCAGCCGCCGTTGCAGGGTTTCCTGGCATAGAACCACTGGAATCTCTCCAAGACAAACAAGCCCAAGTGGAACCGGGGCCCCACATTTCAGAATTATAGCTATTATCTAATGGAAGCGAAAGACTAGATCCATTGTACATCACCTCAGTAAGTGGTCGAATTCCACCTGAATTATCTGTACTATTTATTCCAAGTGCTGTACTCCTAGGTCCATTTGAGCCATCGTCACCAATACTTACTGCATTAGCACAATTTGTTTGGGAATTTGCCTCAAACATATTTCCACTCAATGTGTATAATGTCTCAAGAACGGTGATATTAGCAGATTCAATCATTGGCTTAATTCCAGCAAAATTCTCACCAGTAGTTAGAGTTCCTCCATAGAAAATAGCACACATATCTGTCCACTCTGTAGTCATAGATCCTGATGAGTCAAGAAGTCCAACATATTCAACCATTGAGCCACGTGTATCTTCCCAGACAATAACAGCAGTATTGTTTGCACCGATACTAATTGCGGGATTGCCTCGATGGCCTAGAGCAGGGGTAACTAATGTGTTGTTAATCAGAACTTCGAAGCCATTATTGGAACTCTCAAACAACATACAATAGTAGACTAATGGGCTATTGAAGAATGCACCCTGTGGATCGTAAGAATCCACCCAGACAATGTGTACTGCGTCGTAGGAGTCAACTGCAATATCTGGATCTGACCTAGTTCCTGAGCCACTAGCAATAGTGTAAGAAGTCACGGTCATGTTTGCTATATCACCGGCCGAACCATCCAAATCATCAGCTGAAGGATCTAAGATTGTATAGAGAATCTCTGTGTTAGTTACTTCCCAGACGATGTGAGCTCGACCTGTTGAATCAATGACCATCGAAGGTGCAGAAAGTGATGTTGAACTGTTTCCGCCCACTTGGGTATTAGAAATCAAGACCGTGTCAATAGTGGGTGAAATCTGAATTAGAGCATATTGTAGGAGAGGGGTACTTGTATTTTGGATCCAAATCAGATGAATTCTGTTTGAGTCATCAACGACTCCCATCACATCAATTGGATTATTCGCATTTAGGTTTGATAACAACGTCTGGGCATCGGAATCGCTAATCGTTCCATTCGCTGTAAATCTCGCCTCTGAAGAAGATTCCAATTGAGTATTTTCAACATGTATCGAAGGCATTGCCAACGATGTAAGCATTAGTACAACAAGAGTAATTGCAAGTTGTCCTTTTTGTGCATTTTTTTGCTTCTGATGACTGGTGTTTGAGTTGAAGGTAGTCAGGGTGCGGCCACGAACCATAGACGGTCAGAGGCTTAATTGACCATAGAGGGGTGGCCGGACAGGTCCGGATTAGTACGATTTCTGCTCATTTAGCAAGAATGCTGGAATCGTTTTCACGACTGCTTCTTTGGCTTATGTCGGATATATTCTGTATAGTTCCCCGGCCATATCCACAAACTACCGTCACCGGGTAATTCCCAGATGGTGTCACAGACTTTGTCGAGGAACCATCTGTCGTGAGAGACTGTGATTATACTGCCCTCATATTCCTGTAATGTTTCCTCAAGTGCTTCCTTTGCGTCAGTATCTAGATGGTTAGTGGGCTCATCGAGGAGAAGGAGATTATTATCCTCAAGTAACAATTTCAGCATAGCAATTCTAGCTCTTTCTCCACCACTCAATTTACTGAGTTTAGTTTCTACCATTTCTGAAGTGAACTGGAAGCGACCAAGTAGAGCGCGAATATCACCATAATCCATCCTCGGTTTCAGGGCTCTAACCTGCTCAACGGGCGTCAAATCGAAGTTGAGAGATCGGTGATCTTGATGGAAATATCCAATCTCAACACCAGGCTTTACATCAATTGTCCCCGAATCAAGTTCTAATTCTCCATTGATGATTCGCAATAAACTGGTTTTTCCAGCACCATTAGGACCAACAATCCCTATTTTCTGAGCTCGAGAAACGCCTACTTCCAATCCATCAATAATTGGTCGTGGCAACCCTTCGAAAGTAAGGGTTGCATTATGAAAATCAAGGACTTCAAGACTACTCTTCTCAGTTGATTTAAGGCTGAAATGAAGTCCGCGTCGCTGGCGAGGTTTGAGTGATTTCAACCAACGAAGCTCTCGTTGTGAACGCATCAACATGAAATGCTTCTGAGATATTGATTTGTCGTATTTATTTGCACGCTTCATAGCGGCCATTGCACCCTGTAAGCGCTTGACTTCTTTTGCAGTCTTGTCAATACGATCAGCAAGAGTTTGCAAAAACAGTTCTTTCTGTTGCATGAAAGACGAATAGTTACCAGGATATCCCTTAGAGTGAGAATCTTGAATTTCTACGACTGCATTGCAAACTCGATCTAGGAAATATCGATCGTGACTTACAATCAATAGAGCTCCCTGGAACGTGATTAGGAATCTTTCAAGCCAATCCAAAGTAGCCAAATCTAGATGGTTCGTGGGTTCATCGAGGAAGAACACATCGATTTCAGATAAACCTACTAATTGACGAGCAAGGGCAACTTTGGCTCGCTCCCCCCCAGAAAGATCTGCAAGAGACATGTCAAGGGGATGATGAGCCAAATCTAGGGCTTTGAGAATCTCTTGAGCATGGCTTGCAACATTTGTACCGCCACTTCGAGCCATCATTGCTTGAAGTTCCTGATATCTTTCCATGTCACCTTGCCACTCACCTTCATAGAATGAAGGTTCAGCCATTTTAGCTTCAAGAATTGTAATCTCGTCTTCTAGTTCCTGAAATTGACGGCCTCGTCTATTGAGTTCTTGCTCAAGAGTGGCGTCTTCATCGATATCTCGCACTTGAGTAAGGAATGCAAGACGCAGGCCCGGTGCGAAAGTGATGTCTCCGATGTCTTGATCTTGATTGGAAATTGTCCGAAGCAATGTCGTTTTTCCAGCCCCATTATGGCCCACTACTCCAATACGGTTACCCTCATCAATTCGAAGGTTAACTCCTTCCAAAACCTTGACTGGACCGAAGGAACGGTGCACGTCTTCAATCCGGAT
>NTJR01000036.1 GCA_002457595.1 Marine Group II euryarchaeote MED-G36
AACTGTTTTCTATGTACTAATAGGGGGGATTGGATGGTGTATGTTGATGTGGGCAATGCCGATTCCATTTTGGTTAATTCTCGCTTTCGTTATGCTTGAAGGAATCTTAGGCGGTAGTTTAGGCGTGATTTGGAGAACTACCATGTCAGACAGTGTAGACCAACATCTCAGAGGTAGAGTAAACTCGCTAGATGCAATTGGATCTCTGATTTTCATCCCTCTTGCTCCAATTATGGGGGGCTGGTTGATTGTAGAAACGAATGTCCTTACTACCTACGCAATTGCAGTAGGATTCATGGTACTTACAACCACAATTGGACTTATTGTTCCCGCTTTTAGGCGATTTGAACGCGTACACTCAGATAAATTTCCAATTCCTAATTCTAACATTAGTGAATGATTTATTTCATATCGATAGCGAAAATATTGTCATATAGATTCTTCTGGAAAATTACTGCAAAACCTAATGCGATTCCAAAGGCAAAAATACCCAATAAATACTCATCAAAGAGGAAAATTATTTCCGCTAATATGAGGAAATTAAAAAGGATACAAAATGAAATATATATCGCTCGGCCTAAGGTAATTGAAAGTCTCTCTCCTTCTTGAGCAAGTATACTTCGAACACGAGCTTCTCTACGAGCATCGGCAGCCCTCTTAAGTCTCCAAAAGGCGGATTCAGAATTCTTCCGATTATCGATGAATAAATCGTCACGGTCATCCTCCTGCATAGACAGACGAAAACGCAATTGGTCTTGATTGCTTCCTTATTCATTGAATATGGGTAAGGACTTTCCGGCATCCACAGGGAAATGGCAGGATACGAAATGGCCTTCGGAAAGTTCTCGGAACTCAGGTTCGTCTGTGTCGCAAACACCCTCCTTCGCAATTGGACATCTTGTATGGAAGCGGCATCCCGAAGGAGGATTAGCGGGACTTGGGACGTCTCCAGATAGCACAATTCTCTCTTTATTATCCTCTACTGATATTTCAGGGATTGCAGATAGAAGAGCATGTGTATATGGATGACTGGGAGATTCAAACAAATCTATCGTGTCTGCTAATTCGACAATTTTCCCTAAATACATTACAGCTACTCTATCTGATATGTGATGTACAACGTTTAGAGAATGTGTAATAAAAACAAAAGTCAAATCTTTCTCCGTTTGAATTTCTTCTAGAAGATTCAGAACTTGAGCTTGTACAGACACATCGAGAGCACTGGTTGGCTCATCAAGAAGAATAAATTCTGGATTCAATGCTAATGCACGAGCAACTGCAATTCTTTGTTTTTGACCGCCAGAAAATTCATGAGGGAATCTTGTCATATGTTTTCTATTAAGGCCAACCGAATCCAGTAATTCTGCAACAATTTTTGTCAGTTCGGCGCCATCTGACATTCCATTAACAATTAGAGGCTCACCAACAATAGATCTCACAGACATTCTTGGATTCATTGAGCCACCAGGGTCTTGGAACACAATCTGCATTTTCTTCCTGACATCTCTATTTTTCATATCTCTGATATCAACGCCATTGTATTTTATTGAACCTTCAGTAATTGGAATTAAGCCCAAGAGTACCCTTCCAAGTGTTGTTTTACCACAACCAGATTCGCCTACTATTCCAAGGGTTTCTCCTTTCTTTACACTTAGATTGACTCCGTCGACTGCTCGGACAAATGACTTAGAGGAAGATAACATTCCAGTTTTAATTGGGAACCATTTTTTGACTCCATCAATAAATATCAGTGGTTCTTCTGACATTCAAATCCCCTCCGTCATTCTTGCTACAAGATTTTCAAATGCATCTTCAACTTGTGATACATTAGTTGTTTTGTCGACATGATGGCAGGCAGCGAAATGGCTAGGATTAACTTCAATCATCTCGGGCTTAGTTGAAACACAAATCTCGTCAGCAAATGGGCAACGAGGATGGAACCTACAGCCATCAAAGTGCTCATTTGGATCTGGTACTTGTCCTGGGATAATCGGGAGGCTTTCCTTCCTACCCCCCTCGGCTTCAGTAATAATTCTTGGAATACTATGTAACAAACCAATTGAGTAAGGCATCCTCGGGCGTTCTAAAACATCCTTCAGTGAACCTGATTCGACAATAGTACCCGCATACATAACTGAAACCGTATCGCACATCTCTGCAATTACGCCTAAATCATGCGTGATTAACATTATTGAAGTTCCTTTTTGATCTCGCATATCCCGCATTAATTTTAGAATTTGAGCCTGAATAGTGACATCTAATGCAGTGGTTGGTTCATCTGCAATCAACAAATTCGGTTCACAAGACATCATCATTGCTATCATAACTCTCTGCCTCATTCCTCCAGACAACTCATGAGGATACATTCTTGATACTGTCTCAGGATTTGGGATTTGAACTTCTTCTAGAATTTGCACAACTTGTCTAGAATGAGAAGGATCTAATTTAAGGAAGTCGGAAATCATGATTCCTGGAATCATAAAAACGGCAATAGTGACTAAAATTACCATTACTGCAGAAGCTGGCATCCAGAACATCATGAACAATGTAAGGGAAAAGGCAAAGGCGAGTGGAAGACTACTCAATCCCTCTAATGAAATATTATTCATTTCTTCGACATCTTCTTCGATAGACTTTAGAGGATTATTGACGTTAAGCAAACCTAGAGTGTATTTATAGATTGACATATAAATAAAATATAAAATTGAGATAATCAGATATGGTATTGATTTGGTTAGAGATATTAGCCAATTTACTTTTTCTTTCTCATATATCGCACTGGTAGTGAATGCTGAAACAATAACTGGAATAAAATACCAAGATAACTTCTCAAATAGTCCTGAATATCCCAATGATGTGACTGTGAAGTACATTATTAGCACGCCAATTGGTGTTAGTGTAGCAAGGGGGTTTTTAGTGATAGAATCAGCTAATTGAGTTGCAGGTTTTAGAACCGCCCTTAGGATTCTACTGGGAGTAGATACCTCGCGTTCTACTAGTCTGTCGTGTTCTTTCATGACCTCTGAAATTTGTTTTTCCACCGTGTATAGCGGATTTAGTGCAGTCATGGGTTCTTGGAAAATCATACTTATTTCATTGCCTCTAATTCTACGGAGTTCCTTCTCATGCTTGTAAGATGAAAAACGGCCAATAAGCCCTACTAATGAGCCAAGAAGCATAATCCCAATACCTGCTATAATATCGTAAACAGCAGAAGTATCAAAGATAATACGTAGTATATTGAATACAATGATTAGTGCACCAATGTAAGATATAGCAGTGGAAATTCTAATCAGATTTTTCTCCCAATCCTTGATTCGATAAACTGTATCGTAACCATCATACAAAATTTGTCCGTCATCCACCTTACATGTTGCAAGACCAATCGCAGTAAGAGAAGTAACTGATTTCCCACATCCTGACTCACCAACGACGCCTCTTATTTCACCTCTCATGACTTGCAGGTCAATGTCATGTAATGCCTCTATAGGACCATACAATGTATCAAAATGAACTCTAAGGTCCTTGATATCTAATATTACATCACCCGACAATTAATCACCTCCGATTCCTTGGATCAACTACATCACGAAGTCCATCGCCCAAGAGATTGAAACCTAGGGTTGTGAAAGCAATAGCTAAGCCAGGGAAGGTCACCAACCACCATTCATTTAGAAACCACTTCCTTCCATCAGAAACCATACGACCCCATTCTGCAGAATGCATTTCAGCCCCTAGGCCGATAAATGATAATCCCGCTGCAGAAAGAATTGTTCCTCCGATATCTAGTGTGAAAGCAACTAATAAAGGAGCCCAAGCATTAGGAAGAATATGTTTGAACATTATCCTAGAAGATGGTGCGCCCACGCTCTTAGCAGCTTCAACAAAAGTCATTTCACGAATATACAAAACTTGACCTCTGATTAGTCTAGCATAGCCGGGCCAACCAGTAAATATCAGTGCTACCTGAATTTTCCATAATCTGTCAAAATCTTTGATAATTACCCATTCAGAATCTATGGTCAAAAGTGATTTACAGAGTACATAGATCACACCTACCAACAAGAAAGTACGAATTGTCATAAAAGAAAATGGGTTATTCAATGAGACTGAATTTTTAAGTTCTGTAATTACTTTCTTTGGACTAACCTCACGGTTGAATTTTGTGAAAGCGAGAATAATCGAAAAACCAAGAACTAATATTGAGGACAGGATAATAAATCGAAGATAAAGATCGGAGTTAGACACACCTTCAGCAGATTCCTCAAATGGAATATTGGGCCAATATCCATCTGTTATGTAGAATGCTGCAAAAATAAGTGAGGCGATTCCTAAAACAGTAGTGAATGATTGACCGCCCTTTTCCTGTGCTTTCACCTCACCTATTGTGATTTCATCTACCTTCGTTCTAAATAATGAAATTAATATTAATAATGGTATTAGAACTGCTAATTCCATTGGCAATGCTAGCCTTGGTATAGCAGTTAGCACGGCTACAAATGCCATTGCTAGAATAAGTCCTGGTACGGCAAAGAATACATCAGTCATTCTCATAATGAATTCATCTACACGTCCGCCATAATAACCACTTATGCTACCAATAATCGTACCCAAAGTAACTGTCATGAAGGCCACGGTAATACCAATCTTAAGTGAAATTCTTGCTCCATAGAGAATTTTAGAGAAAACATCGTGCCCCTCAAAGTTAGTTCCAAGAATGCATATATTGTGAGATTCTGGCATCCACCATACTTCCATCTCACTGTTATCAAATTCATAGGTGACATAGACTGAAGGAAGTCGATTAATTTCGAGCAATTCATCAGAGACATGAATATAATCAGTTCCATTTTCATCAGTGTAAATGGAAATATTTTCACTTAATATCGCTTTATTACCAGATATATTAGGAGTTGTATATCCTAGTCCATCTACGACATTTATTATCCTAATTACATCTAATGGAACCGTATAAAATTGCTTAGTATCTGGATCAATTCTATCTGCAGAAATAGCAGGAGTGATATTTGTATCATCTCTTCTTAGAACTGTAAGAGATACCATCTGCTCTCTTTGCCTACATTCATCTGAACCAGGGGCTGCAGCTCTAGGCTCGTAGTCGATTCTCCAAGTTGAAGCAGTATCTTGTAAATTTCTTGTAGGATGTTCAACTGCAATATCTTCAGCGAGATATGCTAACATAGAAACTGAAAGAACTAGCATTAGACCAACTACAGCAAGAGCTGAACGAGTAAAAATTCGGATACTCCTTCGAATATCAGAACGCTTCTGGTCTAGTCCCTCAATTATTCTTCGAAGGCTCTCACGCCTGTCGTCCTCCCCATCAGCCCATGTCATTCTAATCGCACCCTTGGATCAACTATAGCGTAGGAAATATCAACGATTAAATTAGACATTAGGAAAATTACTGAAGTAATCAAGGTTACACCCATAACAACAACCTGATCATCATACTGAATTGCCTCCACTGCAATCCTGCCCATTCCTGTAAATGCGAATATGCTCTCTGTAAGAACAGCGCCACCAATTGCACCACCAATTGAGAATCCAAGAAGTGTGACTATTGGGACTAACGCGTTTCTACATGCATGCACTACAATTACCCTGTAACCAGAAAGACCCTTTGCCCTAGCTGTACGGACATAATCCTCACGGAGTACCTCTAGTAGACTTGCTCGCATATATCTTAAGAGACCTCCAGCACTAGCTATTCCTAGAGTCATGCATGGTAGCATTAAGTGCAACAGAGTATCTTTGAAAAGCTCCCATCTTGTATCAAAATCAGACCCCATGAGACTTAGGGTTTCATCATTCACAAACCAACTATCTATCAGATGAAATCCGGTCCCTCCTGCAGGGTACCAGCTAACATATTGGTCGTCTCCCGTGGGGAAAGCGACTGAGGGGTCATGTCTGCCAAAAATTGGAAAACAACCACCAGATGTACCAAATAAGTCATCACAAATTCCAATTTTAGTAGCAAATAATTTCTGGAAAAGAATTGCGAGCCAAAATATAGGTAAACTGACAAATGCGATTGCCATTAATCTAGATAATTGGTCAAAAATTTGATCCTGCCATACAGCACTTAAAATTCCAAGGAAAATCCCAAGAGGATATGCAATTAATAAAGCCAGTAAAGACATTTCAAGCGTCACTGGAGCGAAATCTTTGACCACTTCAGCTACTGGACGATGATATAATGAAGAATCGCCCCAATAACCATCAATCAAGCCATTTCTCTCAGTATGTTCACCAAGACTAGTTTTAGGAACTAAATACCCACTGGAATTTAACCTGAGTGGTTCAGCCCCAACATATGGTCCATCAATCCCAACATAAACCATGTATCCCTCAAGCAAGTTCTCATCCAAGCCCATGCGCATTACATTTGATTCATATGCTGAAATAGATACTTCTTCCCACTGTTCAGATGTTGTATTCCATTCTAACGCAGTATCAACTACAACTCCACATTTATCTCCACACGCCGATGCTGCAGCGTCTCCAGGAACTAAACTGAGAAGTGAATATGTCAATATTGAAACGCCAATCATTACTGGGATGAGAAGAATTACTCTTCGAGCAATAAACTCGTGTAACTTCATTTCAAACACCCACAATCAGTCAAAGAAGAGCACATAGTCCCATCTAGGACACGACAAACATAACGGAGTGACTACGGGTTATCATTGCAACGGTAAGGCACTTACTATTGAAAAAGAAAAAAGAAAAAAACGGCACGACGACGGCCGCCCGAAGGCGACCGTCGCCGGCCTTACGAAATCAGAATTTCTGATTACTGTCTTAACATGAGCCGACTAGAGCGCCGTCTACCATTGGTAGCTTGTCATAGTCGAACCAGTGCGCTGATCCAATAGCAGCCCAAGGTGCTGAACAGATATCATTGTGCTTTGCACCAATACCGTTACCTTGTCCTACAATGATCATGTTTGGGTCCTCGACCCAAAGATCGAACGCCTGAGAGTAAAGATCCAAACGTACTGTATCATCAGTAGAAACCTTGGCATCTTGCAATAGAGCATCCAAAGCTGCATTGTGGTATCCTGTACCATAGACATCTTCACTGCTGGCTGCGAATGGCGACCAGTAGTTATCAGGGTCTAAGTAGTCAGGAGCCCAACCGCTGAATCGAATCTCGAAAGTACCAGTGTAGTACATGTCTAGATATTCAGCCCATGGCTTTGCGTCACCATCAGTTGCAACACCGATTGATCCTAATGCCTGCTCGATTTGAGCAGCCATAGCGATTCGGTAGTCGTTACCCTCGTTTGCCATGATTCTTAGAATCGAAGGAAGTCTGCATGCAGATGCAGTTTCATCCTCTGTTGTGGCTGGGTCGTCAGTCACCATTACAGTGTTATTGTTTGCCAACTCAGCACAGTCGTACTGGCGTACAAATCCTGCATCCTCGAGTAGTTGCTCAGCATGTGTTAGATCATAGGTGAAGACCTCATACTGAGATTCGTCATACAAGAATCCGTTAGGGATTGGCCCGTATACAGGAGCTAGGTTGTTGTCGTATGTTACTCGGCGAGCTGTGTCATAGTCAAACGCATATGCGATTGCTGTTCTTACTGCAGGCACAGACATAACGTTTGCATCATCAGTACCGTCACCATCACTGTCATAGTTTAGGATAGGTGTTTCAGTTGCATCGTTAGGGTCTAGATTTAGAGCTGCTAGAGTAATCGTGAACGACTCTCTGTATGTGCAGATATATCCATCCTTGCTTGCAATGTTTGGCTTATCATCAAGAGCAGCATCCTCACCTGCATCGAACATACCGTTGCCGTTATCATCGATGTAGCAGAAGTTTGGAAGATCCTCAAAGTTTAGAGCACCGAAATCAGCCTCTCCATCCTGGAATGCCAGTAGACGTGTCTGAGACTCGTCAACATTGGTAAACTCTGTGAACTTGTTGATATTATAGTTGCCAGAATCCCAGTGCATCCAATTTGGAGTCATGATAATCTTGTCTTCTCGACTCCATGTGTCCAAGATGTATGCACCTGTTCCAGCTCCTAGTGGAGCCTCGTCCATCCATCCGTGACACCAGTCATCAGATGTCTCATCAACATCAGTGGTTGCTGGATCATCTGCAACTACAACACGATTTGCCTCACACATATCCTTGTTCACAACAGCGCCTACAGTGTAAGCGATTGTTGAGACGAATCCTGCGTATGGCTGCATCAATGTCACTGAGAAGTGAGTATCGTCAATCAAAGTTAGTCCAGAAGTCTCGAAGTTCTGCTCAGTGATCCAACTTACGTGGGATTCAGGTGAAGCATACTCGTTGACACGCTCCCAAGAGTAGACTACATCTTCTGCAGTCATGTGGTCACCATTACTGAAGTATACATCGTCACGTAGAGTGAAGGTGTAAGTTAGCATATCTGCGCTTACTTCGTGGCTAGTTGCCAATCTTGGAACAATAATTGCGTTACCATTTCCATCGCCTTCGTATCGGTATAGGGTGTCGTAAACATTCTCAATGACATCACCGGATGCTGAATCATAAGCATCGTGTGGGTCAAGAGTTGCTGCGTCACCATATCCCATAGATACGATTTCACATGGGTTATTGGTTCCGGTCTCCTTACACTCACGGATATCCATTAACGCGGCCCATGCTTCTGCATAGGTGTGTGTACCATCCGCATATCCAGCCATGACACTTGCATGGGTGGGTGGGTAGGTACAGCTTCCATCGTCAGTTGTGGCATCTGCGTTGTAGTTAGTCGCAGCAGAGTCCATGCATCCAAGGACCTCCACTGGATCGTACGTACAGGAGCCATCGTCCTCCGTAGCTGTAGAGTCGTAGTTATTCGCTGTCGCGTCCATACAACCCATCACCGGTTCAGGTTCTGGTTCAGGGTCATCATCCCCGCCCAGACATCCTGCCATAACCGATGCAATCATCATTGTGCACATCAATAAGGCTCTCAATCTAGAGTCCATCGGGCGCCGTCAGACTTCGATTCATATATAGTATGAATGTGCATTGCTCCTGAAAATAAAGATTTGATTAGGAAAACCTGCCAAAAAAAACAAAAAACAAAGTTTTAGAATTATTTCGGGGTGAAGATTAGACTGGTGGACGTGCCGAGATTTGAACTCGGGGCCTCTTCCATGCCAAGGAAGCGCGCTTCCAAGCTGCGCCACACGCCCAGTGAGATGTCCACCTGCGACGGCCATTTAAGGAGAATGGATGGCGATACAACATGGACGAGTCAGGGCAAGAGAAAACTCGTCCAAACATCCCTCCAATGCCCGACGGTCTACTAAATGAATTGAAGAAGAGACTGACTAGTGATGAGGCCCCATTCTTGAGACATCTAGGTAAACATCTAACTCTTGAATGGATGGATTCCAATGATAGAAGATTTGGACTTACGCGCTTTGAATACAATCATCACGAATTATTTAGAAGACGAAGATTGAGAGTTGCGCCTGGGCCCATCACTATCGCTTTACATCCTAACCTTCATGGAGACGATACACTCTATCGACACACCCTAGTTCATGAATTGTTACACGCCGCAGGACTTATCGAGCACGATGGGAACCATGCAGCAATTGTCAATGATATCGCTCCTGCACCCAAACTTTCTCAATCGCCCACTCTTCAGAGAATGCGCGAGGAAGTGCTCTCTAAATTGCCGGAAAGATCTTGGATTTGTGGAGAATGTGGCCACACTTGGCAGCGCAGAAGAGTGACACTTCCGAATAGATGTCCTAAATGTGCAAAGCCTTTCTCTCACAGAGCGGCATAATAAAATGCAAAAACCATTAACCGGATAATAATGGTAATACCCTCCACTGGAGACGAACTAATCTCGTTATTCGAAGACTTCCTCCAAGATACCTTGTCGACGATTCTTGCAATTATTGCTGTTGCAGCGTACTCAGGTTTTGTTTTCATGTTCTACAGATTACTCGCTCGAAGGGACATCTTGACCCTAGATCTTGGGCGCTATGAAGATTCGATGACGGGGCGAATTAGGGCATTCTTCCGAACTCTAGTTTTCACGATTCAATATGTGATTGCAATCCCTCTACTAATCTCATTTTGGACAGTAGTCATGGCTGTGATACTAACGCTACTTTCGGATGGATCTGATCATGCAAGAAACGCTTTGATTGCTACTTCTGTAGTAGGAGGGGTGCGTATTGTTTCTTATTGGACTGAGGACTTATCACGAGATGTAGCAAAGATGCTTCCTTTTGCTGTTCTAGGTGTTTTTCTTGTAGACTCAAAAGCCACGATTAAATTTAGTGAATTTGAGGATTTATTCCACAACCTACCTGAACTTGGAAATTCATACATTAATAGCTTGATTCTACTATCTATAATTGAGACAGTACTTCGAATCGGGAGTAGCACAAGAGAACTTTGGCTTGGTTCTCGCAAAGTCAAAAAGAAGCTGAAGAAGATTGCTAAAGAAACCGGAAGAAGTACTGCTAATATTCGTGAAGATATATTGGATGATGGGGTTTTGAACTTCAGTACTAAAGATGAATCTGATATACCTTGATTCTGTGTCCGTCCGACTGCTGTATTCACAAAGGATTACCCACGCGGAAGGTTAGGGCGATTGGTGTAGTCTGGATATCATGCTGGCCTTCTAAGCCGGTGACACGGGTTCGAATCCTGTATTGCCCACCATTTGAACTTCCGTACTAGGACACCGTTTACATCAAATACACCGAGTAGGTCGGCGCGCTGCATGAAGCGAGGTTCCCGTGCGTGGAAGAAGGCGGGGAACCAACGTTGGAAATGGCGAAAGAAGAAGCTGCGACGCCGTAAGGCGGCTCGAAAGCAGGCACGTCAGTGATTCTAAATTAGCCTCTCCGCTATCGTAATAAACCCTGACTACTAACGTCTTGGGCTATGTGGATAGAACCGAGAATAGCATGGAGCCCCACCCGAGGAAGGCTTCTCGACAATTGTTCGAGGAGATACGTGCTGAAGCACGTAATCAGTGCAAATGACAATGTCGTGAAAAATAAATCACGAAAAATGCGAATTTTTGATTATGCAAGATCTGGACTAAGAGAAGCATTGTTAGCCAGAATTGAGGAGCCTGAAATTTCAATTGAAGAGTTACGTAGAATTGTGCATCGAAACATTTTGCGTGCAATAGTTGCAGGTGAGGTAATTGAAAAAAATCCTCATAATGAAGTGGAACAAGCACTTGAATTAATGATGCATAGATTATTACTTTTTGATTCGGCACCCTTAATTGGTTTCAAACGTCGCTCTGATGAATACATCATGATGATCGATAGACTACAACCACTCTTACTTGATGGAGCAAGACAATACGGCGCACCGGATCTGATAGTAAGGAATGGAAGTCGCCTTTGTCTTGTTAGATTGTCAATGGAGATTCCCAGAAGAACTCCTGATGAGGCGACGAAACTAGAGTTAGGTTCAATGCTTCTTTGGGCCGAACGGAATCCATTAATTAAAAATGAACCAGAAGATATTGATGTAGTACGTATTGGTTGGTTAGGCACTCGTTGGGTGAAATGGATGCATAGAGCCAGCAGGAATTGGTCTAATCAATCACGCTCGATGATATCAATGGACATTGAACAAATGGCAAGACTGATGATGTTTGAAGGAGATTTCAAGAAATTACCTGCAGCAAGTAGTAATTGGCGTTGTTTGAATTGTCCATTCAATGCCGATTGCCATTAATTTCAATCAACGGCGATTGGAAGAACTCTTGTTGTTCGATACCCCTGTAAAACCTTCAGATACTTTTTCTCTGCAAACTCGGCATCTAGAGTAGTATCGCCCGTCTCAATACGCAATCGGCGGACTGTGAGCAGTTTCGCAGGAGTACAAATTCCTAACACATCATTCACTCCAACTTGGCGCAGAACAGCAGGCG
>NTJR01000037.1 GCA_002457595.1 Marine Group II euryarchaeote MED-G36
CATTTTGTCTACAGTCGAAGCCCGACCAATGCGCTGTAGAAGTGCGCCGATTGGATAGAGGAGTTTTGTGCGTTCACCTAAGTGTGGACCTACCTCATCGAGAATTACAGTAACTTGAGCAGTATTCTTGCGCTTGACTTCTTCCATAGCCTCTTTGACTTTCATGGCTACATCACGATCGGTCCATTCGTCTTGTTGAGGCCAGGGCCAAAATCCATTATTTTCTGGAACAATTGATGTTGTTTCCTCTTCAACAAGATGAGGGAGTACTGGAGGTTTAGGTATTCTTGGAATTCGAGGAGGTTTCGAGGGGGATGCTTTGTCGAATGCATCATCTAGAGGGTCAGAGTAAGTAGGCGCGGGCTTTGGAGGGGGGGGGATTTCAGCCAAAGTTGCAGGAACTACTGGAGGAAGCGGGGTTGATGGAGGAGGCGGGAGAGGCAATTCTTTTTCTGATTCTATAACAGATTCTTCGGAAACGGGATCTTCTTCAACCTCACCACTTAGTATCCTATTGGCTAATTCAGACTTAGTTCCAGTTACTGGAAGCCCTGCATCCTTTGCAATTGAAATCAATTCGGCCTTTTTGAGAGATAATAGTGAGTCAATCGTAACTACCTCGGAATCTGAAGAGGTAACTTCCTCTTCTACAGAGTCACCGTTGGTATCTGGTATCTCATCGGTTGCAACAATGTCGACTTCTTCGGATCCGACTGAGGTTGGCTCGACAAGCGTCAATTTCTGTTTCGGCAATTGTTCAAGTGGTTCTAATTCAGACTTAGGAACTTCAAATTTAGTTACAAATTCAGGAGCATCGGCCGATGTTAAGACATAGTCTTCCACATCTTCTTCAGAGGAATCAGAGGTTTCAACGGTCATTGCCAAAGTTGGATTCATGCTGAGTTTTATCTCATCCTCTTCTCCATATTCTTCAACATCAATAGTCACATCATCCATAGTGAAAGTACCCTTTGACCAATCGATAACCTCCTCATCCTCTTCAGCATCTTCAATATCGGCAAGTAGTTCGTCGAACAGACTGTTCGCTTCAGATTCATCCACCGAGGTGACTTGTTCAAACGATGCTTTGCCAAGTTGGTAGAGACATTGTGAGCATTCTTTTGAAGACTCTGGATTCTTAGTTCCACAGAGCGGACAGTCTACAGAAGGCTCTGAGTCTTGCTTACGCCAATTCTTGAACTTGTCAAAGACCAATACTCCACCCCCAAATACGAACCCATTCGGCCGTGTTCAGCGTATAACCCTCACCCGCAGTTGTAAACAGGGCACATCAACAATAATTGTCATGGATGTTCACAAAGCGTGATGTGCAATAGACTTCGGGAAGAGGGTGTGGACTCGGATGGAGGGCTTCCTGCAAGGTTCACTCGTAGCCAAGATCATCATGAGGCTTTTATGCAACTTATTCAATGGGAATTAGATGATGAATTAGAGGCAACTGAGGAGCGTTTACGGACTTGGTCAAGAGCAAAATTAGCATCTCATGGTCTAGCACTTTTTGATATCAAAGCAAAGCCTGACGGTTGGCTCTTCGGGCAACGAATTGTACGCCTCGAATTAGAAGGACGTGCCCCATTCGGACAACACCGGTTTAGACAGGGCGATATCGTTATGCTAAGTCGAGGTGACCCTCTCGGAGAGAAACCGGTTGAGGCTATTGTATCAAATCGAACTAGGAACAGAATTCGTATCGTTTTACCAGAACTTCCACAAGACCTTAGACGAGGCTTCTGGAGAATGGATAGAGCTGCAAATAAGGTGGCTTTTGATCGTATGAGAGACGCTCTTAATTCTGTATTTGATGAAGAAGGAGGAGCCCCTCTGCGAGACCTGTTTTTGGGGCTAGTACACGACCCAATTAGTACCGCCCAGTTAGGTCCAGAACTCGGTGGGGCCAATAGACGGCCTGCAACCCGTCCAGAAGGACTCAATGATTCGCAGAATGCTGCTGCTAAGGCTGCGATTGATCAGCGATTGACACTAATTCAAGGCCCACCAGGAACTGGAAAAACACATACTGCTGTACGGATTCTAGAATCGTGGGCCAGCCAAGAAATTGGTACAATTCTTGCTGTTGCGGATTCAAATGTGGCTGTTGATAATTTGTTAGAAGGACTTCTTGGGCAAGGTGTGAGAGCAGTCAGACTTGGTCAGCCGGTCAAGGTGAGAGAGAATCTCCGGCTTGCTACTGTAGACGCACAGATGGAGGAACATCCACTTCGGCGAGACCTTGAGGAGCATTTGGAATTGAATGATAAATTAGCACGACGAATTCCTGGGATGAAGGGTAAGGAGAAGGGGT
Organism: Marine Group II euryarchaeote MED-G36; assembly: GCA_002457595.1. Lineage (GTDB taxonomy): Archaea > Thermoplasmatota > Poseidoniia > Poseidoniales > Thalassarchaeaceae > MGIIb-O1. The sequence continues at coordinate 2,324 of NTJR01000037.1, forward strand.
TGGCTCATCGTGATCTAAATCGAGGGTGGAAGGAAGTTCGACGAATTGAATCACAGATGCGAGATGACATACTTGACAGGGCGCAAGTGTTGTGTTGTACATGTATTGGAACTGGACATGCACTCTTAGATGGTAGAAGGTTCTCAAGAGTATTAATCGATGAGGCAACTCAGGCTACTGAACCTGCTAGTCTAGTTCCATTAGTTAGAGGAGCAAGGCAGGTGGTTCTAGTTGGTGACCATCGGCAATTGCCTCCGACTGTAATATCTAAAAGGGCAGAAAATGGTGGGCTGCGCCGCTCTTTATTCGAAAGACTCGTTGCAATGGGTATCGAACCAATGCTACTAAACACACAATATAGAATGCATCCTGCTATCTCATTATTCCCTAATGATAGATTCTACAAAGGAAAATTAATCGATGGAGTAGAAGCCTCAGAAAGACCGAATCCAGCAGGGTTACTGTGGAATGACTGGGAAGTACCAATTGTATTTCTCCCAGTAGAAGGTGGAGAAACAACATCTCCCGATGGAGCATCTAAGGAGAACCATGCTGAAGCTGGGTGGGTTGCTCGTTTACTAGAAGGTCTACTCGATGCTGGAGATTTACAATCAGAGGACATAGGTATCATCACACCTTATGCCGGTCAAGTTCGAGCTATCAGAGATGCCCTTCCGGAGAGGTTTGACTCTGTTGAGGTTCGCACTGTGGATGGATACCAAGGGAGAGAAAAAGATGTTATTCTCTTCTCTTGCGTACGCTCAAATCAAGATGGTAATGTAGGCTTCCTTTCTGACCCACGTCGCCTCAATGTCGCACTAACTCGTGCTCGTCGTGGACTCGTAGTAATTGGAGACCCAAACACGCTGCGCAATGATGAGGTTTGGGCCGCGTGGTTAGCACATATACGCAGTCGGAACCTTGAGGCGTGGCACATTCTCGGAATGGCCTGAAGGGGTGCTTATGTCCGACCACGACTCTCCAATCTCACTACAAGGTGGAATGAATCCAGCCAAGCAAATTCTCTCGGCTGAAGAAGGAGGGCATTGGCCAGTTCCAGAGGGAACTATTCTAGCAAGCGGAGTGCGACGAAGTGCTGCCTTGAGTGTTGATGTAGTAATTGTCACAACAATTCTAATGGTCGCCTCAAAGTGGCAAATTATGAACGCTTGGAATGTCACTCTTTGGGCATCCGCTGACTTTCATTATGCGGCTGCAATGGCATTTATTCTCTTTGTATCTCATTGGCTATACTGGCGTTGGACGGGATTACGCCACTCTCGTTCAATCGGACAGCGTATGTTCGGTCTCGCTGTTATTGCCGAGGATGGTTCCGCTATGACTAGTCAAATGTGGGACCAAAGAGCTCTTCGGAAACTCATTTTCCTTATCCCAATAGCCAATATTGTAGTTGGTATAATGGAAGTTAGACGAGTTTTTAGCCGTCATACACATCAATCAAATATTGATCTTCATGTAGGTTCGATCGTCGCGCATGCTGACTCTCTGCCACCTGCTTCACGCCGGCATATTAAGTAGGTGAAAGAATGAAAGATGCTGTTAAAATCGCTCTTTCGGGCGGTTGTATTGTCTATCCAACTTCTACTCAACCGGCTCTAGGGTGTATTCCTTCACCTAAAGCGCTTGATTTACTATTTCGTATCAAAAACAGACCAAAAAATATGCCAGTTAGTATTGGTGTGGCTAACTTAGAACAAGCAAAAGCTTTGGTAGAACTCACGGACGATATACCTGATTTATTAGATTCATTTCCAGAGGGTTCGATAACTCTCGTACTTCCTGCAATAGAAACTCTCGATAAAAGATTAGGAGGAGATAAAATCGCTATTCGCGTCGTTACTCACCCAATTGCAAAGGCACTATTGCAAGCCACTGGGCCTCTCACAGCAACTTCTGCTAATATTAGTGGAATGACTCCTGAGCAAACTTGTGAGGATGCTGCTTCGACTCTTATTGAAGCGGGTCACAAAGTGGGAGTTATATCTGGTAATACCGGCTCTGGCCTACCCAGTACTTTGATAGCATGGTATTCGGTCTGTGGTACATCCGAACGCGCGAGCATAGAGGTGCTGAGAGAAGGAATCATTCCAACTAAGGAGGTACAATCATGGTGGAAGAATCGGACCTCAAACAGTGGAGAGATGCCGGGCATGTAGCCCGTCGTACACTTGAGGGAATCAAAGGAGAAATTGTTGCTGGGAAATCTTGGGAACAAGTAACTGACTCAGCAGAACGATTCATTCGACGTCATGGTGGAACTGCAGCATTTCCTGTGACAATTTCAGTTAACGATATTGCTGCTCACTACACACCCGACCATAGATTGACCCCACCTGATGGATTTGAAGGTGAGATGATTTTCCAAAAGGGAGATCTCGTCAAACTCGATGTTGGTGTTCATATTGCAGGAGCTTTAGCAGACAATGCTCTGACAGTTGAAGTTGGAAATGGTGGTAATCACACAGAACAAATCAAGGCCGCTCGTGAAGCAAGAGATGCGTCTGTGGAAAAAATGCACCCTGGTACGCCATGGCATGAAATTGGTGCTGCTGCAGAACAGGTTCACAGAGATGCCGGCTTTGAACCAATTAGGAATTTATGTGGACATCAATTAGAGAGGTGGAATCTACATGCTGGAACTTCGATACCAGGATATGCCTGTGGATCGGAAAATCCTGGATTCAAAGGTTCTGTGGAAGTTGGAAGTGTATACGCGATTGAGCCATTCAATACTACTGGAAAATCAGGAATGATTGAGAATATTCCTCCTTCATCATCAAGTAATATTTTCCGCGTTACAGGCGATATTACCATTCGTAAAGCACAGTCTAAAGGCAAATTGAAACCATTAGGTGCAACTATGGCAAGATACATCGAGGAACGTTATCACACACTACCTTTTGCTGAAAGGTGGGCCTATCCTTTGTTGGAGAAACCATTCCCTGGTGAAGATGTAGAAACGCTGAGAAAGAAATGGAATGCTCTGGTCAAGAAGTTAATCTCAATTCGATTCCTAGAAACCTATTCTGCATTACGCTGTCAGGATCGAGGTTTGATTGGCCAATACGAACATACTGTATGGATTACAGAAGGCGGACCGGAAATTTTGACCGTAGAGTGAATTTACTCTATTTTTATCAAATAGAGGCGCAGTATAGCGTTTGATGGTCATTGAGAGTGAACTCACACAACGATTATCTAGCGCTGAGTGCAAGGGTGTGGTGTACGGGGCCGTTGAGGTTCTCGCTGAGTGCATCCCATCCCCTCGCCTGTGTCTCTCGCCCTGTACACCTGTCGAAGACTTACGGTAGGCTTTCCGTGTATTGAATTCAAGCGTTATTCAGGCTCTGCTTTCTGTATTATCAGCACGCCCAAATAGAGTTACAGCAATAATCGCAGAGAATATCAAAAACATACCTAATGCCTGTTGTGTTGATGGTTGTTCGGAAAGCAAGATAATACCCCATAAGATAGTAAGAATCGGTTGAAGAAGAACTGCAAAAGATGTATGAGCAGCAGGGAGCCGAGGGAGGGCATAGGTAATCGCTATCCAACCTATAACTTGGCAAGAAAATGCGAGAATTAGTAGCCAACCATGACCGGGCCATGTGATTGAGAAGTCTAGAGGTTCAATACCAGCACTAGATAATGGCAAAAGGCCGACGAAAAGTAAACCGCTGGCAGCTCCGGTTGTAGCGTCTAGTTGGAGATTTACTGACGGCGCCTGTACACGATTGGAATATCTATAGAGAATTAAGAAAGACGAGTAGAATATTGCTGCAATCATACCTCCGATTACTCCTTTCACCGGGTCTGAACCATATGGATTGTCATCCCAAATTCCTGAAATTAATAGTAAACCGAGCATGACCATTGGTAAAGAAAAGAGAATGTAGCGATTTGGTTTCTCTCCAAACAACCACCAACTTGCTAATGTTACGATAATAACTTGTGAATTACCAATCATGGTGGCAATTCCACTTCCAATGAAATCAATAGCACTGTGGTATCCAACGAAATCGATGGCGAGAAGAACTCCGGCTCCAAAGGCTAGCATTCGATCTCGTCTGTTTCGTAAATCGTTGCGTTTCAGCAACCAAACTAATGCTGCAAGCATCGGCAAGGCGTAGAACATTCGAAAGAATGCTCCTGTTAACGGCGCTGTATCAGATTGAATGTACAATAGGGGAGCAAAAGAAATCAGAGTAGCTCCTGCTAGAGCGATAACCATAGTACGGCGGTCATCCATGACCGCAGTCATTTTTGCACCTCACTCGGATGCTGCATCGCCATCGGCTATCATCTGTTGTAGCTCACCGGATTCATACATCTCAAGAGCAATGTCTGAGCCACCGATTAGTTCTCCGTAAATGTAAATCTGAGGCATTGTTGGGAAATCCGCCCATTCACAAACTGAAGGAATTGCTCGGCGGTCGGCGAGAACATTGACGCTAGTGAATGGTTCTCCAAGTTGAGATAATACCGTTGCTGCACGATTACTAAAACCACATTTTGGTTCCTGTGGTGTACCTTTCATGAATAGTACAATTCGGTGTTCGTTTACTAATTGTTTAAGTTCGTCTGGTGTCCAATTAAAGCTCATTTTTCTCACTCCTCATCTGGTCTACGAATGTGAATTCCAAAGTGCTGCATGTTCTTCTCTTGATGGGGGTCAAAAACAGTTCCGCCTGCCTCAGCAGCCTGTTTGGGCGTCATACACTTCAAGTCAAGAGCATGGACGATGTTCTGTGCAATATGTGATTTGAAGTGAGATAGAATAGGTCGTTGACGCTGTAAAGGTCGAGAACCCTCATAACTCTCAGAAATAACACGAACATGGAAATGATCACCACTTCCATGTAAATCAGTAACTTCGATAATGGCATCAGGTACGACCTTGCGAACCTCATCAACCATCCACTGTTCCGTGACCATCGGCACAATGCTAACATCGCTATGATTTGAATGCTCGCGCGCGTAAGAAGAAAATCAATTCAGAGGCCGAGGGCTGAATTGATTGCTGCTAGATTCTCAGCAATTGTACCACGATTATTGATGAGACCACTGCCGACGACTGCTACATCGATTCCCCATTCTGCCACCATTGCAGCATTATGATCCTTGATACCGCCGTCAATCATCAATTTGGTTTCACGGCCTCCCGAAGCGATTTGCTTGTCGATTGCTGCGCGGAATTCACGTACCTTGCCTTCAACTTCAGGCATGAATGACTGGCCCCCTTTACCAGGGACAACTGACATTACCAGAACTAAATCGAGATTGGCTAAGTGTGGTAGGATAGATGAGGAGGGTGTATCAGGATTGAGAACTGCTCCTGCCTGACAGCCTGAATCATGTAGAGATTTGATTAGAGAGTCCATATCATCTACTGCCTCAACGTGAGCAATTACTAGATTCACACCAGCATCCACATATTGATTCCAAGCCTCTTCAGCATTGGTAATCATCAAATGACAGTCGATGAAAACCTCAGGTCCCAATCGCTCTCTTACTGAACGAATTAGAGCGGGGCCGAAAGTAATGGTTCGGTTCACTACCCAATTACCATCCATAACGTCCATGTGCATCCAATTGATACCGGCTTCAACCGCTTCCTCAAGCGTCTCTCCAAGCTTTGTGAAGTCCGCCGTAAGAATACTCGGTGTTATTTCCACAGACTCCCCTCGGGCCTTGCGAACGAACGCCAGTTCTCAACACTTCGGATTCATATTTCCCGAACTGGGACGTGATAGTATTCATAGGACTCCTATGAGGGGAAAGAATCCTAGGGCGATTATATGGGCAGAGTGATTGAGGTTAACGATACGGATTTTGATGCAGTAACACAGAGCGATGAATGGGTATTGGTTGACTTTTGGGCACCATGGTGTGGCCCTTGTAGGATGATCGCTCCAACACTAACCCAAATTGCTCAGGAAAGAGAGATTACTATCGCCAAACTAAATACAGACGTTAATCCACTTTCTTCAGGAAAGTTTGGAATTAGAGGAATTCCCGCTTTACTGCTTTTCAATAATGGAAAATTGGTTGATCAAATGGCAGGAGCCATGCCAAAGCCTGGATTTGATCAATGGCTCAATCGCCACATGGCGTGATCAAAGACTCTCTCTGAGTTTGTTGGCGCGCTCTTCTAGTGGGGCACCAACTTCTCTTAGTAAGCGTGAACGAAGGGCTTCATGTAACCACATTCCATCTTCTAATTCAAGCATTAAACCACGAGTGATTAGATCATCGGGAGGAGTTCCATCGTAATTTGCAGCTTCTGCGAGTCTATCCCAAGGAACCGGCCTATCAGCAACGGCAAGAAGTGCCAATAATTCACGTCGGTCATCAGGTAAAACTTCGAGGATTTCCTCATCGAGGAAACGCAACCAGTCCTCATGTAGTGTCTTGCCATATAATTCGAGAAGTTCGACAGCAAGTGGATGTCCTCCAGTAGCCCGATGGATCTCTTCAGCAGGAGCCTCGGATGGGAGTTCGATAGTAGAAATCCATTCAGATACTTCTTCTAGGGAAAGACCGGTTAGACGTAATTCAACTACACGACCTCGAGTGTGCACATCGCGACGGTCGTAAAATGTAAGATTGGTTCGAGAAACTAGTAACAATCGCATTGCAGTCTTCTCAGCAATTTGCAGAAGGGCTCCAAATAGATAGCCACCTTCTGCACCAATATTATGCACATCATCAAGTATCACAAGAATATCTTTGGTCGGCTCTCCTCTACTGCCTTCTTCATCGAGCAGATGTGCAATTAATCGCCTTCTGTAAAGATCAATGTCAAGACTCGCGCCTGGTTTCATTGGCAATGAATCAAGAACGCCGTACGGATCTTTTCCAGTCTTATCTGAGCTAATCTTGAGTCTGTGCAATAAGCTAGTAGCAATTCCTAATGTAGTGTCCCATGGTTGACAAGGATAGTACATTACAGAAAGTTCAGGATTCGAATAAAGAGTATGGTCGAGCCAATAACTTGCTAGTGTAGTCTTCCCACATCCAGCGATTCCGGATATTACTGCCATTGCTGCATTAGATTCGGACCATTCGTCTAGGATTGCTACTTCCTCCTCGCGACCATGTACTGTTCGAGTTTCAGGAGGTCTTGTGTGGTAAGTTGAGTGGGCTCCTGCTAGTAGTTTCAGCGAGCCGGGTTTTTTCATCTCATCATTCTCTGAACGAATAATGGCACCAAAGCGTATGTCACCATAGTTGAGAACACCCTCATGTTGAGCGTGCATCAAAACCTGAAGTAAGGTTAGACCAGTCTCTAATTTACTACCTGCCTCATCGGCTCGAACTTCCAATAGATTGCCGCCACGCTCACGAAGAAGGACTTTGGTCTCTCGTAGAATGTCTATTCGATACCTTACTTCTTCTCGACCTTCGTCTGTAAGTTGCCATGTTTTCTGACGACGTTCTTCCCCGCGAACTACTCTAGTGTGTTCACTGACTAGTCCACCTAATGCAAGATCACTCATAGTTCTGGAAACATTAGGTGGATGAAGGGCACATATCTCAGCAATTCCGGGACGAGTAACCTCACGACTAACCAGATAATGATCTGCCTGATGATCTTGTTCCCATAGATGCAGAAGTATTCTATCTGCAACAGGAACATTGACCTTGGTTGAAGGGAGTGACATCGTCAATCCTCCACTATACATTGTGGGTACGGGTCAGTCATCATTGGGGGCATAAACAAATCATCACAATTACGAGAAACTGTAGATAGACTCAGGATGCTTGTTTCTCCCAGTCCTAATGTGACTGACTGAGTGGATACTGGGCTTGGAACATAGTCCTCTCCTGTTTGAGTGATTATCAATTGTATTCCATCACCTGCAGGAATAAGCACATCCATGCCAAAGAATTCCATCTTGGCATTTACTGTCTCGCCGGGAGATAATATCTCTCCATCCTTTCCACCAGCATGGAATCGAAGATCCATAACAGCATGACCGAGATGCATTTCATTACTGGATTGAATCATTTCTACGAATAGATGACCACTCGTCGAAAATAGAGAGACTGTAGCATCGACATGGAAGGTTGGTGTGCCCACAATTCGTGTTTCTTCGTCAAAGAAAGGACACTCTATTCGTAATTCAGAACCAGATGTGATAGTTTCACCTCCACCAATTATTGAACATTCATCCATACCAAAACGAATCCAATCTTGCTCGGCAGGTGGATAAGTTTCCTCAACTCGCCATCCACCCATATTGTCTTGTACTTCGGCGATTAGTCTGGGCTGTGGACCCTCTTCCTTGAGATAATAATCAAACCATTCAAGCAAATCATCAGCCCAATCCCAACGCAATGTGAAAGGAAATGCTTCACCTCCGCGTCCACTACTCAAACCTTGATGGCCGCTAATACGATCGGGGTAATCATGCCCCCACTGCCCATAGAGTCCCTTAACTTCGAAACCATTCTTCTGTAACTGTCGATGGACTGGGAATGCCATATGTGGGTCGACGTTCCAGTCTTGTAATCCATGAATAATGTATACAGAACCTGCATAATTCTCAATTGCTCTAGTCAGGAAATGCCTTTCCTGCCAATAATCACTACCTGTCCATGCTAGATTATCCCCCGCTACATATGCGGCGGGCCCTGCATAATATCCCTCGACATATCCTTCACAAGCATTCTCAATATCTCCGGAATCGCCATCTAAACCAAAGCTTCCGTA
>NTJR01000038.1 GCA_002457595.1 Marine Group II euryarchaeote MED-G36
TGGTCTGAATTGGGTGCTTTCAACCACTTTACTACAGAAGAGATCTGATGATGAGTGGCGAGGCAGGGTTGCGGGAACCGATCACTTCGGAATAACTGTAATGATGGGAATATCGGCACTTTCAGCAGGGATAATAATGGAAAACGAATTACTGAGTTTAGTTGAGGTTATTGCTCTGACTGGGATGGTTCAAATCATGTTAGGATTGGCTTGGATTATGCTAGCCTCACCAAGTGAGAAGAAAATTATCCAACAATCGAGGGTAAAAACTTGAGAACAAGTAGAGGAAATAAAGAAAATATAAGATTACTGAACATTGCGTCACGAGTAGCGTGTATATGATTGTCAAGTATTGCCTGAATCCTATTTTCTATCTCATCAGCTAAACCCTCAGCAGGGTACTTAGCGTATCCTAAGCCATAATCAATTAAATCAGCACCTTTGTCCAACAATATAGATCCTAAACTCTTGAGTTTGCTTGGTTTTTCTAGAGCCATCTCCTCCCCATCTATTGAATGAGCAACATCTATTGATGACCATGGCCGAGGTATTCGAAAATCCTCAATATTACGAAGGAAATCTCGACCAGCAAGAACTCTATCGATAGTCCTCTTGACCCTTTCCAAATTCCACCTAGCCATCTTCTTGACTGAACGGCGAGTTCGCATAACTCGTCTGAAGTCCCATAAAATCCAGAAAATCAAGGAGAAAATTAGTAGATTTTTGCCAATATTTGGAACATTATTCCATTCATCCCAACCTAGTTCGCCGATTCCTAATCGAGTAATAATTGCTACTAAAGTCGGAAGTAATAAGGCTATTATTTCCTGTTTCAATAGAGTATCAAAACCACTTATTGGCAACTTTTGATGGTTTTCTTTTAACCATCGCCAATGACGTGTGCGCTCTTCTTTTGGCGCCAAAACCGAGATGAAGTCCAATAGTGGCCTTCTCAATAACCAGAATCGGAGAATAAAGGGAATAAGTAAAGCGAAAAAGTACGCTTCCCAAGGTGAACTAGGTGGCCAACTCGGTAGCGAATAGGCATCCATCATGTGAGTTCGTAGATGTTACTAGCAATCAATCTCACTATGTCAACGATTACCAATAGAGAGATTTTCAGAGTGAGTCATTGCAGCACGGAGAAGGAAGAAAGCAATGATTACACCAATAGTAAAGGAAATTCCAATATATTGGTGAGAAGCAAACATCAACAAACCAATTCCAATTAGAGAAAGATAAGAAATAGTCTGACAAATCAAAGATAATCTCAGAAGCATCTGATATTCTGTTTGATGAACCTTAGTCGATTCTTGTATATATGAATTGATAAGAAAGAAGATAGCCTGAAACGGAAGTGCGATGGAAATAATCGAAAGGCAAACAACAGTCAACATATCTGGATCTGTTGGGTCTAGTTCCAATCCACGAAAGAGGAGATTACCTGAATTTAGACCTATTATTGCTGCGTGAATAGCCCAAGCCTTGTCTGAAGATGAATCCTCAGAAGATCTCGAACTAGGGGTCATAGACACGTTCCGAGTCATTTCAGAATTGAAGGTTACCCTATAGTCAGACAAACTATTTGCGTTTCAAGGTAGACGTGGGGTCATCCATCGCCTCCAAAGAGGAGGTATCAGGCATGGCCACCAGCAGGCGTAGTAGCCAGCGGGAAGTTCTGGAGCATTTGGGTGAGGTTGTAATTTCCAGAAGGGTGCGCTGGCTTGCATATGATGATGAGAATGACGTGTCAATTCAAGTAAAGACCAGCGTGACCAACGTGCCTCAGTATTCCATGAATGCATCTCAGTTTGACGCTCATCAACGCCCCTTCTCAATCCCCAATGGCGAATATAGTTGACATATTCTAGAGTCAGAATTGCAATTAATGAAAGTATAAACCAACCTACAAGTATTACCTTTCCATTAGGGAAGTAAAGAATCCCTATAACTGCAAGAATCTGCAACATGAATCCTTGATATGTGGGATTTTTAATTCCTGTTCGGCCTTTGGAATTATGAACTCTAGCAGAAGATAAAAATTGTCCTGGAATAGTTCTGAACCAGAAGGTCCAGAGTCCTTCTTCCTTTCTCGCGCTAGCCGAATCAAGATTGGTAGCAACCCACTTATGGTGTACATGATTGTGTTCAGCAGTAAAGTGAGTATAATGGACACTAAAGAGAAGAACACGGGCTAAAAGCCAACCAGGACTTCTTGGTTTTTTGTGGCCTAATTCATGCGCCGTAACCATGGCGGATGCTCCCGATGATAGGCCTGATGAAAGTGCGGCTGCGATTAACCAAAGACTGATTTCTGCTTCTTGGTTTGCGAAGTAGAAGAAAGTGGTGATTACAACAATTTGCAATATCCCATGAATCCATAACAAAACTATGAAGGGAGTTCCTGATTCTCTAGGGGGACGAGGTTTCTCGGTTTTTCCCATTAAGATATCTAGTATCGGACCAATTCCCCAGATGAAGATTACTCCCATTGCAGTGTAAACCCCACCAAGAAGATTTCCAGTGATTACTAGAATAGGACTAATCAGCCCAAGTAGATGAACCGGCCAAGGCTCAGGAGAAATTGCCTGCTCACTCATACAGGTTACCGTGTAGGGCTCTGACCTTAGCAATTTTCGGAGACACTACCATTCGGCAATAAGGATTTTCGGGATTTTTTGCGAAATAGTCATGATGATAACTTTCGGCATCGAAGAAATTGATCAAAGGACTAACCTCAGTTACAATATCATCAACAAAATTTGGTTGTAGATATTTAATCACAGCTTCCGCTTCCAATTTTTGTTCTTCATTTGAATAGAATACACAACTACGATATTGTGAACCAATATCATTACCTTGACGATTCAATTGAGTGGGATCATGACAAGTGAAGAAAACTTCCAATAGAATTCGACGTGGAATAATTTCCGTATCAAAGGTGACACGGACCACCTCAGCATGACCAGTGTTACCCCTGCAGACCTGCTCATATGTTGGGTTCGAAATTTCTCCTCCGCTGTAGCCAGATAGTACTTCAGAAACTCCTCGAAGGTTTTTCATCGCACCTTCAACACACCAGAAGCAGCCACCACCGATAACAATCTGCTCCCTCATCAATTAACCGAAATGAAGTTATTTTTTTTATTCTTCGGTTTTTAGAAGATAAATCCTAATATTGCTAGCAACGTATCTTTCAAGACTAGCCCCTCTTTGGCAGTAACGTGGATATTTCACCCCCATCGCTATCCCCGCCTTCGGATGATGATGAATGGCAACCCGGACTTTGGGAGTTTATGGCGATAATTGGTATCGTTGCCGCCTACTGGTCGGGTTGGCTAGACGCATTGTGGCCATTCTGAATTCAAAGCTTCAGAAAGTTGATTCCCAATCTTCGACTTGCTGGGCTCTCTCCCAGTTTGCATAGTCTGTACTTCCACGTTGAGTAAGAATCTCACGAGAAAGCAGCCAGTAGATGAGTGCAAGTGAACGGCGGCCCTTGTTGTTAGCGGGTAAAGCCAAGTCTACATTGCGAAGTGTGTTGTTAGCATCGACAATGCCAACGATTGGAAGGCCAGTTGAGACAGCCTCCGACAGAGCCTGCGAATCAGCAGCGGGATCGGTGACGAAAAGGACCTCTGGCTCCATGTAAGTTCGGAGTTGAGGGTTTGTCAGAGTTCCTGGAATAAAACGGCCAACGATTCTCTTAGCGCCGATTGATTGTGCAAACTTGCGAGCAGGGCGCTGTCCGTACTGACGTGCGCTGACGATTAGAATACGTTCTGGGTCATATTGTGCGAGGAATTTAGCTACCTTACGGATACGCTCGTCAGTTAGATTAAGATTCAGGAGGTGAAGTCCAGAACCGTCTGCACGGTCTGTGTCGATGAATCTCTGCATATCTGAAGATTTCTGGTTAGTTCCGATGTGCACAGCATGTGTCTCATAGACATCATAAGGTACGAGGGGGGACTCTATCTCACTCATTGGACTTCCTCAGCAGCGCGGCGACCTGCCCTTCCCTCATAAGCGCTGCGCTACGCCCCAAAGGGGCGCGAAGCACAGTTACAGTGCAGAAAGATCAGTACAATCGCCCTTATCATGCACTTCAGGGAAGTGAACACAGGGTTTGGTAATAGTTACTGACATATCGAAATGATCGTAAGCCGAGAATTGATCTATTGGTGCTGTGAAGCCGTAACCACGAGCATCTATCTCAACCAACCAGTTACCTTCTACTATGTTACTGAATTCAAAGCGCTCTAGAGGATAATCCTGAGTGGTCTTGACTTGCCAAAATGGATTTCCTCCACTCTCCTTAACACCCGGTTCCCAGAGAATCGCTTCTACAAATCTAAGTTCATCAGTTTCATTAGTTATTTCTCCTATCGAATCTGAATATGGGAAAAATGCTCGAAAAGTAATCGTAATCTTCGATACTGTTGCATCCAAGCTTATTTGGGTCTGATTATTATACTGAACACCATCTAAAGAATTTGTCTCAAAAGTAACATCCCAAAGGAAAGATTCCTCCTTCATGATAGTAGTTGGTTCCTCTCTCAAATCTTCCATTATTTCACGCTGCATAACAAGACCAATACAGCCTGCACTTGATGTTGAAATGATGAGCATCAGAAGCATACCAAGGGCTGCCGATTGGGTCCTCATCATTTCTCGGGAAGAATAGCCTAACTTCAAGCGAACCCCTCTGAGGTTGCTATTGACAGTGATTTTTGGCACACTCTTGATTCAATCAGATTCTTGTGTAACGAACTCTTCGGTCATTTGCCTCGATGACGACAAAAGGGTAAACTGAGCTGAAAGGCGTTGACGTGCCCTATGAGTACCGAGAGGCACTAATCACTCTTCTTCTGAGGCAACTCGAGGTTCGTGAACCTCACGGAATACTACAGTTCCAACCTCAAGATGTTCACGGAGTGAACGGACAAGAGAGAACTTAGCGTAGGCCCAGTTCTGATCATATGCAATTGAATCTGGTAAAGTGATAGTTACATCGTCACCATCAAACTCAACTTCAAAGTCTGAACGCCCTGTATTCATTTGTAGAAGAGTTGCAACACGCTCGGAGCGGTCTTCGACTACCTTGACAATCGTGTATGTGTAACGCAATTTTACTCCAGCTAGGGGGTGGTTGTAGTCGACACGCGCGCGACCTGCGCGGAGCATCTGAAGGACACCTTGACGACCACCAATTTCTACTGGAGCACCGATCCCAAGCATGTTAGGGTCGCGCACACTTCGCAGAAGCACATTCTGAGATATTGTCTCAACTAGTGAAGCATCACGCTCACCATAAGCATCAGTAGGCTCGATATCGAATGTGTATTCGGTTTCTGCCTCTGCATCAGCTAGATGTGCCTCAAAGCCACCAATCAGGCGACCATCTCCAATAACAGTAATCATCGGCTCGTAGGTTCTCTGCTCGTCAAACACTTCATGCTCCTTTGCGACTTCTTCTCGAGTAGTCTCGATAATGTCGCCGCTATCGGCATTGTATAGGTCGTAATCGATGTGAACAATAGCACCGTTATCCATGGTTAGGCCTCCTAAGAGCGACCCGCCGACCTATCTCCCCCTTTTGATTCAAACGGTTCCCCCCTTGGGGGAAATCTACGGTGAAATCAGCATCAATCTTCTTCTTCTGAAGAGTTTCTTTGACTAGTTAGAAGAGTTGAAAATCCTCCTAACATAATGAATGCCCAACCTGCCCAAACAAGATGTGAACCCTTCAAATCGTGTACTGTAACCCTAATTTCTGTAATTTCATCAATATCTCCGGACATCATAGCACCAAGATTGACTGCTGCCTGATTTGAATCAAGAATGAATATCATATCACCACTAGGCCGCACCATTCGGTCTACTTCTGAGCGTTGTCGGTTGAAATCGAAACGGATTATTCCGGGAGTCACTTCATCCACTAATTCACCGTCGTCACGAATCTCAACGGTGAAACCTGCAAAACCTTCACCAACATTGTAAGGGTATTCGGAATCCTCTTCTTCAATTAATACCGTTTCAGTAAATGTCAATCCGTAGCCATTGAATTCAACTGGCACATCTTTCTCAAGTGTAATCAGATGTTCTGGATCTGAACGGTCAACTAGAGTTGTGGTCATTACGTGACCCATGAGTAACAAAATGATTCCAAGATGAGCAAGATGGGAGCCGAATAGTCGCAATCTTGCTCCATTGGTTCTAGCTGTAATCCCATTCGCCTTGATTGCGGGGGCGATTCTCTTCAATGTCGAGTAGGTGGCTTGGATTGCAGGAGGCAGAGCAAAGAATAGCCAAGAAAGCAGGAACAAACTAAGTGCGCCCCTAGAAATATTGGAGGTCAGCATAAGATTAGGGTCACCTGGAATACTGAATTTATCAGCATTGAAAGCTAATGCTAGAGAAGTTAACAAAGTTAGAATCATCAAAATATTGCCATTCCTGGAGTTTACTCTCTTTCCCCACGAATACAGAGTTAGAGCAAGAATTCCAATAGCAATTATTGGAGCGCCATAGAACTCGTGAGCAGCAAGGCTCGTTCCATCAATTTCAGCGGTTAGAAGAAGCCAAGTCAATCCAAGAAAGGCTGCTGCACCATACCAAGGAATTGTGCGTGCAATCTTCGTACGTACGCGAGTGTCAGAGAACATTGCCATTATGGAAATCTCTTCCTCATCAGAAGACAATAACCATGGGGTGAGGAAGAGAAGCATTCCGGCTACTGCTTGAATCAGAGTTGCCGTCCATGTCCAACTCGCAAATAGCATCAAGAATACTCCGCCAAATACCCACTGGGCTGGAGGTTTTTCTGTGTTGCCACGAACTAGAAGAAGCATCAAAGAGAAACCGACTAGAGTTACTGAAGTTGATTCTATCCAGATACCAATTGCAACAGATCCTGCGAGTAGTGCAGCTGCTAAAGTGAAATTATTCTCTAACATGGATGTTTGACCTGCTGAAACCATAGCTTGCTTCTGTTGACAGGCCATCCACCAAACAGCAGCAATCGAAAAAATTAGAATTAGAATCGTGTAACTAAGCACCTCGAGGCCTATTGCACCTTCGCCAAATAATTCAAGGATACGGATGTAAGGGTCACTGGATGCCTGACCATCTTCATTGCCAACAAAAGAATGTACTGAAGCCCAAACTCCATTGGCACGAGTAACGAGAGTTGCATGAATTGCTAAAGCACCAGACAACATTCCAATAGCTGGAGATGCTGTGATTGCCCCAGAACTTCGGGAATCTGTTCGTGCGCGCGCATGCACAATCATCAGCAAAGCGAGCCAAGGTAAGATGGATGCAGTCTCGACTGGATCCCAAGCCCAATATCCACCCCAGTCAAGAACAGTATAGGCCCAAAGACCCCCTAGTCCAATTCCAATGACGCCAACAAGGAAGCCTGCTCTAGCCCAGTGTAATTGGGCCTTGTGAACTGAGGCTGCATCGCGCCCTTCAATGAGTCCGGCTAGGGAGACACAAGCCACAGCAATGCAGAGGGAGTAAAATGAGAAAACGATTGGAGGGTGTATTACCATCAAATTTGTTTGAAGAAGTGGATGTAATATTCCAACGGCACCTGTAGATTCTGCAAATGGTTGGAGTAGCCAAGAAATTACGAGAACTACAGCAGTGGTAGAATGCATCAAACGAACTTGGAGTAAATTAGATTCGGTATTATCAAACATGAACCAGCCAATGACTCCTAACAATGCAGCCCACAGAAGCAGAGGACCGGCCCTACCCCCCCAAACTGCAGAAATGCGGTACAACAATGGAAGATCATCCCCCCCAAATCTAGATACTAAATCTAGACTATCTGCATCGACTATGAAAGCCCCAATTAACAGCATCAGAGGGAAAATTTGGGCAACAAATGTGACATGTCTAAACATTTTTTTGTCGACAGGAATTTTGTCAATAGACCACAATATACTGACTGCAATTGCAAGTCCTGTCAAAATATTTCCCAAAAGGGGGAGAATTGAATCACCATCCGTAATACTTTGCTCTTGAGTATCCAAAGGAAAGCATGGCTGGAATTATCTTCTTTCCATAGAGGCTCGGCCTTCGCAAAAGTATTCTGAGACAAACTGCTAGTTTACCATGTGGCCCCATATTGCTCATCTCATCGGGAAAACATTGAGCCATCAATGACATGTCGTCATCTGATAATTCAAATAGCGCTGATTTGCCCTTGAGGATTTTTCCATAAGGAGGAAACTCGTCAGTCCAAAGTTTCTGGTATCTAGCCATTTTTTCAGCGCTGAGATTACCTTCTAAAATCTGCTTCGAAGCCACCTCAGCAGCAAAGACAGCCGACTTCAAAGCTAGATGTGAGCCACCCTCAAAAAGAGGTGACGTAAAGCCTGCAGCATCACCGACCAACATCAATCCATCATCATAGGTTAATTCGTAAGGTCCTGAGATTGGAATTGTGCCTCCAAAGGCGGGATTACCTTTCTCTTTCCACGGTGGAGGAATCTGTTGTAAATTCTTAAATTCTGTATCTTCAATGAATTCGTCGAGTGCCTTCTTAGCTCGACTTTTGTCTTCTGTAACCAAACCGACATTCGCGCGGCCATCACACTTAGGAATCATCCAAAGGTATCCTTTTTCGGCATACTGCGGCCAGATGTAAAAGTCTAGATAATCATCAGTTGGAACCTCAAGCATTTCGTACTGCATTCCAGCAATGACCTTTCCTCGAGGGTTCAAATCGAGAATTCGAGAACAAGCGCTCGCAACACCTGAAGCATCAATAATAACCTTAGCTTGAATCGGGAATTGATCACCATTTCCTTCACATAACCAACCAGTAAAATGATCTCCATCATACTGCTTTTCCATACTACGCAATTTGTGAGAAAGGTGAACTTGTGCTCCTTCTGAAACTGCTTCATCAGCAATCCAACGCTCGAATAGATGCTTCTCAAGGACATATCCTTCTTCTGTCAATTTCTTAGCGGTTCCATCTGGAAATATGACTCTAATACCATGAACTCGCTTACTAATCACATGTGGAGGTAATTCGAGATTCAAATTATCACAGGCGATATCAGAGATACACTCGCCACAATGAACAGGAGTTCCAATGGCTGGATGATCCTCAATTAGAATGACATCCAAACCCGCCCGAGCACTGTGTAGAGCAGCGTTTCCACCACCCGGTCCAGCCCCAACTACGAGCACATCACAAGACGTGATTCCCTCTGCCACGATACTGTGCGTCATTAAGTAGGACATGAATCCGTCGCTCCGCTATCTACGATAGCGTGGGGAATATATTGAACGATGAATCGCCACGCGGAATATATGTCGAGGCGTAGCCTGAGTCGGTTTCTCAAGGTCTTAGAGGATTCTAGCGAATTGCTTCATGTTCATGAACCAATCGACTGCGCCCTTGAAGCGGGATGCATCGCTGACAAATTAGTCAAGCGAGGAGGTCCTGCTGTAATCTTTGAACAACCCCGGCTGGCTGACGGCTCGATTAGTCAATTCCCATTAGCAATGAATCTCTTTGGAACAAGGCAACGAACCAATGTCGCACTCGGAGTTGATGAGCCTAGTGAAATCGGTCAGCGAATGGTCGGGCTGATGAAACCAGACATTGGTTCTATTCTTCGAGCACCATGGAAAGGTCTAGGCTTGGCACTACAAGGTATGTCGATGGCACCCAAGAAAGTAGGTAGAGGTGCTTGCCAACAAATTGTGATGGCTGAACCGGATATGACTCGTTTACCAATTCCTACAACATGGCCAAATGATGGAGGACCATTCATTACTCTACCATTGGTAATCACTGCCGATCCATCTACAGGAGTTCACAACATGGGAATGTATCGGGCTCAAGTTTTCGGGCCAAAGGAAGTTGGATTACACTGGCAGCGACATAAGCATGGTGCAGAACATGCAGCAGAAGCAGGTGATGGCAGGATGCCTGTTGCAATTTGCATGGGTGGACCTCCTGAGTTGATTTTCTCAGCCATGTCACCTCTACCAGACAATCTCTCTGAATATGAATTTGCAGGCCTGCTAGGTGGAAAGCGACTGCGACTGAGCAAATGTAGAACCAATGACTTGTGGGTGCCCGCCGAGGTAGATTTTGTCATTGAAGGATATATGATTCCAGGAGAAACAAGAACAGAAGGTCCATTTGGAGATCATTTCGGATATTACTCTCTAGCAGACGAATATCCAGTAATGCATATTACCGCAATAACTCACAGGAAAAATGCAGTTTTACCAGCAACTATCGTTGGTTTACCTCCAATGGAAGACGGTTACCTCGGTGAGGCCGTAGGTGATGCTTTCAGACCTGTACTACAATTCCAACACCGAGATGTAGTAGATTTGTTTTTACCACTTGAGACTGGATTTCACAATCTAGCTATTGTTTCAAGTAAACAAAACTATCCGAGACAGGCTCGCAAGACTGCATTAGGGCTCTTAGGAGCAGGTCAGATGATGTTCCTGAAGTCAATTGTGGCTACAGATCAAAATCACCCTGTGAAAGACTTGGAGGCACTTCTAGACGCTCTTGATTCCAAAGTCCATATTGAGCATGATATCCAGGTACTTGAGGGGCAAGTGGCTGACACCTTAGCGCACGATTCTCCTTGGGAGAATATACATTCGAAGATTATCATCGATGCATCGACCCCAACCAAAGACGATCCTATGTTTGGATTAGAACTCAGTTCAGGGCCTGGTGAATCATTTGCTGAAAAAGTCAGTTTGGTTGAT
>NTJR01000039.1 GCA_002457595.1 Marine Group II euryarchaeote MED-G36
GTCCACTATTGACAATGGTATTTCGGGAAACGCTTTCTGGAGGCTTCAAGGCAGGATTGTGGACTGCAGCGGCACCCATTTTCACAGACGGCCCCCTTATCATAATCAGTCTATTAGCAGCAGGTTGGCTAGCAACCAATCCTCTTGCATTGCTAATTATTTCAGTCGCAGGAGCCGTATTCCTCGCGAAAATGGGGGTCGATTGTTTCAGCATAGACCCCCCGAATCCAGAGGCCAGCCAAATTGATACATCTGACTCCTTCAAACGAGGTATTTTGACAAATTTGCTGAACCCAAATGTGTACGTATTTTGGTTCCTCATCGGCGGCCCGCTAATGGCTCTATATGTCGAAACAGAACCATTAGCGCCCATTGCATATGCCCTAACATTCCTCATTTCCATCATTCTTACAAAAACAATATTTGCTTATTTCTTAGATAGAATGAGTGGAAATATTTCTCACAAAGGATATCGAACAGCCCTCAATATATGTGGCATTCTAATGTTAGGATTCGCCGCAGCATACACCTACCAAGCGTATGATTTACTAGGCCAAATTTAGGCGGTAGCATTTCCGATTGTTCCAACCAATGTAGAAGGCCCCCCTTCTGGAATTGGAGCTAGTGGGGCGACAGGACCTCTCAGGCTTGGTCCGACAGAAAAGGTTGCAAAAATCCCCTCATCTACAACATTGTGAGAGAGCCCAAACCATGCCCTTCCGTGCTGATCTACCAACACATCAATGAAATCTCCAAAGCCACCGCATCTATCGTATCCACAATCGGTTTTTGCATTCTCTAATGGGTCATTAACATCATTAATTTGCACCGTTGTCATCAATGGCATTGGGCTAAATGCATCAGTCATCACAGTCAGGTAAGCATCCCAAGTGGAACCTTCATTCGACGTAGCAATGTAAGCGAAAACTACACGACCTTCATCTCCTGCTGCTATTGCTGGGAATCCCGCCCCATCTAACCCAGCAGGCGGAGCAATCATTAGAGGATTTGACCAAGTATCGCCTTCATCTCTTGAGTAAGAATAGTATGGCATATTGTCAATCCCCATCCACATAGCATGTAGATTGTTTTCTTCATCAGGATGTATCTGTGCCTCTTCAAAATTCCAAGTATCTGCAGTACCAGTAGTCTCAGTAGGTAGGCGATGTTCAGTCCAAGTCAAGCCGCCGTTTGTTGAACGATAAATTGAGTACCCTTCTCCATCACAACCAGGGTTTCCACGGTAGAAGTTTCCATCATTCGCGCCAATCATGTGCCCTGTTAATCCACCACTATTGCAATCAGTTGGAGCGCCAGGCACCTCCGGTCCCCATGTTGCACCACCGTCTTGACTAGTTGAGCAAATAGGATAGGGATAGTTTCCATTAACACAGAAAACCCAGGTAGTTGGATGCGCAATTGCATTGTATGGAGATGATGCGATAGTCTGATGATCCTGCACAGACCAACCCGTGGCTACTGAAGAGGGGCTCCACGAGCTGCCTTCATTATCAGACCATTCAACAGTCATTCCCAATAGAGCATGCATATCGAATTTCATGATACGATCCGTCCATGGGTCAACGTAGACATAAGGATCATTTGAATTGGCGACAGGAAATAGTGGGGGGTCGTAGACATCAACACAAGTATAGGATACATTACCAACCATTCCAATTAATCCAGAACATTGTACAATTGCAGTAGCACCACTTTGTCCATTACCCCAACTAGAGATGTAGAGATTATCTGCTGAAGTAATCCCAATAGTGGGCTCAAAGGTTGACATTCCTATGCTGTAATAAGTTCCTTTTGCACAGAAAGGCGAGTTGTTCTCTATGAGCACATCAGTTCCATTATACAAACTGGAGGTATTCATAGCATTGGTTGCGTTGGCGTAATGATACCAAGTAGTGGGTGAAACCCCCTCGTCACAAAGTGACGAAAACACATTTTCCTCAACCTCCGGCCCCTCATCTCCACTACCAAAACACCCAGTCAAAGTTGGTGCAATTACGAGAATTGCCACACATACGACAACAGTGCGCATGAACTGGCGACTCCGACTTGATTCTTCAGATGCTCGCATACTCACATCTTGAGAGTAGAGTTACCACCAGCAGGAAGTAGAGGTAATTGAACAAACTCACCGTAGAGTGAAGGGCCAGTCATTAGAGTACCAATCACAGCCTCTTCAGTGCCCGCCGCATTATGTGCCAACGCAATCCAAGGGCGTCCTTCATCATCTAACTCAACATCAATAAAATCTCCAAACCCACCACATCGAACATTCCCACAATCTGATGTTATGTCCAAAGGATCCTCTGGCAAATTTACAACAACACTGGTGATTAACGGGGCATCTGCAAATGCATCAGTCATAATCGCCATATAACCACCCCATCCACAATAATCTCCAGTAGTGTTGTTAGTATTTTCACAATCATTCACTTCACCGATATAGCCGATAACAACCCTACCCTCATCACCAGCGAAAATAGTAGGAAATCCTGTTTCCTTGACTCCGGGCACCGCGACCATAACAGGATTACTCCATGATACACCCTTGTCTCTCGAATAGGAGTACCACGGCATCATATCTGTGGAAATCCAAGTTGCGTGAACATTCCCCCCCTCGTCCACTGCGGTAGCCACTTCGTGCGAATGCCAACCCTGTCGCATTCCGACTTCTGTTGTGATGGTATGTTCGCTCCAAGAATAACCACCATCATGCGAAGCGTACACAGCAGGCCCTTCACAAGACGGATTTCCTCGATATATCGAACCATCCGAACCCCCTGCAACATGACCGTGCAGCCCCGAGCATTGATTTCCAAAACTCTCTGTAGGGAATCCTAGTTGTTGAGCGTCCCAAGTATGCCCTCCATCCAATGATCTTGAGCACTGAGCCCCCAAAGCCGGAGAACCAGTATTGATGCAGTAAACGTAGACTACATTTCCAACAATTGCGTTTTCATGTGGCATTGAGGCAATGCTCTGGTGGTCTTGTGGTGCATAATATCCTTCAACGGGGAAAGGAACGCTCCATGTTTCTCCATCGTCATTGGAATATTCAACGAACATCGCGGTAAGTGCATGCATGTCAAATTTGACTAATTTATCGTTGAATTTATCGACATAGAGGTAAGGGTCGTTTGAGTTAGGGGTCTGGCCTTGATCGTCTGACATCCCAAATGGCCCCACATCTTCCCATGTTTGTCCCTGGTCACGCGAACGAATAATGTGTGTACCATCTCCTAATCCATTGTAATTTGTAAAGAAAATAGCACCTGAACCGGTTATTCCTATAGTCGGCTCAAAGGTATCCCAACCAGTTCCATAATACGTACCTTGAGCAAAGAAAGGAGCATTTGCACCACTCAGATTTGCAGTAATATTAGCAGCAGCAACAGCAGCAGCATCAGTAGCATCTATTGCGAAGGGTGAACTCACAGTTCCTGGATAATGATACCAAGTCGTAGCTGGTATGTCCCCTTGTTCAAAAGAAAACGACCCCTCTTCATCAGGTGTCACTTTATTTTCCCCACCAAAACAACCACTAATCGCGGGCGCAATGATTAGCAGCGCTAGTAGTGTTGCGACACCCCTCATGATTGCCCGACCGCATTTCCGGTCTAAACTTAATGTGGTAATAAATCATCAAACCCAATCATGTTCCAAGATTGGTGGCATAGTTTCGAGTAGAGAAGATTCCGGATTAGTCCAATTCATCCCCAGTTCTCTTTCAGCCGGACTTGCATCCCAGAAGAGTTTCTTTTTCAGATGTCTTCTAGCCCAGGAAACATCGATTTTTGGATGGAAAAAGGCGGCCACAAGAGAAATCCAGTATGGTGCCACTCCAGTTCGCCATTTCCGTTCTGGGTATTTTTTCTTCAGAGATTTAACCATCTCCCCCATCATCATGTCTCCAGCAACGACGAGATATCTCCCCTCGTCTTCTCCTTGAGTGAGTGCGCGCACATGGGCTTCGGCAACATCTCTAACATCGACAATTGATACTTGCATTGGGAGAACCAGGGGAATATCTCGCCTGACCATGGTCATCAAGAGGGCAAGAGATCCTCTCAAGTGTCGTGGCGACATAGGAGGGCCAAATACCATACACGGGTGTATGGTAACCAACCGAGGGCGCGAATCAACGGGTTGAGTAGCATGCCAATCTCTAACAATTCTCTCAGCACTTGCTTTCGCTAATCCGTAAGGGTTCTCTTCGACAGTAGCATCATCTGCCCAAGTTTCAGTAGTTAGGGTTTGGCCATCATACCAATTCATTGGCCGAATCGCTGCCGTTGAGGAAGTGTGGACAAATCTTTCCACACAACCAGCTCTTTCTATTGCTGCAACTACATTTTTTGTTCCAATTACACTCGGATCAACAATTTTCTTTTGGGGATTTTTTGAGCGCACAATCACACTTGCTGCGGTATGGATGACATCAGTACATCCCTCTATTGCAGCATTTACAGCAGCTTCATCAAAAAGATCCATTTCAATAATTTCAAGACTTCCTTCATCTGCGATTTTCAAATTCTTCAGATGATTAACACGTTCAGGGTCAGACACATCTCGAACAGTTGCCCGAACCGCTTGTCCTCTAGCTAACAAATTCGCAACGATGTGGCTACCTATGTAGCCAGAGGCTCCGGTGACTACAGTAACCATCAGCAACCCCAAGGGGTCTCTCTCTTCTTGTTTGTCCTACACTAATCCTTCAGTAAGATCTTCCAATAATTCATCTAATTCAGACTCTTCAGGCATCAATGAAGCCGCTTCTTGTGCGGCAAATAAAGCCGAAGTATTCTGCCCCAATTCTAAATGTGCTCGCGCCAAATTAGCCCAAGCAGCCCCCCGTTCACAATAATTCACAGAATTAATCGCACCTCTAAACCACTCAATCGCCCGATGCGGATTTCCTCTTTGCAACAAAGCCTCTCCAATTTCATTCCAAGAACCCCCATACTCCGGATTTGTCTCAATTGCCTTCCTTTGCCAGGCCAAACCATCTTCTTCATCAGCGGCAAATGTCATTCCAAGATAGCATGCAGCTTCTGGAGAGGGGCTGAGCATGTACGAGGTCCCATGATGCTCTGCGGCGACACGAAGAATTCCTAATCGTTGCAAAACATTACCCATCTTGAACAAATCCTGAGCAAGAATATCGCGAACATCAGTACCATACCCATCTGTTGTTGCCTCAACTTCACTCCACACTTCTTCAATCATATCTAGAAGAGCCGCGGGCCCTAATCTATCTCTAGTAGGCTCATCATTTGCATGAATCCACGCCGTATTTATTGAACTAAAATCACCATCACTTTGTTTCACATCCAAATCAACATAAGGAGATAGATCACAGAGTGTTTGAGCAGCTTCATCTTGTACCATATCAACATTCCATATAGCTAACCATTGAGCTTGAAATTCGCCCCCTCCTTGATGGCTTATTGTTTGTAGTACAGTACCTGAATTCTCACCAATAGGGGCGACAACAATTCCGTTTTTTGATAAGCGCATTAGAAGCCCAATAGGGGCTCTAGGAAGTCCTCCAGTAACGAGAATTTTATCCCATCCTCCTTCTGGAGAATCTTCGTAAGCATCAGAAATTGATGCCCATTCAATCTGACAATTACATGCTTCGGCAACTATATCCAAACGCAGTTCTTCCCAACGTTGTTGCAATTCCACCCTTTTCCTTTCATCAATTTCAACAATTCGCAATCTCCTTGCTCCCAATTGCATCAATATCTCAGTCCACCAATTCCCCCTCGGTGCTACAATCATGACGGAATCTCCCTTTTCTAATTCTAACATTTGTAGAACTTGAGCCGTTTCGTAAACACCAGGGAGTAGAGAATTTGGAGAATCTATGTCTTGCCACCAAGGCATTCGCAAAGCACTGCTCTCAATATTCATACTTTCATCGAGTAAGGGTAATGGCAACGCGTGAATCCCCCTTGGTGTACGCATTAACACATCGCGTAAATCCTCATCTTCAATCGCCCCCATGAGGACCAATCGTTCTACCGCCTCTGCATAAGGCGCAAGACCCGGCCAAGTCCTAACAAGAGGGAGTGCAGTCAAATCGCAATCAGAACCATCTTGGACGCTCCAGTCTCTCTCCACGGAGTGTAGTTCTTACACATCCACTATTGAAACCCACCCCTAACAGGTGCCAAGATGTATCAATTTTACACCCTTGTAGTTACGTGGAGTTTTGAAAATTCAATCAACAACCACGCCGGCAGAGTAAGTCTACAGATTCAACCACAAGACTCGGATTTTGTGGCGCATTGGCTAAGTCCTCTCGAGTGGCTTCACCAGAGAGAACAAGAACCCCATGCGCACCAGATCTTTCAGCCATTTCCATATCGGTATAGAGACGATCTCCAACCATGGCACATTCAGAAGGTTTCAACCCTAATTCTTCGATTTTATGCAAAATCATACCCGCATTTGGCTTGCCACTAACATGCGTTGCTTTGACCCCCGTCGTCGCTTCAAACAACGCCATGTAGGCGCCGGTATCTGGCAGACCCCCATCTGGTGATGGGCACACCATATCTGGGTGGCTGACTACCAATGGAACACCCTTGTGTAAATGGATACTGGCTCTACTTAACTTCTCATATGTAATTTCAGTATCATAACCAAGAACGACGTATTGCGGACTTGCAGAGTCTGTATTGATGCCTGCATCTTCAAGCATTTCTTGCATTCCCTCAGTACCAACCAAATAGGTGTCATCTACACCTTCCTTTGCCAACCAACTTAGAAGATCATGAGTAGATAGCAACACATCTTCGGGAGTTGCAGGAATCCCCATCCCATTCAATTTTGAAACATATTGTTTGACCGAGCGACTAGAATTGTTTGAAAGAAAGAATCTCTTGATACCTGCCTCTTCAATTCGAGAGAGAAAATCGAGAGAACCATCTATGAGTTTGCTTCCAAGATAAATGGTACCATCAAGGTCAAGAAATACGGCCTTAATTCCAGCCAGAGTTTTATCTAAACCATCCATATTTACACCTCAAGGTAATACAATTGTCTTGAACAAGAACCAAGGATTCCAAAGAATCTCTTGCGTGTCTTTACTCGCAATCATTTCCGACATCAACTCACCAATCTCCGGCTTCTTTGATGCCCTCCGGACGAACCAATTACTCAATCTCTTCCATTTCATCAATTTCTGTAGTTTTGTTGAATTAGTCAATTCTTTACCCAATATATCCCAGAGAGATTCCATATAGGCAATAGCAGCATCTGCAGGAAATCCCTGCGAGTGCAAATTTTTGTTGAAATGTTTACTTGTTAGTTTGGCTGACAGAAGCGCATTTCCAATACCTTCTCCACTGAAAGGATCAACCAAACTAGCAGCATCGCCAACAGTCATTGCGCCCGCCATTGCATTCCGCCTCGGCTGAAATGAAGGGGCCTTTTTACGGGGTGAGCCGAATGGTAGTTGCCATCCCTTCCCAGATCCTTCAACCATCTTTGCTCCGGCAAAACGCTCTTTGAATCTCGGATGTTCCTCGATGACCCATTTCTGTACCTTCTTGAGAGATTTCTTTCGACTTTCTTTCAACTTTCTCTGTTCTGAAATTAACATACCAATTCCCACATTTACTACGCCGTCCCGAACAGGGAAGAGCCAGAAGTACCCAGGTAAAACCTCATCGATAAAGTGAATTTCAATGGGACCATCATTGCCATCTAGGCCACCCACATTTTCCCAATACTCCCTATATCCTCCACAGAAGTGGTCCGGGTCATTATGGTCTTCTCCATGTAAGTCAATTGTTATTTTTCGCGAAACGGGGCAGTTGTAACCTCCTGCTCCGATTGTCAAATTAGCCGAGAATTCCAAATCTTCGCTAGTACCTCGCTTTCCACCAAACTTACCCCTAACTCCTACAATTTTTACATCCTCACCCGCGCCTTCGTGTACAACATCCAGAACAGTAAATCCTTGAATCACCACTCCACCATTTTCTCGAACTATTTCTTGACACCTGTGGAACATGACAAAGTCAAATTGTTTTCGAGGAAGTGCATATCCTGATTGCAGACCTTTGGCTTCGTAAGCCTCCTTCGGCAACATTACACGCACTTCCGAGCCATTAGCACTACCGAAAACAATTGAATCCACAACATAGTGAGGCGAGTCATCTACCAATTCTAGTACGCCAAGCTCCTTAGCATGAGAGAGAGATTTACCACCGACAGCATCTCCACAAATTTTGTCTCTAGGCCATACTTCTTTTTCTATCAAAAGCACCTTGCAACCATTCATTGCATTGTATGCAGCGGCAGCTGAACCCCCTGGCCCTCCACCAACTACAATAACATCAAAGTGAGACCCAGATTCTGGAATTTCACCTGTATCGATGGGTTGTGTGTAGTCCACCACTGCAGCACCGCAGCATCGTCGAGTGACGTCAGGCATTCAAACTTCACCATCGAATTGATTGCCTTGTATGTGTGCGGAGGGATATGGCGGACGAAGTATGGGTCGTGCAAACCACACTACCAGTTGAGTGGTTGGAGCCCCTTGTTGGTGAGTGGTGTTACAACATTATTTCTCAAGATTTAGCAGCTTGCGCCCAACGCCATTCAATAACATCCATGTTCAAGTGGGAAGATGAAGTTCAGAGCGCCGAGGAATGGCGAATTCAATTCAAGACTACATTTTCAAAGAAGGACCACTTAATCTCAAAGATAACTTCAGAACATCCCTACGACGTACCGATGATTATCGCATTTGCCGCTGAAACCACTTCTGAATATGCAGAATGGGCCAACTCCTGAACGGTCAAGATAAGGCCTCAGCGGGCCCCCCGTAATCATAGAACGAAACCATAGTCCGGGTGTGACCCATTCCTTCAATACCAGACAACCGGTCGAGTATTGCATCTCCAAGATCTTCCATATCTTTAGCTACGACTTGTATTATGAAATCCCATTGTCCTGTAACAATATGGCAACTCTTGACGAATGATAATTCACATATCTCTTGGGCCACCATCCTCCTGTCCGTCAACCCCCTCTCGCCTTGCCAATTTGCTAGAATAAAGCCATTGAGTGGCGACCCAACAACTCCTGCATCAATATCAACCGTAAATCTTCTAACAATACCCCGTTCTTGCAATCGTCGGATTCTATCGTGAGCAGTTACCCGGGGCATATTCAATCGATCCGCGA
Organism: Marine Group II euryarchaeote MED-G36; assembly: GCA_002457595.1. GTDB lineage: Archaea > Thermoplasmatota > Poseidoniia > Poseidoniales > Thalassarchaeaceae > MGIIb-O1. The sequence continues at coordinate 9,223 of NTJR01000039.1, forward strand.
TTGATTGCGTACTCATCCGAGCGTCTCCAGAGAGGAGCTCAATTATTCGCTGGTCCTTCATGTCTAATCCACTTAGAGGCACATGCTACCGATTAGACGGTATGAAATAACTTCTTCCGTCATTTAGTCGGTTATTGTTGAATATCCCGTCGTATTATCGACGTTTTTTCTTTATCCTCATCATTCAGTTGATTTCATAGCACCCTCTGCGAGGGTCATGGACGAGAAACACTCCGACAAGGAATTTGCAACCCGAGCAGTTTGGTCAGGCACACAGAACGTAGATGGTGCAGCAGTAACCCCAGTCTTCCTTTCTTCAACATACCAACTCACAGATGAGAGGTATCAAGGCTGGGCTGATGGGGCACAACATACATCACTATATTCTCGCCTTTCAAGTATTAATTCGGAAGCAGTTGCTTCTAAGATAGTTGCTCTTGAGGGCGCAGAGGATGGAGAAACATTCTCTAGCGGCATGGCAGCAATATCAACCACTCTAATGGGTCTTTTATCCAGTGGCGACCATATGGTTGCAAGTGCTGATTGCTATGGCGGAACTTATGGTCTAATGACTGAAGACTTGCCTAGATTCGGTATTGAGGTCACAATGGCTGACATGCGCGATCCTGCTTCCTACGAGGCTGCTATACAACCAAACACAAAGATTCTCTATGTTGAGACAATTACCAATCCAGTGATAAAAGTCTGCGATCTTGAAGCAATGATAGCAATTGCCAAGAAGCACGATTTGATTGCAATTGTTGACAACACTTTTGCATCCCCTTTTTCGTGCAATCCAATCAACTATGGATTTGATTTAGTAATTCATTCGGCCACTAAGTACCTAGGTGGCCATTCTGATTTGATTGCAGGGTTTGTAGTAGGCCGCAAAGATTTGGTAGCCGAAATTTTCCCTAAGAAAGTACACTTCGGCGGTGCTGCCGATCCACACATGTGCTATCTCCTTGAGCGAGGTATGAGGACACTGCACGCACGTATGCCAATACACACTTCAAATGCAGCAGAAATTGCAAAGCGTCTTG
>NTJR01000004.1 GCA_002457595.1 Marine Group II euryarchaeote MED-G36
ATGGTAGTTCCCCAAGCAACACTGCATGCAGGAGACCCTCCATCTGCAATGTCATCAATCCACCAGCCTCCCATATCGACTGCAGATTCTGTGGGGTTGTGAATCTCAACGAATTGATTTGAGTATCTGCTAATCTCACCATCACCATTCCAATCAATTCCTCCATATTGCTCAGTATTGGGTGAAACGTAGATTTCATTGATGATTAACGAATTACCTGTTTCTTGCGCATAAGTCGTCATCATAGGAGCAGTTGACATCAAAAGCATCAGCACTACGAAGACAAGGCTATGGCGCATTGTCGTGAGACGATTTGTTATATGTCTTGAATCCAACTACGGAATGAACTGAGATTTATCCTTGAACATTCCATGAAAGGGGCGAAATACTGACCAACCTCGCCGTAGTCGGAGTACTATGCAGCGTAGCCTTCGAGTTATCAGCGCGGCCCTCATGGTAATCACCATGACTTTCGCTGGATGTTTAGGAGGTGGCTCGGGGGGGAATAGCAGTTCTGATATTCCCGATTGGGAGAAAGGAATGGAATATATCGACCTACCCTCTAGCTATTCTGATTCTTGTTTTAGCACTCCTTGTGTGAGACCTTTCGATGTAGGAGACCCTAATTCGAACACGACTTGGGGCAATTCCAGTTGGGTAGTTTTTGGTAATGAGGAAGGTGGAAATTGCTGTGAGCATTATCTTGCTGCAACCAAGGAGGGATGGATTCTCAATTTTGGAGGCGAGTATCCTACTTGGTCAGAGGATAGAGGACACACTTGGCAAGAGTATCGTCCTTCTATACTAAGCCAGATTGGTTGTCTAGAACCAAAACCGACAGTTCCGGGACAAGAAGGTCTTGGTGAAGGAAGTATTGTACAAGCAACAAATGGCGACTTGATTTCTATGGGTTGGTTCCCTTATCCTAGTTCAAGTGGTGCTGATCAATTCTACGCATTTTTCTATGATGCAGAAGATCAAGAGTGGAGTTGGTGTTTCAATCGTACTCCTGAACCATTCTATGACCGTTCATGGCAGGTTGAGGTGGTTGGGCCAATCAATGGTGGAATTTATGGAAATGGACCTTGGGCTAGCCTAGTCATTTCGAATTTCTGGCATCAGTCATCAAACATAGGTGGGCAGATTTCTACAGATGGCCTAAATTATGATTATTTCAGTTTCCCTGATAGGGATGCAAATCTCGATTCAATCGAAGTCGATCTCAATCCCGAATCACTTGGTGTAGAATGGGATTTCACTAAGCCACATAAGGAAATGCGCTCATTTCCTGTGCCTTCTGGAGGCCTATATTTTCCAAATTATTTCCTTGATGGAACTGATGCATATGTTGACACTGCTCTGAATTGGTGGGCTGCAACTACCTTGAATGGTTCATCTTTGCCAACTGAATACTGTGCATTTGATTCATCAACAGCATTACATTGTTTTGAGAAGATGTCCAGTGGTGTTGGATTACACCATTATGTTTCGTGGGATGGCGGAGAATCTTGGGATACTAAGGATTACAATTTGAATGGAACTGCTAGTGAATTAGAAGAATGGGAATGGCACTCTAGTGGTGTTCACGATCTTCTTGTGGTGAACATAAGATACCAATCTTCAGAGGGTCCAGATGTAGACTTAGCATACCATGTCAGAGGCTTCTCAGAATCTCTTGAACCAGACATCAAGGTTTACCTTGGTTTAGGTGATCTTGATTCAACATCGGGTGCTGGAAATGATATCCGCTTTGACTTCGCTAGTATGGGTATTCTACCAGATGGTGGTGCCTTCATCGCTTATCATGATTCATCTGATCCAGACCCTCTATTTGGGGTCGAATTGATGTTGCCGACTGAATACGGCTTACATGTCGCAGTAATTTGAGGGGATGCAAATGGAGAATGGATTAGACTTTGATTCATTTCAAGATACTGAGAAATGAACTTCAATGCCATCGACGTTGAATGAGTCAATGCCTGCAGGAGGTGAATCAAGGCTTAATTCAGCACCAGTTGCTCGAGTTTCATTAACTAGATGATTCCAATCATTTTGCGAAATTTCAGGTGCATTTTCATCTAACCAAACCGTTAACTCGATGTTTGCTTCCATTTCCAAATCAAGTTCTTTTCTCTTAGCCTGTATGCGGCGAATAATATCTCTAGTCAGGCCTTTGGATATCAACTGATTATCAAGACTCATGTCTAGTACTAGAGACACATCTCCGACGTCATCATCTGATATTGTTGAAGCAGCAAAACCATCCTTCTCGACATATCTAATTTCTATATCTTCCATTGTGATATCATATCCTTCGAGGATGCAAATTCCTGCATCAATTTCTAGAAGTATATTATCCGGATCTGCTTGAGCTAAAAGATCCAAAACTGCAGGTAGGTCTTGTCTACATTTACTACCTAATGTCTTACGATTTGGCTCGATTACCATGCGTTGGAAGCGCTCAAGATTTTCTTCCGCAGTCAATACTTCTACATTCAATTCATCGGCAAGAATATCGTGGAATCTCGAAATATCAGGTCCACCTACAATCCAACCAGAACGGCACGGCAAACGCTGTCTGCGATTAGCCTCAACTCGGACTCTTCGTCCAGTTTCGGCAAGTGTTCTAACCAGAGCCATTTCTTGCTCAAGAGCCCAGTTTTGAGGGGGGAGTGTTGATTCGACAAGTTTGGAACCAACCGGCCAGTCTGCAAGATGGACAGAGATTCCTGTTAAGTCTCGGTGGATCTGATCAGGCATGAATGGAGCTACTGGAGCCATCAATTTACAGACAGTTAGTAGAACTTCATGAAGGGTATGTTGACAAGAACGTTTGTCCGAAGAATCTGCTTCATCCCAAAGTCTCCTACGACTTCTTCGAACATACCAATTTGAGAGGTCGTTAACAACGAATGTCTCAAGGTCTCTACCTGCCTTATGGAAATCCCATGCAACAAATTGGTCTTGGTAATCTTGTGCTACTGAATGTAATCTTGAGAGAATCCATCGATCTAGGGGGCTGCGCTCAGCGACGGGAACATATCCACTTTCATCATCTGGATCAAAGCCATCCAGTGCTGCGTATTCTGAGTGGAAGCGGTGAACATTCCACAGAGTGAGGAACATCTTTGCGTAGGATTCTCTAACCCCATTAGGGTCAAAGTTAGTTGGTGACCAAGGTGCGCTTTGTGTCATCATATACCATCGGATTGAATCGGAACCTTCCTTGTTGAAATGATCCCAGGGGTTGACTACATTTCCGCGCGACTTCGACATTTTCTTCCCCTCCTTGTCTAAGATATGGCCTAGGGACAGACATCTTCGATAACTAATGCTATCGAAAACTGTAGTTGAGACTGCCAATAAGGAGTAGAACCAGCCACGAGTCTGGTCTACTGCTTCACAGATGTAGTCAACAGGGAAGCTCCCGTCAAACTTGTCAGTGTTTTCAAACGGGTAATGCCATTGTGCAAATGACGCACAGCCAGAGTCGAACCAACAGTCCATCACATATGGTTCGCGTACCATCTCACCCGAGCAGCCGCTTGATGGGCAGTTCAGTTTGACGTCATCGACGTAGGGACGATGTAGTTCAGGAGGCATTTGAGAATCTGTGGTCTTCATTTCTTCCATCTCTGCAATACTACCGATACAGTGCTCTTTTTCGCATTCTGGACAAATCCATACTGGAATTGGTGTACCCCAGTAACGTTCTCGACTAATAGCCCAATCTTTGATGTTAGAGAGCCATTCTCCCATTCTTTTTTCTCCAGTCCAAGATGGAGCCCATTCGACTTCAGAGTTATACTGTGTGATTTGCTCTTTTACAGCAGTCATCTTAACGAACCAACTATCCATTGCGTAGTAAAGAAGTGGATGATCAGTTCGCCAACAATGTGGGTAATCGTGAGTGTAAATATGTTCACGGTAAAGCTTGTTTTCCTCAGTTAGCAAATCGATAATATCCTCGTCACAATCTTTGACGTATCGACCATCTAATTGACTATGAGTTCCTTTTACAAAGCGCCCATCCATACCAACGGTATGCTGGGCTGGAAATCCTTCTTTCATTCCTAGATTGTAGTCATCCTCTCCATACATAACAGCAGTATGGACTACTCCTGTTCCATCACTAGTGGTTACGAAATCTGCTCCAACTATTGTCCAAGCAGATGGATGGTTAGTTCCATCGATTGCATCTGGGAATAATGGAACATAGGATTTTCCGACTAAATCAGAACCTGGGATTTCTTCAATAATATCAGCGTGATGACGCAATACTGCTCCCATCAAATCCTTTGCTAGAATGACTTCCTCACCAATATCTGAGCCTCCTCTTCCTTCCCACGACTCAGAGGGTGGTGCCGTGATTCTTACTCGAACATATGTGACATCAGGACCCACTGCAAGCCCTACATTACCCGGTAGTGTCCAAGGGGTTGTAGTCCAAGCAAGGACTGATGCGTTTTCATCAGCCAGTTTGAACTTCACGAAAACAGCAGGCTCTGCAACTTCTTTGTAACCTAGAGCCACTTCATGACTAGAGTAACTAGTTCCAGTTTGTGGGCAGTAAGGTAATACTTTGTGACCCCTGAATAGAAGTCCCTTGTCGAACATTTGCTTGAGTGACCACCATGCTGATTCGATATATTCGTCATGTAAGGTGACATATGGGTCATCTAGATCTACCCAGAATCCCATGCGTTCGGTCATCTCTCGCCAAGCGGCCTCGTATGTCCAGACACTTTCCTTACACTTCTGGTTGAAGGCTTCCATCCCAAACGCTTCAATAGCCTCATTACTCATCAAATCAAGCTGTTTTTGCACTTCAATTTCAACCGGAAGACCGTGAGTATCCCAACCAGCCTTCCGCTCAACAATGTGACCTTCCATTGTCTTCCATCTGCAAACCATGTCCTTGAATAGACGAGAAATCACATGATGAATTCCTGGTTTCCCGTTTGCGGTAGGAGGTCCTTCAAGGAAGGTGAATGGTGTAGCACCGTCTCGGCGCGCCTCAATGCTCTGAGCGAATGTGTTCTCATCGCTCCAGATTTGCATTAGGCTAGTTTCTAGAGAGACCGGGTCAAGGTCTCCAGCGGGTTTAGGCGCGGCCATCGAGTCTTCGACCTGTGTTTCCTTCTTGAACGTGAGGGAGTCGCCCAAAGGGCGATTAGTATTGTTTGCAAGGTTTCAAAGAGTATCGGCCCCGCATTAGACCTGATGGCAGAGACGATTCAGTTGAATGTGGGCGGAATGACCTGTGATGGTTGTGCTGGTAGAGTACGAGATGCCATCGAAGGCGTATCTGGTGTGGAGTCAGCTGTTGTGTCTCATGAACAAGGAACTGCGGTGGTTATTCATTCGGGAATTTCTCGTGATTTACTAACCGGTGCGGTTAGAGCCATAGGTTACACTGTTGATGGCCAAGGAGATGATTTTCATTGGGGCGATGGTTCTGTTTGGAAGCAATCAGCAAACAATACCAAATGGTGTCTAATTGGTTGCTCAATAGGTGAGTTTGGTACGCTTGCCGCATACCAATACTATGGAATCCATCATCACGTGAGTTGGGATTTAATCAATCCGTATTCCAGCAGCTTTGACTTGTACATTATTTTCCTATTTTTATTACCACTAATTAACGGGCTTGCAACAAGCGTGATGTTGGAGACTACGATTCTTATGCGTGGTCAGATGGACTTCAGAAATGCTCTCTCAACCGCATTTGGAATGTCATTTATTTCAATGCTAATGATGGAAATTGCAATGGAAATAACTGATTTAATTTACACAGGTGGTCAATTGGGCCTCGATCCTATGGCAGTCATTCCAATGCTATTTGTCGGTTTCATTACACCATGGCCTTACAACTACTGGAGATTAAAGAAATACGGTATGGCGTGCCACTGAAAGGAGGAATTATTGAATGCAAGACTTAATCGATCTCAGTGACGAAATTACTGATTGGATTCGTGACTATGCCCAGAATGCAGGTATATCGACTCTTGTTGTTGGAGTCTCAGGAGGTATCGATTCCGCAGTCACCTCGACACTGTGTGCAAGGTCTGGGCTACGAACTATAGCACTCAATATGCCAATCCATCAGGCTCCAGATCAATATGAATTATCAAATCGACAGATAGATTGGCTGAAGTCTAGATGGGAAAATGTGGAGAGTCAACAAATCGATCTCACGGGCACATTTGATTCTCTGATGAAGGAATTGGGTGATGGCATTACCACAATGGCTGCTGCTAATTCTAGAGCTAGGATCAGAATGACCACACTCTATGCTATTGCATCTTCTAGCAATGGGATAGTCGTTGGAACGGGCAACAAAGTGGAGGATTTCGGAGTCGGCTTTTTCACGAAATACGGCGATGGGGGTGTGGATATTTCTCCTATTGCCGACCTTTACAAAACCGAGGTATATGCTATCGCTGAGGCTTTGGGAATAATTCAGGAAATTCGAGATGCAGCCCCCACTGATGGACTATGGGATGATGGCCGAACTGATGAAGACCAAATTGGTGCTTCGTATGCTGAAATCGAGTGGGCTATGGATGAATTAGAAAATCCATCAGGAGAGCGACTTTCAGAAAGGCAAAAAGAAGTCTTGGATATTTATCATAAATTCCACAATGCGAATTTACACAAAATGATTCCAATTCCAATCTTCAAAAAGAATAGCAATAATGATGATCATACAAACGATGGAAACTAGGTTGTGAGTATTTTGTCAATGCAAAAATGTGGTGCTGTAGAGGTGTTACAGGCTATGGATGAGGGAGAAAAAATAACTCTTATCCTTGTTAAAAGAGATCATAATTCTGCCAAAATAACTAATCTAGTGCGTCAGGCTGAATCTTTGGGAATCAGGGTGATTGAAGGTTCTCAAAACGACCTATGGCGCATGTCTAGAGATAATAGTCAAGGCACTCCTGAGATACTTGCTTTGGTAGGTCGTGATCCCTTGGCAAACTTTGAGGATGTGCTGAAATCAGGAGGCCTCATTTGGCTTCTTGATGGGGCTAAATATCCAGTCAACATAGGTTTCTGTATTCGAACCGCTGAGGTCTCCGGAGCCGATGCGGTAATTGTCAATGGAGAACTCAATAATGAAGAGCGAAGTGCTGCAAAACGTGCTTCAATGAAGGCTCATAGATTCCTCCCCGTTCTTTGGCAAGATGCAGCATCTTCAATTGAGTTAGCAAAATCTTTCGGATTCCGAATTATTGCTTTGGAGGACGTTGGTGAATCTAATCCGTGGGATGTAGACTTAACTGGAAATGTGATTCTGATTGTAGGTGGTGAGCGTGAAGGAATTTCCTCTGAAGTTCTGCAATTAGCTGATGAAATAATTAGAATCCCAATGACTGGTTTTGTTCCTTCATTCAATCTTCAAGCACCTCTTAGCGCAGTGGCAATTGAAGCACAGCGTCAGCGTTCAGGGAATTAATGACCTGAAGGATGTTCAGCCTAGATGTCATTGATTGAGTCAAATCTCGGCGAATCTTGAAGGAGTCCGGCATCTGGGCTTCAATCGTGGAAGTCCCTACAGAACTCCAGTCGATGCTTGAAGGCAAGCAAGGGCCAACTAAGCAGAAGGCCGCTCGTTTGGTTGTTGATTTGGCTTCTTCAGCAGGTGCGAGTGAATTCGTTAGATGTTCACACGCCCATGTATCAGGAGTAAGTGTAATCACAGGTGGGCATGGACTTCGTCGTTTCCTCTCCGATATTTCGGGTGATTCTGAAGGAATCGTTGCAATACCAACAACTCTGAACTCTTCGGGCTGTGATATGGATAAAATCGACCAAATGGGAATTGATTATCCAGATTTTCTCAAACACCAATTTGAGATTATTCATGCCTATTCTGAATTGGGAATTGATTCAATCCTATCCTGCACGCCATATGATAGTGGAATTGAATTAGCCGAAGGAATAGGTTCTTGGGCAGAATCTAATGCTGTTTGTTTCTCCAATTCATACACATCTCTAATTACAAACAGAGAATCTGGACTTTCTGCATTAGCCACAGCACTTACGGGATGGGCTCCTCTTTGGGGCTTGCATATTGAAGAGAATCGTCGCCCTAACATTCTGGTCACGATTGAAGCAGACATGGGAGATACTGCCGATTGGTCGGTTTTGGGTGATTGGATAGGTAAACAAATTCGGCCAGAGTGGAATATGCCTTGGGGCATGATGCCGCATATCGTGGGATTGCCAGAAAATAATGACTTTGAGATGCGTAAGGCACTTACTGCTGCCGCAGCGAATTATGGCTGTCCTATGTTATGGGCAGATGGAATAACTGGAGACCCACCATCTACTGAATCATATGAGGGTGAATTGATTTTTTCAGATGAAAATTTGACAAAGAGATACGATGAATTGGCGCCTTCGGGAATTGTCGATTTAGTTGTAATAGGCTGTCCTCAGGCCAGTGTTGGTGAAGCAAGAGCGACTGCGGCCGCAGTTAGAGCGAGAATGGAATTGGGACAGCGAATACCTAATCAGCGTCTGTGGCTTTTTACCAGTGCTGCAAATTACGAAATGTTAGACGCCGATGGAACTGTATCAATTCTTGAAGAGGCTGGTGCTTTAGTTCTCAAAGACACTTGTCCCGAGGTTACTCCATACAATCGTTCCCACTACAACCACCTTCTGACTAATTCTCTCAAAGCTGAACATTATCTAACCAGTGGACTGAATAGAATGCCAACTAGTGTTGCACCAATTTCACAGTGTGTAGCCCATGCCTTTGATCCAGGTCTCGTTACAGGAGAAAGACCAGTTCTTGGCACAAAGAAGGCAAAACCCATTGCTACAAACAAATCACATCAATTAGGCGATGCCAATGTGTCTGGAAAGGGCCTACCAAGCCAAGAAGAATGGGTAGTCTCTGGAAAGGCAATGGTGACTGATGTTCCAATAACTTACCTTGGATACGTCAACCGGGATACGGGAGTTATAGAGGAACCTGGACATCCTCTCGATGGTGTTTCGATTAAGGATACAGTTCTTATTTACCCAAAAGGCTCTGGGTCAACGGTTGCCCCTTTTGTCCTAATGGGATTAATCTATACTGGCTTCGGTCCTAAAGTAATATTGAATCGAGATGTTTGTCCGTTGACACTTCCCGCAGCAAGCCTTCTAGGTCTGCCATATGCTCATGGATTTGACCAAGACCCTACTATTGCAATCAATAATGGAGATGAGGTTGAAGTCGTTCTAAATGATGGTAAAGTCTCCTTGAAAGTACTCTCGCGCGTTGGCGAGGATTGATGACTACAAGGCCGAGCAGCGATACTGTGGCTGTACGTCCAGACCCCAGTCCCTGCCGGCCGCAGGACCTTGGAAAGTTCGAGGTCACTGCACGTGATGGAGCAGCACGATTGGGTCTATTGTACACCAATCACGGAGTTCTAGCAACCCCAATGCTACTACCTGTGGTAAATCCGAATATTCGAACAATAGAACCGCGTGAAATGTGGGAGCGTTATCACGTAAATGGATTGATTACGAATTCATATGTTACATGGAAACATGAAAAGTTACGTGACCCAGCTCTCAAAGATGGAATCCATGCTCTATTGGATTATCCAGGAGTGATAGTTACCGATTCGGGTACCTTTCAGTCATATGTCTATGGAGATGTAGAAGTTGGCGTTGAAGAGATTGTTGAGTTTCAGAGAAATATTGGTGTTGATATAGGGACAATGCTCGATGTATTTGGCCGCCCGGATATGACTAGAGAAGAACTGGAGAATGCAGTTGTTGAAACCGCGGATAGAGCCACCCCATCCCTGACAGTTGCAGGCGAGGAGTTACTACTCAATGGACCAATTCAAGGAGGTCTACATGAAGATTTGAGAGCCCATGCTGGCGACTTGATGGGTAGTATGGAAGGTGAGCATAGAGGTTTTGCAATTCACCCTATTGGAGGCATAGTTCCTCTAATGGAAAAACAGCGGTATCGAGAATTATTTCAGATTCTATTGGCGGCTCGTGCTACAATTCCTCCAAATCGACCAATCCATCTCTTTGGTTGTGGTCATCCCTTGCTATTTCCTTTGGCAATTGCCTTAGGGACTGATTTGTTTGATTCAGCCGCCTATGCATTGTTTGCTCGCGACGATCGTTTGTTAACACCCGAGGGGACGGTAAAGCTGGGTGAACTTACTGAATGGCCTTGTCACTCAAGTGCTCTTTTTCATCACACTCCGAAAGAAGTTCGTGAGATGGAAAAGGAGGAGCGGTCTGTTCTTCTTTCTCATCATAATCTTGAGATTACGCAGGTTGAACTTGCTAGATGCAGAGAGGCGATTAGAAATGGAACAATTTGGCGTTTAGCCGAACAAAGAAGTCATGCCTCCCCTCAACTAAGGGAGGCCTTTGAATGGGTAATAGAACAGTTGGTAGATCCTGATGAAGGACCCGTTGGCCAGAGTGCTTTGAGAATAATTTCCTCAACAAATCCCGTACGTGGTACTGCGGAGCATTTCGGCAATGATATTGACTACCGTCCACATCTCCTCCACCTAAATGCAATGTTAGCCACAAGATGGCGTGCCCCTGGGTCATGGTGGGATGACTCAGTGTCTTCTCCAGAGAGAGTTGTAATTTTGACTGGCGCGGCTCCTCCTTGGCGCAATTCCGCTCTCGGGACTGCGGTGGAGGCACTTCGTGAGGAACCTCGTTCTGTAATCCTAATTTCTACCCCCATTGGGCTTATTCCATTCACTCTCGAAGATGTCTCACCATGGTGTCATATTGATGGTTCAGACGATCTATGGAGGATGGTAATTTCTGAGAATGAAATTGATGCATGGCTTGATGACTTGAGCTTGTCCAATTTACCATTGGATATCCACGAATGCCTACCTGATCCAGATGAGATCGCTGGAGGCGATAAGCGTCAGATAATCCGTGATTGGATAGATCGTTGTACAGTTGTTGACAAACTCTCCTTATTCTGTGGAATTAATCCAAAATTATCCTGTGATTTAACTTCTAACATGAGTGCTCGAAGATCGAGAACCGACCGTATGGTTAACGTGAATTTTGATGATCAACATTGTTTGTCACCTAGGCTTCCTGATGGTGCTCTATCTTTGACTCTGAATGGAGCTAGAGCTCTCCACGAATTAAATCCAAATCCTCCTCGTAAATTCCAGTCTGAGATGGAATATATCGAGGGAGATCATCTAGGTATTCCACGAGTACTTCTTCACGATGACGCAATACCTTTCGTTGGTCAAGGACGAAATGTCATACATGGATTTGTCTTAGGTGCAGATTCTCATCTAATAGTTGGTCAGCCTTGTTTAGTGGTAGATTCTGAGGGGAATTTAGTTGCACATGGAATAGCAAATGCTACCGCTGATGACATGTCATTCTTCACAAAAGGAATTGCTGTAAAAGTTCGTGATGGTGCAATGAAGCAATGATGCAACTCAATCTCTGTCGGGGATTGTTTCAAGTGGTTTCTGTTACCACATAGATTCGACTCCCTTAGGGGAGTCGGTTAACGGAGGGTGTTTTTTTGAGCGAAGACTTAATCATTCAAACACAGAATCTGCGCAAATTGTATGGTCCTCATCTTGCCCTAGATGATGCTAATTTATCCTTATCGAGAGGGGCAATTGGAGTACTTGGGCCAAACGGTGCTGGAAAATCTACTCTGTTCAAGTGTTTACTCGGACTGATTACAACAACCTCTGGTAATGGAACGGTTCTAGGATTTGATATCCGTACTCAAGGAGATTTGATTCGTTCACGGATTGGTTACATGCCTGAATATGATTCCCTTGACCCAAGTCTAAACGCTATTGATCAAGTTCGTTATTCGGGAGAATTGTTGGGGATGAATCCTGCACAGGCTATGCAGAGAGCCCATGAGGTTCTCGAGTATGTTGGTCTTCGCGATCAAAGGTATCGAAAAATCGAATCATTTAGTACTGGGATGAAGCAGGCAACAAAGCTTGCTTGTGCACTGGTTCATGACCCTGAAATTCTAATTTGTGACGAACCAACTAATGGGTTAGATCAGCGTTCACGAAAATTCATGCTAGAAACTCTGAAACGTACAGTAGATGATGGAGGTGGTACTGTTCTGATGTCCAGTCATGTGATGGATGATGTCCAAGAAGTATGTGACAGAATTGTCATGATGCATAAAGGGAAAATTGTGGTTCAACGTTCCATAGAAGATTTAGCCCGCCAGATAGATCGTGAAATCGAGGTGGTAATTTGGGGTGGTGCAAGTACGATGGAAAATGCTCTCAAAGAGTCCGGCTTGAGCGTACGCCGTCTAGGTCGAGTGATGAGAGTAACAATTGAAGATGAGAACACTATCGGATTGGTTATTGAAACTGCTGCAAAAGTCGGTGTGCAGGTTAGAGAACTTCGTGAATATGAACCTGATCTTGAAGATATATTCCTTCTCATTATGGAGAGATTAGGCTCTCACGTAAAGGGCACTGCAGATTTGATGACAGAGGCTCACACAGGAGGTGAAAGAATTGTCTGAAGATCTTGCTCTAGCTAATGGTCAAACTAGGATGGAAGTCGCCTATGGGGCAGGTGACGGAGATGATGATGCTCAGGCTGTCGTCGCTCAACGAGCAAGTCTTGGAGTAGTCTTCGAACAGGTGTATCGTCCTTGGAATGGAACTCTAGGTCCACGATGGGTACGTAATTATGCGATTTTTCGACACCACGTATATGGATTATTTTCATCAAAAGGACATAGATACTACAATCCTTTTGTTCGTCTAACTATTCTGGTAATTCTACTATCATCTCTAACGCCAATTGCTATGATTTTCTTATCTTCAACACTCCCTGGTGATGCCTCCGATTGGTTGACTAGGATGTGGGGGATTAACAGATACAATTTGTGGGGTCAAGTACTAGGGTACTATCCGAGAAACCTCTGTATGTGGCCTCTTCTAACTGCTCTTGTTGTAGGGGGAATGATTTCTGATGATAGGAAAAATGGAACTAGTGCTATCTACTTTTCACGGCCAGTAACGAGAACCGATTATACAATTATGAAATTCTTGAGTGCAGCCTTTGTTCTTACCTTCGTTATCGTATTCTCCTATGTATTGTATTATTCCACCTCTATCGTCTTTAGAGGTGAGGGCTGGGCGTTTTTGATTGATACTTTACCTATGTTCTTAGGAGGATTAATTGCTGGCCTTTTACTTGTATTCACATATACATCAATTGGAATGGCTCTTTCTAGCATTAGTCAGAGTCGCTTCTTTGCAGCTGTGGCCTTCTTAGCAATAATTTTCGGCACTAAACTCACTGCATTATTAGTTGAATTAGTTTTTCAAACATCAATAATTTACATCCTTAGTCCTTATGACGCACTTGCCCATATAGGGCAATGGCTAGTTGGAATTCCTCCAAATTATGAGCATTCTCTTGCCTTTTCTATTGTTTCGGTTTTGGTCTATAATGCGGCATCAATTGCAGTTCTAGTCAATAGAGTTAGTAGTTTGGAGGTGACTAGAGAATGACTTCAAAAAGTACTCCTACTGTTGTAATTGATCATTGTTCCAAGTGGTACGGGAATGTAATAGGTATCAACGATGTTTCATTAGCAATAGATGGAGGTGTTACTGGAATATTAGGGCCGAATGGTGCAGGAAAATCAACTCTATTCAAACTTCTAATGGGCAGACTAAAACCAAGTGGTGGTTCTGTCAGATTATTCGGAATTGATCCTTGGGAAAGCACATCACCTTATCGACGAGTCGGGTATGTATCGGAAACTGAAAAATTGTATGATTGGATGACTGGCCATGATTTCGTCTCAACCCTAGCGCGTTTGCATGGAATGACTAGAGAAGAAGCAAGTGCTAGAGCAGAACATGTTCTGGAATTCGTCGGATTGTCTGATGTCCAACATAAGGAGATTGGAAAATACAGCAAGGGAATGAGACAGCGAATCAAGATTGCTCACGCTTTAGTTCATGATCCTGATTTGATTATTCTCGATGAACCTCTTCATGGTTGTGATCCAATCGCTCGAACAAGTATTATGAGCGTGATAAGAGATTTAGGTGCACAAGGTAAAACGGTTCTAGTTTCAAGCCATATCCTAGATGAAATCGAGAGAATAACTGAACAAATTGTGATTCTGCATAATGGTCGACTTCTAGCGTTGGGTAATCTACATGCAATTCGTGATTTACTCGATAAACATCCACATAGAATTCTAATCAAGACTGAGAAACCAAGAGAATTAGCATCATCATTCATCATCGAGGATCCTGTATATGGAGTGCGTTTTTCGGGAGAGGGTGCTCTTGAAATCCTAACAAATGACTTATCAGCTGCACATTCTATACTTCCTCGTGTAATTGTCAATTCAGGAGTTAAAATAAATTCTATTGAAAATCCGGATGACAACTTAGAGTCTCTGCTAAAGTATCTCGTCGGAGGTGATAACTGATGGATAAACAAGGTAGAGGGTTGTCAGAAACCGTATGGACGCGTCTTGATAGGAAAGCCGGTGCAATAACTGAGTTAACAGTCCGTCAATTGCGACACCGTATGTCAACATGGGTAGTTCTAGGTGTTGGAACTTTACTTATCCTAATGTTATTGGCATTCTATGTAGATGCTGTTCGAGATGGATTTGAACCTATTGATAATGATGGCGATTCTGAAGATTGGGACGGAGATGGTTATCCTCTTGGTCAAGAAAGGAAATATGGTACTGATGATTGGGATCCAATGCAATATCCCGGTTCTGGATATTATGTCAGAGATGGTGAGGTTCACTGGAGCGACCAAAATAGAACACATTCTGGAAATCAAACTTGGATTGATGCTACTGGTATTTTTTCCCCTATTTGGATAGATGAAGATTTCCAATACAATCGGTGGGACGATGTTGATTTTTCTGATTTAGATGACTGTACACAGAATGGAGAATTTGGAGTTGATTGGTGGATATCATGGGGTGATGCTTGTCAGCAAAGCAATGGGGATATCGCGTTGATGAGTGTGAATTTCCGAGGAGAGGGCACTCTGAGAGTTTTGGAAGAGTATTATTCTGAATGGGGTCATTTTACAGATCAATATTACGTTGAACCTGAGCCTGCTTCAAACTATATTGATGAGGACGACATTGACTGGGATGGAAATATCTTATCTTCTTCACAAGGATTTGATGATGATGGCGATTGTCTAAGAGTGGATTGGATCGAATTAGATTTCTGGTTTGAGGAAGATGATTCCAATAGAAATGGAATTCCTTGTGATGTTGTTTGGATTATTGGCTCTGATGGAGAAACCATAATTGATATCAGAGCAGATGAAAATGTAGATGAAGATCCTGATGATGAAAAGCTCTCTGGAGAATCTATACATCGTGTTTTCATTATTGCAGTTGGAAAGATTGCTTTTATCATGATTCTCTCAATCTTCCTTCCTCTGTTTTTGGCTCTAGGTTTAGTTAGAGATGAAACCGAAAATGGAACCTTACATTATCTTCTTTCTAAACCAATACATAGAGGTGAATTCATTGTTTACAGAATTCTTGGATATCTTCTAATAGCCGGCAGTTTCGTATTATTAATGTCATTTCTGATGGGTATTTTTACTTCATTATTAGGTCCTGGAGATTCAATAATTAGATTCAGAGATATTCTGATATGGTTAGCCATTGGATTAACTACCGTTCTCGCTCTTACTGCATATGGTGCGGTTTTCAATACTCTTGGTCTAGTTTCACCTAAATATGGTGTGTATATTGCACTAATTATTGGAGTCTGGGAATTCATGATGGCTGTATTAACCTTAATCGGAGGTGGTTCAACTACAATTCAATATGCGTCATCTCTCTCAATATCTCATTGGTCTCTACAACTTGTTGACTCTCTTGTTCTAATTATATGGCCAGATACATTGACCATGCACTTAATGGCTGAAGCATTTAATCTAGACACCGGTTTGGATGTTATCTGGAGCCCTCCAGCACATACATTGGAAACGGGGAACCCTTATGTTTCGGCAATAATTTCAGTAGTGATTCTTTCTCTAATCACCACATTGATGATTTTCCTGGCTCAATCAGTTTTCAAGCGTCGAGAGATTATGTGAATTTATCGAGGGTGAAGAATGCAGAAATTTGGCGGAGATTTGCGGAATTTCTGGCGTTTTGATCTAATGCCTCCTTTATCCCGTTTATCTTGGTACTGGTGGTGGGTACTTGTTCTGCTTCCTGATCCTAAAAACCCAGGTCGCTCTAAACAATTGATGGTTTTGTGGTCTTCCAAAGAGACTCCTGCTATACGAGTAAGCGGACATTGGTGGATTCCTAAAGGAAGAATGAATGTAGACAAAGATCGTGGGAATCTAATGCAGGGAATGGTTTGTGGATGGTGGTATGACGGTGAGAAAATGTACGAACCACTAATTATGAAGGAATGTAGGATGATTTCAATTGACGACAAGCATCCTCTTTGGCCTTCTGAATCAGTCGGTGAAGGCCAAGGAGGTGGTGCCATAGTCCCGTTGTCAAGTGAGGACTTATCATTCGGTCTTCGTCCCGGAAATGATTCGTTTTGGCTAAACTTATCTAGTGATCCAGAAATGATAGTTGAGGGTGCTCCCAAAGAATTCAAGCTTGAGATGACTCCTTGGTGGGAAGGACCGAGTTCTGCCACATACAAGAATAATGTATTTGGTCTAAATATGGGTTATGATATTCTCAGAGTACATGGAACTAAAGCGGTACTGGAATTTGATGGCGAATCCTTTGAGGGTTCAGCTTACATTCAGAAGGTTGGGGTTCAAGCACCTAGCTTCCCTTGGTTTTGGGGTATGCTACATTTTGATGATGGTTCATACATAGACTGGTTTATGCCTCATATTTCTCCTTCATTTACGATGAAGGATGATACACCTTGGTCATTACGTGATTTCTTCCGCTTGTCAAATGCGGGCTCTACTTCAGGTAGTGGAGGACTTTTCCATGATCGGAAGAGGGGGCGTACCGAGAGCTTCAAACGCTGTGAAGTAGAACTAGAGAAGCAAGATGGAGATGACGCACTGCGTGATGAAAGAGGCAATATCCTCCCTCGATTTAAAGTCAAAGTTTGGAATGGTCGAACACAGATTTCTATTCATGTCCGAGCTACTAATCGTGCTAGATGGACTTTTGATCAACCTACTCGTGCTGGTTTTGTCAGTCATCTAACCTACAACGAATATCCTCTAGAAGTTGAAAAAATAGCAATTCTTGACGAACATGGTCTGCGAACTAAAGATGATTACGAGTGGATGAGAGGTAATGCCGAACACGCTTGGGGAATTCTAAATTGAAGCCGAATATTGAGATTAAACACGGGTGATTGGGCCGCACCGTTCATAACTAACTTCTACCGAGCAGTTACCCGAGGAATCACAATGAGTCAAGAGGATGTAATTACTGAGGCCGCTCAACTAATCACTGTTGGTGATTATATGGGCGCTATGAACGTATTTGATCAATACATTGCAGCAAATCGAGACGACCCCGCTGGATATCATGGTTGGGCGGAAGCAGCTCTATTCGATATTCAAGAGAATGGTAATCTAGACGATAAGGGGAATGACCGAATAAATGAGGGACAGATTGCAGCATATTTCCGTAAAGCAGCAGGCTTAGCACCTGATAATGCGGATTATAATGCAGCATACGCCAATGCTCTGGTTGAGTTTGATAGAATTCCAATGGCCGTTCGCCAACTACACAAATTGGTTGAAATTGGTAAGGCATCTGATGAAGTAGATGTTTCATTCCATTTGTATGAAGCGGCGCGTGGACTTATTGATGCCATTGATTTGAAGACAAACTTCGACCGCAGTACTCCTATTGCTCAAGAATACATCAAGGAGGCTGTTACTTTTGCTCTTCTTGGACTTGGATTCAGTTCAGTCGAAGAGGCATTAGAGTGCCTCGGTTTCGAAGAATGAGTGAGGGATCGAATTGTCTAGCGACCTCTTCATGGTCGCCTTCGGTTATCATGGAGGATCCTTTCATGGTTCTCAGATACAGAATGATGTTAGAACTGTACAAGGCGAGTTAATCCATGCTTTGAGACGCCTAAAATGGTGGTCTGAAGGTTGTTTGGAAATCTCTAGTAGAACTGATGCTGGAGTCAACGTTAGAATGAATTTGGCAACTATAAAACTCCCAGATGGAATGGGCTCTAATGTTGAGGCCTCAATGTTAACCAAGGCGCTAAATGATCATACACCAGTAGAATTGTCTGTTTGGGGGGGTTGTCATGTTCCAGAAGGTACGAGTCCTCGCTTAGCAATATCACGGACTTACTTATATCGAACTGAGATTCTGCAGTTTTGGCCTTCAGAAGTTGATGTAGATTTGTTTGCTGAGGCCTGCTCAATAATAGTGGGCGAACATAATTTTACTAATCTATGTAGACTGGATTCAGATAGGAACCCAGTTCGAACTATTGACTCATGCATACCTTGGTTAAACTCTAATGGTGAAGTAGTGGGATTTAGTGTCACAGCACAGTCTTTCCTTTGGAATCAAGTCCGAAGAATAGCTTCTTCATTTGAAGGAGTAGTTGTTGGCCGAATAACTATCGATGAATTACGTAGGGCTCTAGAAGAACCAAATACAAAAGTTGACTTTGGAAGAGCGCCATCTGATGGATTGATTCTATGGTCAATAAGTCACCCAAATTTTCCAATGAAAGATTCAGGTTTACCTTCAGCTGATGTATTCATTAGACCCCCGGAGGGCTCGCGACAGAGAATTCGTTGGAGGTCATTGGCAAAGTTTGAGGCTTCGTATTTGTTAGAGAGAGAATGGCTAAAGTTGCTTAATTAAATTTAAGCCACACTCTTTCACCATCCATACAAGGTAGGATCTCTCGTAGGAAAGAACTTGAGATTATTTCAGCAGTTTTGGTGTGGCGAGTTAAATCAGGAATCAGAACGGCGCAAGAAATCCAATTCTCTTGATTAATTGAAATCTCACTAGTAAAAGCAGTAGCCCCTCCAAATGATTTTCCATCTCTCTCAAAACCAGCAATTCTTATTCCCTCTGGACCATTTACAACTTCACCTTCATCGAGCCCAGCAATTACTCGTAGATTTTGGTATTTTAAGAGGTCTTCCTGGTCCAAATCAACATTTAATGTCCCAGGCCAAGCACCACTTCCAAGAATTGATTTGAACTGCTCTTGGTAGTGAGTTTGGGCCATGAAGACATGGGCTCTTCCGAGTCCACTTGAGACTGCTCCCGAGAAGTTCATGAAGCCGCGTGTTGCCTATCACAAATAAGCATCAGCATGAGGTATTACAACTCAATTGTCCATCCACGTTCTGCAACATTCCAACCCATTTGCTCAATTGTGGCTCGCTGGTTACTACTAGGGTTGTTTAGAGGATTAGTATGATTCAGGTGGAATAGATGAATTTCAGGATCATCATCTTTTCTTTCTCCTAACATTTCTAGTGTTTCTGTAACAGTCGGATGGGGTACATCGGACATATTCCTTCCTTGTAATTCATTAGTATCCCAGAAGGTAGCATCAATGAAGGCATGAGATATTTCTAAAGTTCTAAACCAATCTCTAATATTGTCAAAATTGTGCAAAGCAAGTGTGTCTTTCCAATCATCATGATCTGGAAGGAATAAGATTCTATTTTTTGGCCCAGAAACTAAGATTGCATGTGTATCTGAATTTTCATCACGATGAGGTACTCTAATGAATTCAATATCAACTAATTCGCTAGTGAAACCAGTAGTGTGGATTTTATTATCGAATGGTAAGGGTTTGAAGGGAGTGAGTGCACCTCTTTTTGAGAGGAAATATAGAACCTTATCTGAGGCAATGAGTTTGACATTTTTTACACCCATTGCCTCTTTACCGAACTGTCCAATTCCTTCTATATGTCCTAGATGAACATGGGTTAGAGCAAGGTGTGTAGGTATTATGGGGCATTCTAATTCTTGTTTATCCCCCCAAATCATCAGTTGATGTGGTAGAGCCCTACTTGCTTCCAATAGTATATGTTCTCCATGTCCTGTACTCACACCTGCTGCGACAGGATAGCGTGCGAGTTGTTTTTCTGAGTGTGCTGCTATACAATTTGGACAACTACAACCGGCCTGGGGGATGCCCCCGTCTTGGCCAGTTCCTAGAATGGTAAAGGAGGGGCTACGAATCTGCGGTGAGCCCTCCATGACTCTGCGAAAACAGATTGGCTGAAAGAGTCGTCGGGAGCGATGAAATCATCAACGTACCACTATTGTGGGGCATGTGACTGGTGACACCTCGTGGATGAAAGAGAGGTATGCGGCTTTGAGAAGTCAAGGTCTAGACTGGAACCCACCTATACTGGAGACGGCCAATGAACCCCGCTGTGTGATGAATGGGCGTTCGACAATTATGCTATCTGCTAACAACTATCTGAACCTCACAAATCATCCAAAGGTAATCGCCGCGATGATTAATGCTACACAGAAGTATGGTGCTGGTAGTGGTTCTGTTCGTGCTATCGCAGGTACCATGGACATACATCTTGAAGCTGAAAAAAAAGTTGCTGAATTCAAAGGTGTTGAAGCCTCTCTGATTTATTCTGCCGGTTATACGGCAAATGTTGGATTGATTCCGACATTAGTTCAGGGTAAACAAGATGTGATCATTAGTGATGAGTTAAATCACGGTTCAATTATAGATGGTGTTCGACTAACAAAGGCTCAGCGAGGAGTATATTCTCACAATGATATGGGTGCCTTAGAATCTGTACTAAAGGAACATCATGATGCTGAGCGTAAATTGATTATTACTGATGGTGTTTTCTCTATGGATGGAGATATTGCACCCTTAGATGAAATCGCCGAGTTAGCTGGAAATTATGGGGCGATGGTCTATGTTGACGATTGTCATGGTGAAGGTGTGCTTGGAGAAACAGGAGCGGGAATTGTAGATCACTTCAAACTCCAAGGAAAAGTTGACTTCGAAATCGGTTCTTTTTCTAAGGCTCTAGGTGTTCAAGGTGGAATTGTAGCTGGTTCAAGCGATGTTCGCACTCATGCCTTGAATCATTCTCGCTCATGGCTATTATCCGGTAGTCAGCCCCCTGGTGTGGCTGCAGCACAAAAAGCCGCAGTTGAGGTATTGATGAGTGAACCTGAGCATCATTCTAGACTCTGGGATAATACGAATTATTTCCGTGGAGAACTTCAGAATTTGGGTTTTGACACGGGTAAGTCTGAAACACCAATTATTCCAGTAATGTGCGGTGAATCTACTATTGCTAAGGAGATGTCTACAGAATTAGCAAAAGAAGGGGTGATGGCAGGCGCCATTGTCTTCCCGATGGTGTCTAGGGATGCAGCTCGCATACGCACACAAATATCAGCAGGTCTTACTCGAGATGATCTTGAGGAAGTCCTACGTATTTTTGAGAAAGTAGGTCCAAAATTAGGATTAATCTGACTATACTTCATCGACCACTTCATCGACTTGTTCATCAGATTCCTGCTCTTCTTCATTCTTTGGTATAGGATCTATTGTTCTGGACATTCCTTCAAAGGGTTGCAACCCTCTGTCAATTCTATCAAGAATTCTCCAGCGTGGTGCATAAGAGAGATGGACGTAGAGTGGACCGGGTAAAATTGCACAAATCCATCCTATTTGAGTAATAATCGGATTGATGTCATTTACCATAGAAAAGGTGATAATTACCAAACCAATAAATGGAAATGGAAACAGATAACGACGTCTATTTTCTAACCGAATCGGGGGTCTTTTCATAATTTGAGAAATCAAGAGAGATGTCCCGCCAAGTATAGCAGAAATTGTAATCACAAAAATTGCCATTACTCCCCATTCATTTGCGATTTGATTCATTGCGACTGAATCCATCCAACCCGCATATGCAAATGGGAGAATGAGTGTAAAGGAGGTTAGGATTCCGTATAACGCACCGATAAAGACCGGATGACAAACGGTCATTGGATAGCCAAGGAACATACGGCTTAAGGCCCCTCCCTCTAACATCAATCGATGTTCCTCGTCGAGTTCTTCAACGAACTCACGCCATCCTGCCATCGTCCCTTCGCGATGCGCTTGAAATATGACCGTTGCGCCCCAAAAAATACCTGAAATCAACATTATTATCTATTTTGAGAGTTAATTTTAATTTTCTTTGTATCTATGTCCCATTTTGGTTCGTCACTAGCTGCGTCTCTAATGTATGGGATTAGGTCTACTCTTAATTGAGCGACATCAATACCCCAAATCCCATGCTCTATTTTCGATAGTTTGCTAATTAGTTTAGATGCCATATTTACTACACCTCTTATTTTCCTTTTCTCATAATTGAAAAGCAGGGCCGAAATTTGAATAATTCCCTGAATCGCATCAGTTTCATTAGGACGTTCCAACGTCTTGAGGTATTTCCATAATTCCTCCCAAGACTCATGTGCGTGCCAAAAATCTCCATTATCAAAGAGTTCAATTCCGTCAATTAGCCATTTTTTTTTCTCATCATCAAGACTATTCCATTCTAGTAAATCTGAATCATGAGGTGTTGCATTTCTCTCACTCAAGCAGCATCCCTCTACAGTCTCCATGTACGATGAGATTATGATGGGTTCCCTTTCAAGTGCGGTTGAATGGTGGTAGATGGGATGACTGAGGATGATACATTGTTCACAATAAAGCAGTCAAATCTAGACTCAGGGATGCGAGGTGTTCCTGTTGGAACCTGCAGAACCTCATTTGTTGATCCACTCGAAGGAGTTCACTATGTGGGGTATCCTGTGGAGGATCTCGCTAATCTTGAGGAAGAGGACGTAGTCTATCTTTTGATGAACAAGAGACTTCCAACTGAAGAAGAGTCTGAAGCATTTCGAACAGAGTTGGCTCATCGAGCTATGGATATGCCAACTGGGGCTCTAAGAGTTCTTGAATCTCTTACTCCGGGTAGCGGGCATCCTATGGACTGGCTATCAATGGGAATCATGGCTCTTGGGGCTGCTGATACAACGGGTGATGTACGCACAGATTCGATGAATCTGATTGCTCGAATGCCGGAATTAATGGCTCGTATTTTCTTGCTCCGTGATGGAAAGAAAGAGAATCTCCAACCTAGTCGGCCCGAACTTGGATTAGTAGAAAATTTCGTTCACATGTTGGGCATGACAGGGGATGAGGCTGAGAGAATGAATAGAGTTCTTCGTTTCTTTTTTATTCTACACCTAGATCATGGAGGTGGTAATTTATCCACTTTTACAGGTAAGGCCGTTGCCAGTGGTCGAGCGACAGTCTATGCCTCAATCGCTTCAGCAATGAACGCTCTTTCGGGTCCCCTTCATGGCCGAGCAAACCAAGCTTGCCTTGAGTTTGTTCAGAGAATAGGGACCTCTGATCCAGATGAAGTAGAAGCCTTTGTCCGAGCGGAGTTGGCTGCTAAACGCCCAATTTTCGGTTTCGGACATGGCGTTTTAAGAGCCGAAGATCCACGTGCTCGGCTACTTATTGGATTGGGTACAGAAGTTTGCCCCGATGATGAAAACTACAAGATTGTTAAGACTCTGAGAGAAGTTGTTCCACCGATACTCATGGAGCATCCCAAAATAAAGAACCCGTATCCGAATGTCGATTTAGGTAGCGGTTCTCTCCTTTATGCAATAGGATTCCGTAAACCAGAGTATTTCACCACATTCTTCGGTTGGGCTCGAGTTGCAGGAATTTGTGCTCAAATAATGGATGAGAGAAATGCAAGAGATGGGCGTGGGACACCAATCTATCGACCAAAATACATCGCAAAGAATCAACCACATAGAAGACTAGAGTAATCATTTACTATGTGTTTTCCCTGCTCCTCTATGACCAATGATTCTAGGACTCCCCCAAGGAACTCCCCGTTCTGCTTGTTTAACCCAACTTTCTTCTGAACCAGACCAGTGCATTCTATTACCTTGTTCTATTACTATTGAATTTCTGCGTAAATCATCTATTTCGCTCCATTTTGGCAGAGAATGAGAAGCTTCTTTGAAAAGATCCGGGCGCTCTGAATCAGTTGCCGAATCCAGAATTCTCCTCCATTCGTCATCTAATGGTTGACTTGCCGGACGCATCCAACGAATACTCCCATCAGGTTTTGTCAGCACATCTGGGTTCATATGGTCCGTGACTAAAGATAATCCCGCATCTAACATCAAATCCTCAAGTTCTAGTGGTGCAGGCCAAACAAATGCCCCCATCCCTGCTCTTTTCTTGTTTAGCCGACTTAGAGCTGCTCCTTTGAGGCCTAATGGAATTCCAGGACTAATCCATCTTGTCCATCCATTCAAGAATTCCAGAGCAAGCCCGATTGCTGGCATTTCGTTCTTTCTAGAATGTCTGATCATTGATGACACGGTTGTTCGAGCAAAATGAGGCATTCCCATCATCCTCTTAATTCTCCAAACTCCCCAGGGTCTGAGGTGTGGCATGAGTCTTGTAATTGGAAATTTGAATTCATTGGATTTAGCAACGGATGCAATTTTTGGAGAGAAACTGTAGATGACTGTAGACCTCTCAGGTAGTTCTAGCGGTTCAAGTTTATTTTCAATTAATTCCATCATTTTAGCAATATATGATTCATGTTTTTTCTTTGAAACCGGGTGGGGCATTTTGAATTCTATACAAGCAGTTTTCCCTCCTTCTTGCCATGAGTCTGTGAACTTTCTACTCGCTAGCAATTCATCAAATGTCGGAATACCAATTGATTTCAATTCATCAGTTCCTAGTAATTCGATACATCTATCTCTTTTTGATTTACCATTTGGCAATAAGTCGTCATGGAAAATCACCAAGTCTCCGTCCCTACTCATTTTCAAATCGAATTCTACTCCGTCTGAAAATAGCATGCCATGTTCGAGGGCCGCGACTGAGTTCTCAGGTGGTTGCTGCCAAGCCATGACATATGTGCGAGAACAAAACAGCCCAAAAACACACTCCCAATCTTATCTTACTCTCTCCCCAATGCTCAAACCCCCTCTCGTATACCGAGGTCTAGGTAGCACCATGTCCGAGACAGTAGAATTAGACCGAGCATCAGACCCGCAAGCAGTACGTGGATACGCCTTCTATGATTGGGCGAAATCATCCTTTGAGACTTCAGTAACAACAGCAGTATTGCCTGCTTGGTTCGCTTACCTATTTCTGAAAGCCAACGGATTGGAAACCGAAATTCTTGGTTTAGATATGACTAGAGATGCCGTTTGGTCGTTTGCTGTAACCATCGCTGCATTACTAGTCGCAATCGCTAGCCCATCTTTGGGTGTTATTGCTGATCGGCGTGCAATCAAAATGTGGTGGTTAAGGATACTCACTTACTTGGGAGCAGGTTCAACATTTGCTCTTGCTTTTGCTCCAGTTTTTGATATCTCAATGCAATGGGTATGGATATTCATCATGTTCCTTCTCGCAAATATTGGATTGAATGGTGCCGGAGTGTTCTACAATGCGCTTCTTCCACATATGGGGACTGATGATGAGATGGATGGCATATCAAACAAGGCCTTCGCCTATGGATATCTAGGTGGTGGACTCCTTTTACTCATTCACCTAGTAATGGTCATGATGATTGTTGATGAAAATGGTTCTAACCCAGACTGGGTAATTCCGTTTGTAATGGCATCTTCGGGTGCTTGGTGGATGGGTTTTGCTTTACTCACATTCAAGCATGTGCCCGAACCTCCTATTGAAAATGAAATGGAGAGTCTTGGAGTAGCAGATTCTGCTAGACTCGCTTTTAGTGAACTACGCAAGACGTTTGGTCAAGTTGATAGATTCAAGACACTATTTGTCTACATGCTAGCATACTTCTTCTTCATTGATGGTATTAATTCTGTAACTGCACTTGCTGGGATTTACGGGATTACGGTATTAGGTTTGACAACCACGGCCCTAATCACAACAATCCTTGTCATACAATTTGTTGCTGCTCCATGTGCTATATTATTCACAAAACTAGCAGAGAGGACATCTACCAAATATGCATTGACACTTTCACTTGTTGGTTGGGTGGTTGTTATTGTAGGCGCTATGTCATTTGCCCCCCTTGCTCTAACAGATCATTCAGAATATGATGTTCAATTCGATTGGGATTCTGATGGGGATGGTTTGGCCGATTCAGATAAGAATGAACTCAATATCGATGGAGACTGGTATACGAACGAAGAAGAAATAGCCGCAGGAACTGACCCATATGACCCTTCTAGTCACCCATCTGGTTTACAGTCAAAATGGCAAGAGATGCGAATTGAAAATACGGGTCAATATATTATCACAGTTGGGGACAATGCGTTTGAATTAGATTTGGCAGTAGAAGGAGATGAACAGGATTGGGCCAACGAATGGTTGTCTTTACTACCTGTACATCAGAATGATAATTATGATCAAAAGGTAGTCTGGGCATTTAATGATCCTACTGATTCATCTTTAGAGACAACTACTCAAGATACAGAAATGATGCAGCAATTCTTCGATTCCGGATTCGATAAAGATAATCGATTCAGTTACAGTGTTAACGGCGGTCCAATGTCTACTTCGACAGGTATGGGCGAAGCACATCCAACCAGTCTTGGAGATGGCCCTCTCGATTTCATTCCAGACAAGGTTCGCTCGATTGTTTGGGAACCCCTAGGGTTCAATGTGTTCTTGCAATTTGTTCTACTAGGGTGCATGGCCGGAGCTCTGCTCGGCGGCTCCCAAGGATTAGCGAGATCGTTATTTGGACAGATGGTCCCTGAAACTCGAAGTGCCGAATTCTTCGGCTTCTTCGGCTTCTTTGGAAAGGTTGCAGCATTGTTAGGTCCGATGATTTATGGAATAATGACAGTGGCTTATGACAGTCGAGTAGGTGTTGCCAGTCTGTGTGTTTTGATTATCATAGGTACTGTGATGATGCGCTATGTCGATGTAGATGCAGGTCGAGCCGATGCTCAGGCTGAGGATGCACGTAATCGCGGAATCAGTATAGAGTGAGATTACGATTTCCAAACGGTTCTCTCAATCAGAAGTGCTAGTTCAAGAAGAACTAGCATAGGTCCTCCTACGAGGAACATAGAGAGTGGATCTGGTGGGGAGAGGAAAGCGCCTATTGCAAATGCTGCAAACCATAGGAATCCTCGATTATCAGTGAATGCAGAGCGATTTACTACGCCAGTTCTAACTAACATTACAGCCACTAGTGGAACTTGAAAACTGAGTGCTGAACCAATGTATAGTCCTAGAATGAAACCAATCCATGAACGTAATTGCCATGTTGAATCTAACCCAGCAGCTCCTGCATCTGCGGCTAGATAATCGAGAAGGAACGGTATGAGAATGATGTGGGCGTAGAATAATCCAAGTCCTCCAAGTAGAAGCATAGTCAATAGAGCCATCACGAATCTAGCAAAACCACCTCTTGAATTTTCAGTCACAACACGTTTTCCCTCAGAAATAATCCTTCGACCATTCCAAGCTAAATCGGAGATTAATGTGATTAGAAAAATTGCAATACCAATTTGGCTTGCGATTCTTAATTTTAGAAGAATAATCTCCATAGGTTGTAATACGATTATCTCCACTCCAACCGGCCTATACCCCTCAGCATCAAGCAGCCACTCAATCGCATATTCTGCTATGGGGTATCCTACTATGAATCCAATTAGGAACATTGAGAGAAGGAGTTGAAACCTACCTCGAAGATGGGAAAAAATGGCGCGAATCTCTGCTCTTGGCAGTAGGTCTCCGGATTCGCCCATGGGTCTCGGTGTATGCACCCATTGGTGAATACATCGCTTCTCACCTGCGCACAATTACCGATAACAAATCACCATCTTTCAGACGATGATCCAATCCTACTCGCTGCCAGTCAAACTTTGCACTTGGCCCTTTTACTCTTGCATATCTGAATTTTCTAACAAAATCTCGATGTAGTTTCTGGCATACATTTCGAACGGTTGATGTATCTTTGATAATCAATGGTTCAATGAGGTCTGCTTCTTGTCCTTGAGGTTTGAGATATATCGACATAAAATGTAGATTATTGAAGATAAAATCTTTCATTTCTTCAATTCCTTCTCCTGTTTTTGCAGATACAGGAAGAATTGGCCAATTTTCTGGAAGCATATCATTTGCTTTCTTCAGGTCTTTTTTTGTTGCAAGGTCAATTTTGTTCAGAACAACAACTGCATCGGAATAAACACGGTTGCCTGCTAAAGTATCTACAATGTTATCATCAGTTACATCAGTTCGTAAAGTGACATTTGCTGAGACAATCCCAAAACTTCGAATAATTGCTTGAATTTCCTCTTCGGTAAGATTAGTTTGTTCAAGCGTAGATCTAACAACCACTCCTCCTCGTTCTGTGCGATCAATGAAGACTTGCGGCTTTTGTTGATTCAGTCTCATTCCCGCTTTCCATAATTCTAAATCTAGAATGTCAAAATGAGATTCTTGGAACGGATCAACAACATAGAGTACCATATCACAACTACGAATTACATTGAGAATTTCTCTTCCTCGACCTTTACCTTCCGAAGCTCCCTTAATGAGTCCAGGCAAATCAAGAATCTGAATGGTAGCTCCACGATGGTGTAGAACTCCAGGTATACAGGTTAGTGTGGTGAATTCGAAATTACCGG
Source organism: Marine Group II euryarchaeote MED-G36 (assembly GCA_002457595.1). Taxonomy (GTDB): domain Archaea; phylum Thermoplasmatota; class Poseidoniia; order Poseidoniales; family Thalassarchaeaceae; genus MGIIb-O1. Next base: position 28,688 of record NTJR01000004.1, read on the forward strand.
TATCTGACTCTACATCGGTTAATTGAGAAATAAGACTCGATTTACCAACACTCGGGAATCCGACTAGTGCAACCGATGCGTCTCCTGATTTTTTTACTTCAAAACCCGGCCCGCCTCCGCTAGATTTAGCGTGTGCTTGAGCCTTCTCTCTACGTTCCCTTAGGGCAGCAATCTTAGCCTTCAGTTTGCCAATGTGGCCTTGTGTGGCCTTGTTGTACTTGGTCTTGGAAATTTCTTCTTCGAGGGCTTTAATCTGCTCCTCGATGGTTGCCATAACAATCTCTCCGACCCCGTGCTGGGACATTCCGATGCGTCGGCCTAGAGTTCTTCAACCCGATGTAGTGATTGATAGTCAAGAGTGGGAAGCGTTGTATCTTAGTGCAGTCTCGACGGATTTATGGAGTGGGTAAAAAATCCGGCTCATCTCCCCCTCTGGGAGAGACTTCGACATATTGCTATGCGTCATGAAGAGGTTCTTGATTTACACACGGACGAACCGGGATATTACAAATTAGTCAAATTTCAAACAAAGTCTCAATTTACTCCATTTCTCGCAATATGTATTCAGCGACGTCACGTATCTTTGTATCTGAATTCATTATATCATAATCTACATTTAATGGATGACGTACCTGAGATTCTCACTCGGCGAAAGAGTGGTAAATGCACATTCCATTTCCGTTCAGAAGACGATGAAGCGATTGAACATGTTGCAGCATTGCTCGATTCATGCTTAGTTTAGTGGCTAGATGATGGTGTGATATGTTAATCGAGGGCTAAGCACAGGGTCTTTTGGAGGGGTGAGGTTGGCTGAAGTGATATTGCGGCTTGTTGACCGAGATACCTTCAGAAGACTTTCAGCAATGTCGGTTGAACAATTGGTCTGGGGCTTCGAAAGTGGTGATCTACGAACTAGCCGCCCCGCTGGTGATTCCCGCTTTCATCGTGGATTCGATGTAGATATTGAGGGGGATTTTCTTGAGTGGGCGGATTCAGCCAAAGATTCCGAACTCGATTCCGAATCGCTACTTATCCTAGCTAATTGGTCTAGTGTAGCGGAATGGCGCTGTTGGGATGGAAGATTGTTCCTTTACATTGAGCCTACGATTCAAAATTCAGTAGAGAATGTTGATGAATTTCTTTCGACTTCATTGTGGGACTCATTTTCAACCGCGTTGAATTCTATAGATGGTGAGTCTTTTTCAGAATCAGTTGTATTAGATTGGATGAGGAGACGACAAGAATTGGGTGAAACCTTGAATCCAGATGAAGATCCTCGAATTCTTCCTACAATGGAATCTCATAAGTCCTTGACAAGTTCATTATATGATTTCATAGAACTTTCTCGGGATAATCAAATGATGCTAATGATTGGCAGAGAATATCTTGAACCTGAGTCATGGAATTTAGAGGGTATTACCCTAGAGGGTGTGGTACAATGACAGACTTGCCAATGATTCCAAATCCTCCTACCAATGCACCTAATTCTGGTGTAGTCGTTATTGGAAGATTCCAACCTCTACATTTTGGGCATGAAATCCTCTTGAATTCAGCAGCCGATTATCGTGATTCAAATCATCCCGATTTAACTTTGATAATCTGTATTGGTTCATCTAATCGGCCGCAGTCATTGACCAATCCGTGGTCTGCAGATGAGAGGTCTACAATGATTGAAAAATGGGCTGAAAGTAATGAAATTACTAACATCCTCATTTGTCCAATACCCGATATTGAAGACCCTCCAAATTGGGTAAGTCATGCAGAGCAGTACCATGGTTCTAGTGGGGTATTGGTTACTACTGACCTTGGTACAAAAGAACTCTATCGTGCTTCTGATTGGGACGTCATCCTAAATCCTCTTGAACAGCGTGAGAGATTTGAGGGCTGGAGAGTTCGTGAAACTGCTCGCATGCTCAGTACTATTGCTAATGATGAAGCAATTAGGGAGGTGCTTGGATCCCTCATCCCTACAGTTGTGTTGGAGCACCTGATTGAAACAAATGGGCTTCACCGTCTAGCTTTCCTTGGAGAAGGTGGAGAACCAGTCGGCTAATCACCAAGTTCCTTCAAAATAACATTCACCTTCACATGTGTCTGTGATTGAACCTGAAGTTAGATATTCATTTGCTAGAGCGACAGCCGCTTCTTGCCATAATACTTGATTATGTGCTAATGAATGGTATTCCATTGGCCCTTGGATATTGCCAGATGGAACCTCAGGGAATTCTCCATCAAAGTAAACTATTGCAGAACCGGCTATTGGTGCTTGACTTACTTGTAATCCATGAGGGTGGTATGTAGAGTTAGCCAATACAGGAATATCTGAAGTTCTAGATGCTCTGTCTGCAGAAAGTGTAGTTACTTGTGCATCATTAATAGAAACGATGTATAGCAATTCATAGGGGTGCAAGTTCCCGTTTAGCCCACCATCTGTGAAAGGAAGGTAAGTCTCTGGTTCGGTGGTATCCCACATAGATTGCATCAATGAAAGTAGAATAGACCTATCCATTGTTGAAGTATATGAAACTGCAAACAATTCCTCAAATTGTGTATATTGTGTTGATCTCTCTGCAATAAAACTGAATGATGACCCTGCTACCCAGAGTACTCCTCTATCCATTTCAGGAATTAATGAAAGCATAGAAGGTCCTCTAATTCCTCCAAGTGATACTCCCATGTAATCAATATTACTTGAGTCAACAAGATTGGTTCCATCATGATAGAACTCATCTAAATCTGAACAGACTCCTTGAATAGTTCTGACCATTGCTAGATGATTAATTACTGATTGTTGAAGTCTCTCTGCCTGATGTTGAAGATAATTTACATTCATCAGTCCAAATGTTACTGCATCAAAATCACCATCTGAACTCCATCCTTTGAAGTCAGTCCCAATAGTCGCAAATCCAGTTTGGTTTGCCCATCCTCTAAACCCAGAGACCATGCCCTCTCCATTCCCAAGGAAACCATGTCCAAGTACAATTAGAGGTGCAGATTGATTTGAATCTGCAGCAGATTGAGGAATTGATAATGTGAAAACTACCTCTGTATTGAAGTTAAACTGAGGCAATCCATTTTCATCCCTTTTCATTGGAGTTGGAGGATTAACTTCTTCTAGATAATGTGGAGTAGTGATTGTACCTTTTATTATCTTGAATGTGCTGTTATCGCCTCCATGATTTTCCTCAACTGAAGTGATACTGCAGCTAATGCCTCCATCTCCTAATCGCTGGTTTGCGTCGTCACGCATGGAAAGAATATCTCTAGTGATTGATTCTGTTGATGAGGTATGAAACCACCAAGCCGACTGAAGTGAGGCTCTTTCGAAGCCAACTTCTGAAAGTGCTGAAAACATTGTTTCAAATCCTCCTCTACTATTTTCAATTTGAGATGAATCAGTCACAATGTCATCTCTAAGTGCTCTAAATGCATCAAAAGATTCTATCGAATTTCCATCAACATCCATTAATCCGCGAAAAGCCACAGCATACTGTGTATCATGCTCAAGACCTCTAGTAGTACGAAGGTGGACAAGAGTTTTTTCTCCTTCCTGAGTTCTTGCTGAGACTTCAATCCAGTGCTCTACAATCTCGCCCGTATCCATGTTCAAAAGCACTGAACCATGATTTTCCTCAAGTGATATGGAAATGTCATCCTGTGAGGCAAGATTGGATGTGCTTGGTAAACTTGAGAAAGTTGTAAAAATCTGTGTAGCGGGAGAGTTGCCATCTCTTGAGTTAATTATAGAAAATTCCTCAGATGTTGCAAAAATAGAATCTGGAATTGCCTCACCTGATATACTCATTCTAAATCCTGTAACTGTTGATTCATCTTCAACTAGAAAAGCACCAGATGGGAATGGTAGTAGGCAGTGATCAGGATTTGTATTATCACATACATTATTGTTAGGTATTGAGAGAACTTCTTGTTCAGGTTCAGGGTATAAGCATGAATCATCTGATATTGTTGCCTCTGGATTGTAGTTTGAAGCATCTAAGTTCATACAACCAGCAATTTCCTCTGGTTCGGGAGTAGGTTCAGGTTCCGTACTTGTGCAACCTGAAAGTAGCATAGAGAGTGTCAGAATTATTGCAAGGTTCTTTTTCAATCGTGGGTTCATGTTTTTTTTCGAAATCGGTCAAACTAATGAACTTCTTTATTCAGTTCTTAGGATACAACAATCACTTTTGCCGGCCTAAGCACACGGTCATGATGCATGTATCCTGCTTCAATTTCTTCAATTACAGTGCCTGATTTTTCTCCATCTGGTGCAGACACTGTTGCGACTGCCTCCATTCGAGTGGGGTCGAATTCAATCCCCATTGATTCGACTTTTGATATTCCTTCTGCTTCTAAAGCGCTGTTTAATGCCGAGAGAGTCATTCTAACTCCTTCTAGAATGGATTCAGAATCTCCATTTCCATTCAGTAAAGCCTTCTCTAGGCTGTCAATTGCCGGAAGAATCCGGTTTGCTAGATTTGTTGCTCCAAATTTAATCGCTTCAGACTTGTCTCTCTGTCCGCGCTGTCGTGCATTCATTGTCTCGGCATGAGCGTATTGCAAGTCACTCATTAGTTCCTGAACTCGATCTTCAAGTATTGTCAAGGGGTCTTCTACTATCGCCTCAACTTCTTCTTTCACCTCATCGGGTGCATCAACCTCGTCGTGCGACACGAGCATCGGGTTCTAAGCACCCTTCAAGAATCCAATGGTCGAAGTTGTTTCCACTTACTCATTCAATGTAGAAATATTCACCGCTAGTTTTCTGTTCCCTATCTTTCCTACTTCCTAATTTATTGATGCGTGGTCTATGTGATTCATGGTCTCGGCGGAAGGTCACATCTACATCTTCTAGGAATCGGTTCATCCCTTTGCGTAGAGACATGGGGCCTACTGCATTTCCGTGTGAACCACCTTGTCCATCAAAGACTAGCAGTGAATCACTAACAATGTCGATGAAGTAAATGTCGTGATCAATCACCATTGCTGCTTTCTCATTACTTTCCATAGTTCGACGAATAGCCTTAGCAGCCTCCATTCGTGCATTTGCATCTAGGTGCGCGCTAGGTTCATCCAAGAGATAGAGGTCGGCTTCTTTGCCTAGGCAGATAGCAATGCTAACTGCCTGTAATTCACCACCAGAGAGTTTCTTTGCACGTAGCTCCAGTAATTGATCGACTTGTAATGGACGAATTACTTGCGTGTGGAATTCCCCACTACGCCACTTAACACCTAACTCAGTATCAAGCCAATCCTGTACAGAACCATCAAAGTCTGTTCTGACATGTTGTGGCTTGTATGATACAGAGGCTTCCATAGTGCACCAACCTTGATCTGGTTCAAATTCACCAGCAATCATCTTGACCATCGTTGTCTTTCCAGTGGCGTTAGGGCCAACTACGCCCACAACTTCAGCACTACGGACTTCTCCCTGACCAGTCTTCAGATGGAATTCGCCGAGAGTTTTTTCCATATCTCCCCATGATAGAATTGGTGACCCAATTTCCTCTCCTCTGACTCTTCCTCGCAGGAATTGAATTGGTTTATCGCGAATACGAACATTTTCTTCAGGAAGGAAACCATCGAGGTATGCATTGATCGCAGTTCTTGTTGAGCGTGCAGGAGTAAAGATTCCGAATGCAGCACGCTCTCCATATACAACATGCAGCAGATCACATAGAACATCAAGAATAGCCAAATCGTGTTCAATAACTAGAATTCTCTTGCCTCTTTCGACTAGGCCCTGTATTATTCGAACTACACGCATACGTTCGTGAATGTCTAGATATGAAGAAGGCTCGTCAAAGAAGTAAACATCAGCCTCCTTTAGTAAAGTAGCAGCCATTGCTACTCTTTGCAACTCTCCTCCTGAGAGTTGAGTCAATGTTCTGTCAAGGATATGATCAATTGCTAATAATTCAGCATAATGTTGTAATTCATCACGATCATCAACTCGTTCTAGTAATTCACGAGCTTTACCATCGAAAATCTTTGGTAACTTATCGATATATTGAGGTTTTACCGCTATTTTCACACCTTCGTCTGCTACAGTCTGCAGATAATCTCTTAATTCCCCTCTGGGAAAAGAATCGATGATTTCATCCCATTCTTTGGAATCTATAGTCCAGTCGCCTAAATTCGGTCTAAGCGCCCCTGAAAGCAAATTGATTGCAGTGGATTTACCCATTCCATTGGGTCCGAGAATTCCAACAACTTGCTCTTCTCTAGGGGCCGGTAATCGGAATAAACGGAAGCCATTTTCACCATATCGGTGAGTCATTTCTCCGTCTAATTCTTCAGGGAGATTGGTAATAATTAGTGCATCAAATGGGCATTTATTAACGCAAATCCCACAGCCTATGCATAGAGGTTCTGAAATTACGGGTTTACCATTTGAACCATCTAAAACAATACATTCTATCCCATTTCGAACAGGAGGGCAAAATGCCCAGCATTCTGCGTTGCATTTCTTTGGTTGGCAGCGGTCTTCAAGTAGAACAGCAACCCTCATCCATCTCCCTCCTGTTTCTGTCGTTCGATAATCTTCCCTTGAGGCTTTCCAAAGCAAATCGCCTTTTGCTCAAAGAGCAAGGAAGCGGTAGCGCACGTATACTGATCCGGCTAGAGATATTTTCTCTGCCTTTGAAAGTTGAATTCTTTCTGTGAATACATCTCCATTTTTCTTCCTTATTTTCTTTAGGATTGAACTATAGAAAGCAACCATTGCAGCAGGTGAATATCTGGATTGCTTGTCTAACATTGGTAAGAGTCTGAATGCTTTATCACGATATGATTCGGCCTTAGTTATGTATTCCTCAACGAATGGTTGCCATCCTGGGTGATTTAGTAATTCTACTCCAGAGTGAACGTCCTCCTCGGTGATTCCAAAACGACGAAGATCTTCCATTGGGAGGTAGATTCTATCTCTCTCAGAATCCTCTGCGACATCACGAAGTATGTTCGTCATCTGCATGAAAATCCCCCAGGCCTCAGCACATTCTCTAGCCGCATGATTTTCATAACCATATATCTCAATGCAGACGAGCCCTACTGTAGAGGCTACTCGATAACAATAGGAATAGAGTTCCTCAAAATCTTCGTAACGATTCCTATGCAAATCATCTTCCATACCACTAATCATCTCGTCTAATAATTGTCGTGGTATGTTGTAACGACGAATTGTGTCCTTAAGTGCGATGAAAATAGGATCTGTGGAGGTTATCTGTGAGTAAGCAGTAGAGAGTTTCTTTCTGTAATAGAATAACTGAGACATTTTATCTTCGTAATAACTACGCTCAACTACAGGTGAGGAGCCTGTTAGCCGCTCGATATCGGTCCGATATTCAACAGATTCAGGGTCTTCTGAAGAACCACCAGGAAATTCATCAACGTAATCTCCATCAGCAATATCATCTGCTCTTCGACAGAATGCGTAATAAGCACAAATCGAGCGAAGTGCTTCCTTTGGTAAATACTTGAATGAGTGATAGAAATTTCCGGCTTCAATTTTTGTTAATTCTTCACAGTAATCATATGCTGCATCAACCAAATATTCGGGGACATCTGATTCTGACCAAATAGCAGCATCAAGGTGAGAGAAGGGATTCAGTAATTCTCCTCTAGGGCCAATGACACCCATAAATCTAGCACCTTCTCGTAATGTTTCTAGAGTTGTAATACTAATTGCTCGGGCGGCATCACGAGTGACGCTAACAGCAGATCTTACAATCTCAATATTTTCGGAGTTAGATTCCGCCTCAACTAGAGATACGCTACGCCCAACATCGTAGCGAATTCCGGATGCGGAATCGGTCTTCTCTCTCTGAACCATGGTTCTTACAGAACCAAGCCAACATCTTTCACTCTTGAATCCGACGGCTACTCGTTAGAACTTTGATTCATATACTGAGTTTCAGAGCAGCCTTCCATTTCCTACGTGCTTTCATCAGTAGAATTAGCTGTTTGAACTTGCTAACTTTGGGTCTTTTCCGCCAAGTGTCGTAACCCTGCCGCCTAATGGCTTCTAGAACCGCTTGGCCACCCCAACTAAACATCATCAAATCAACAGCCAATTTCGGGTCACATTTAGTCCAAAGTTCGGTACCTTTGTCAAACCATTCTTGAGCTCGTTCAACTTCTTCAATCATTAGTGCTTTCCATCTATTATCAAAAACTCTTGAGTTGTAATCTTCGTATGAATATCCATGTCGAGTCATGGTGTCTTCTGGCATGTAGATTCGATTCTGTTCTAGGTCTCGTGAAACATCCTGCCAGTGGTTTGCTAATTGAAGAGCAGTACAGGTCCAATCGGCAAGTTTTCTGAGTTCTTCATCGTCATGACCGTAAATATATAGGAACAAATGGCCAACAGGGTCGGCACTATAGAAGCAATATTCGCGTAATTCATCAAAATTAGCAAATCTTTTCTTTGTTTGATCCATTTTGAAAGCCTGAATTAATTTCCAAAATGGTTCTTTTGGAATGTTTCGTTCTTTGGCAGTATACTGAACGGCACGTAGAATTGGATGTCGAGGATTTCCTGACCAATTGTCCTTTGCCGCCTCTTCAAGATCTTGTTCCCAAGCATCGAGTAGATTCCATCTGATTTCGTCACTAAATGGAGCATCATCACCAAGATCGTCACCATAGCGACTGAATGCGTAAATATTCTGTATGTGTTGAACATGCTCTTCAGGTGTGAAGTGATTTGTGACAACAAAATTTTCGTAATGTGATTTTGTAATTAATGTGCAATATGCGAGTGCCTCTTCTTGGCTCGGTTTGGAATCCCAACCGGCTAGGTGTGTCACAGTTCCGTCCTCGGCCACTCTGTGCTCTCCAAAGTCAAATTTTTCTCCCATCACGATAACCTACCATTCTTTCCAGTTCTCTGCGCCTCTTTTTGGTGCTTCAGGCCAGTCCGGCCATGACTTATCGTGGTGCCACTCTGTGATAGTAGAATCTCCTCTCTGTTTGATGACAACTGAGGCCGCAGTTAGCCCTGATCTAGTTGCTCCTTCCATTGTGCTCGGCCAATCAATGTCAAGCCAATCTCCGCCAAGAATCACTCCATCTCCTACATCTAGAGGTGAAGGTCGGTTTCGTTGTGAACCTGTCCTCAGAGCTGTTGTGGCGCGTTTGGCGCGAACCACATGAAAATCATTGATCATTGGTGCATTAGGAAATGCAGTCTGAACTACACGCTCATATTCTGTGCGAATCATTTCATTATCCCAATCAATGTATGAATCTGCATGTGAAACTGGTACTGAGATCCAATATCCGGGCAGTCCCATTTGATGTCCATCATCTAATTCGGAGGTTCTGTCAAACAGCATCTGTATCAGAGGTTCATCACAGCAGGTGACGAATGGAATCCCATCTGGAAGCACAGGGCCTTCATGGAATGCGTGAATCCCAATTAGTGCTGTATTCCCTAGATTGGCTAATCTATCTGCTACCTCAAATGATGCGACCCCCGCATCTTTACCAGTTAGCAATCTTGCAGTCGTCGATATAGGGGTGCAAAGTACCACTGCCGATGCAGGAATTACTCCTTCGCGTGTTATTACTCCTGTGACTTTTCTTTCTTCTCGGAAAAGTTCTGTAATCGGCATTGAGGTCCTTACATCAACTCCAGTTCTAGCTAGAGTTCGACGTAATGCAGGTGCGATTGAATTTGATAAGTCTGAAGTGAAAGATGCAACATCAAATGCATCTTTCTCTCCGAAAATCCCGCGTTGGAAAAGGAAAGATGCGGCAGAGGTACTAGCTTCCTCACAACCAATGTTCAACGCGGCTTTAACCAAAGGGTCCCAAAAGCGACGAATGGTTCTCTCAGTCTGTCCATTATGTTCGAGCCATTCCAGGAAGGGCATGTCGTCGAGCGAACGGCGTTTTTGTTCATCCATTTGTTTGAAGGCCTTCAGGGCTTTTCGTAAAGGAATCTTGTCATTCAGACTAAGAAAATTAACCTTCATCAACGACATAGCGAGGTGATAAGGAGGCGGAAGACTGCCCGATTTGACTATGCTAATTTTTCCATTATCTACCTCTAAGTATGGCAGTTTTGTCTGTTTTTGCAATTTTAATGCATCTCTGGCATCACAGGTTGCCAACAATTGCAGAAATCTACCATAAATTCTGAACGCCGCATGCTGACAATTATCTATGGGGTGTTCGATCCCTTTCAGATTGACACTCTGAACGCGTCCACCAAGTACTGATCCTGCCTCGAAAAGAATCACTGGAATACCACGTCCAGCCATGGCTAGAGCACAGGCGCAACCTGACAGGCCACCACCGACAACGACCACAGGGAGTTGTTCAGTCACGAGACTCCGTACACTTCCTCTCGTCTAAGACTCTCGCTGATTTGAGTTCTAATCGAGCGGTCTTCATAGAAGACCGGATTCTTCGAGAGCCACCTTGAGGACGGCTCCAATTTCGGAAGGATCTCTTGCGATGTGAATACCTGCTGCCTCGAATGCTGCAAATTTCTCCGCTGCAGTTCCCTTGCCTCCAGAGATAATCGCTCCTGCGTGTCCCATACGCTTTCCGGGAGGTGCTGTTGAACCTGCTACGAAGCCAACAATTGGCTTAGTCATGTTTTCAGCAGCCCAGGCTGCTGCATCTTCTTCAGCTGTTCCACCGATTTCACCAATCATCACCACTGCAACGGTTTGTGGGTCCGCTTCGAAAGCGGATAGGCAATCGATGAAGCCAGTGCCATTTACGGGGTCTCCTCCAATTCCTATGCAGGTCGATTGACCTTCATTGATACTCATTGTCTGCGCTACCGCTTCATAGGTTAGAGTGCCGGACTTTGAGATAACACCAATTCTTCCTTTGGCGTGGATATGTCCGGGCATGATACCTATCTTACAACCACCATTTTCTCCAGGTGTAATAATTCCTGGACAATTTGGTCCAATTAGTCGGATACCGGGTCGATCATTAACGTAAGACACAGCCTTAACCATGTCAAGAGTAGGAATCCCTTCTGTAATGCAGACTACTACTCCTTCGCCTTTCAGTCGGTCGAATGCGTCAGCGGCTTCCATGATTGCTTCTGCTGCGAATGGTGGTGGCACATAGATTACTGAAGCATCGGCCTCAGTAGCCTCAATTGCTTCAATCATGCTGTTGAAAACAGGAAGATTATGTTCAGAGATTTGAATATTTTGCCCTCCTTTCCCAGGAGTCACTCCTCCTACAACATTTGTTCCATATTCAATCATTTTTCCACCATGAAAAGTTCCTTGACTTCCTGTGATGCCCTGAATTAGAAGTTTCGAATTTTCATCAATCCAAATAGCCATTATTGACCACCTCCGATTAGATTCACAATTGCTTCAGCACCTTCGGCTAATGTTTCAACGGAATGGCAATCTAGATTCGAATTCTCAATTATTGCCCTTCCCTCTTCAAAATTGGTCCCCGAAAGGCGGATTACAAGAGGGACATTCAACCCCATCTTTTCAGTCGTATCTAGTACAGCACTAGCAACAACATCACATCGTTGAATTCCACCAAATATATTGACTAGAATTCCTTTGACATTTTGATCTTCAAGAATAATTTCAAAGGCTTCTTGGACAACATCTCTCTCAGCTCCTCCTCCAATGTCTAGGAAATTTGCAGGCTCGCCGCCATAGAGTTTGATTACATCCATAGTGGCCATTGCTAGACCAGCACCATTGACCAGACAACCTATGTTGCCATCGAGTTTGACATAAGATAGTCCTGCCTTTTTGGCTCGAATTTCTGTTGGTTCCTCTTCAGAAAGGTCACGGAGTTCATTCCAATTCTTGTGCCTGAAGGATGCGTTTTCATCAAAACTAACCTTCGCATCGAGTGCAACAATTTCTTCATCCTCAGTTCGTACTAGTGGATTGATTTCAACCATAGAGCAGTCATTTGAGATGAAGAAATTGTATAGTGAATCAATGATACGGAAAAATGACTTGAGAGAAGCACCAGATAGACCTAGAGAATTACCGAGGTTACGCTTTTGGAATCCCAATAGGCCCGCATCAATATCCACCCAAATTTTGTGTATTTCGTCAGGGGTATTTTCGGCGACTTCCTCTATATCCATGCCTCCTTCTTTAGAGGCCATGATGAGAACTGCCTTTGCTTCACGATCAACAAGAAGTGCTAGGTAGTATTCGTGAGCAATAGCACAACCGGCTTCGATGTAGAGATTGTTAACCATTTTTCCTTCAGGGCCAGTTTGTTTGGTAACCAAACGGTGTCCTAGGATGTTTCCTGCATAATTCTCTACCTCTTCACGAGAGAAGGCGATTTTCACGCCTCCTTCCATCAGTAGTTCTCCCGTATCTGGGCAGAATAGGCTACCTTTGCCACGGCCACCTGCGTGAATTTGACTCTTAACAGCGACAACTTTTGAGCCTAAGGAATCGTATGCATTCAGTGCATCTTCAACACTCTTACAGTGCACTCCCTCGAGTACCTTGACCCCTGCTTCGCGGAAGAGTTGCTTTCCCTGATACTCGTGAATGTTCATAGCGACGAGCCGCCCACTCGACACCTGTCTTTCAACGATGCGCTTGTGCAATGTGGTTGTCTTGTACGCGAAGCGCTCAAAGTCAACCCCATATCCCCAATGCCATGGAAGTCATTGTCCTAGCCGGTGGATTCGGAACTAGACTGCGTCCTCTGACTGAAGATCGTGCTAAACCACTACTTCCGATTCTAGATCAGCCACTGCTACAGAGAGTGGTGGAAGTAGTTCCATCTGAATTGATCGATAGAGTCATTGTGGCTGCAGGATTTGGTATCGAAGAGATGCGTGATTGGGCCACAAATGCAGAGCTCCCATACGAAGTAGTTCTGTCAGTAGAGGATGAGGCAATGGGAACAGGTGGAGCCATAGCCTTGGCTCGAGAACACTTGAGTGGCGAAGGGCCTGTTTTGGTATTGAATGGAGACCTTGTATCCAGTGTTGAAGTAGAATCGCTTCTCAAACATCACAAAACAACAGGTGCGCTTGCTACGCTCTCACTTTGGGAGGTTGAAGATCCAAGTCGATTTGGAGTATGCGAATTGGATAACTCGGGCTTCATCAGGCGATTTCAAGAGAAGCCTGCACCAGGTACTGAGTTCTCAAATCTGATTAATGCAGGTTGTTATCTTGTTGAGAGAGAGATTTTGGATAATTTGAGATTAGAAAACCATTCTATGGAGAGGGAAGTATTTCCAGGAATCGCTGCTTCAGGAAATATGGCGGGCATTTCTTTCACTGGTTATTTTGTCGATGCAGGAACTCCGTCATCCTTCATTCAGGCTGCAAAGGTCTGCATCGAATCTAAGCGATTTTCTAGTGGATTCAAATGCTGTGAATCGTGGTTTGCAGATGGTGCAAGATTTGGGGATGTCACTCGTTCATCAATAGGTAAAGGAGTCCATCTAGGTGATTCCTCATCTATTACCGATTCTGTAATTATGGATAGTGCTTGGATTGGTGATGGTTGCAAACTAGAAGGTTGTATCGTTGGAGAAGGCGCGCGAATTAGTGCCGATTCGAAACTTAGTGAAACAGTAGTAGGACATCATTCCAATGTGTAATGTATCCGTCAGCGTCAAAGCGGCTCGTCACTTCGCACAACCGTGACTCGCCCCCTAGTCGTGGTCAATCTGAAGACCTATGAGACTGCTCATGGCGCTGCAGCTGAGGATTTGGCAAGGGCCATAGCGAGTGTAGAGACTGATGCTAGAGTTGTGGTTGTAGTATCTGCTTTTGATTTAGCAGCAGTAGTTGCAGCCGCCCCCGATTTGGAGGTTTGGTGTCAGCATCTTGACCCGGTTGGTTTCGGATCTTTTACAGGATGGTTACATCCATCTACAGCTGTCGAAAGAGGTGCATCTGGCACGCTAATCAATCACGCTGAGCATAAGGTCAGTATCGAACATGTTGCGATGCTTCTGGATACGGTTCCCGAGAGCTTCACAGTTTGTGCCTGCGCCGCGGATATTGAGGAAGCACGTGCTCTCACTGCCCTACAGCCCGATTTTGTTGCTGTTGAGCCACCCGAACTAATT
>NTJR01000040.1 GCA_002457595.1 Marine Group II euryarchaeote MED-G36
GGTTTCATCCACTACATCAACAAGCGACATTGCTGGGCACGCTTCGAAAGGAATCCAGCCTAAGTCTAGTTCACCTTGGTTCGCATTCGTTTGAAGATGAACCTCTACCCATCGAGTGAAATCGCTACCGTACACTTCAAACCCATTATCGACCCAAGTTCCGCCAGAAAATCCTGTGACTTTTCTAGTAGGGAGACCAAGGCCACGCAATAGTGCAGCAAATGCGGTAGCATATTCGTCACAATCACCCTCAAAAGATTCCTCAATTAACCAAACTGTAGTATCCAAAAGTAACGAACCGGGGGGATGTGCTCCTTCTGAATTATTTGCACCCGAACCATTGTAATTTCTCAAGAACGTTATCGTATTATTACCATTAATTAGGAATTGCTGGATTGCTTCAATTTGATCCCAAGCGGATGAAAAACCAGATTCATTTACGATAGCCCACGAAATATTAGAAATGTGATCTGAAGAAAATTTATCTAAATCTGTTGCATAATCGCTACCGCTAAATGCCGTAGTGTTTTCCTTAATTTCATCACTCAATATCACTTGAGGTGCAGTAACATAAAGTTCACTAATTGATGCTGCGTTGATTAACACATCTCTTGTGTAGTTTGAAAAACTGAGATTAGCATTTGTATCTATCCAACCGGTATAATTCACCGCATTATATGGGGCTATTAACTCATCTTCAGGTTGAAGGCTAGCATTATTTTGCATTGTTAATGTCCATTCAATTAAGGCTGAATTATCCCAGAAATCAGAATGCGCTACACCCTGAGTCGTCGACCACTCAGGACTAATCTGAGTGTTTCCAGCAAGACTCGTATTTACACCCCAAGAAAACGTATTATAAGAATCGTAGGTGTGCCATCTCCAATAATTTGTTTGATTATAATCGACACCTTCGGTATTATTTGATGCAATGAAATATAATTGATTTGGCTGTATGCCGTCTATAGGGTCTAGAGGATTAACATCAATTCCATCAGGAATTCCATCGCCATCTGTATCAGGATCTAGCCAATCTGTATCACCAAGTTGTTCAGAGGCATCATTTATGCCATCGCCATCAGAATCAAGTGGATTCAAATCATCTGAAGGATTGTCTTGAGGATTCGTGCCATCAATATACTCCTGATAGTCCGAAATACCGCCATTATCTGAATCAGTGTCATCCATTAAAGTTGTATAATTGTCCAAGGACGAATTGCCCCCCGGAATTCCAAATTCCAAAGAACACCCAGTTGAGACTTCGAACCAATCGTTCAAACCATCGCCATCTGTATCAGCATTATTAGAACATGGTTCGAGTGGATCTGTCCCCTCCATTATTTCTTCAAGATCGCCTACACTATCTCCATCTGTATCAAAAAGATTAGGATTAGTTAGAAATCCCCCCCAATATGCCTCATTCTCTTCCCAATCAGCTAAACCATCAAGATCTGAATCTAAGTAATCATCATCACAATGTTCTTCATTTAGGCTACCAAGTGAGGCATCCCAACACCATGAGCCGTTTAGAACCACAATACGTATTGAACTGGCTCCACTTACAGAAACCTCACGAAGACTATTTCCTATTATTGAGCTATAAGTAAATGGAGTTCTAGTACCATTAGTGTCCTCAAAATATGCCATAGCGGGGTGTTCTTGGCCATTGTGCCTCCAATCATCAGGATCAGGATTGAGTTTTGTAGTGTTATTAACAGTAAGTGAATTATCAATTGGATCCCAAACAATGACATCGAGAAACAATTCAAATGTGGACATACAAGGATCAGTCTGGGGTGTGAATCTTATCGACTCGTCGAAATCACTCACACCGCCTCCGTCAGTGTCAGAATTATCCCAGTCAGTGCAAGACATGTTTTCTTGCCAATTTGGAATTTCATCACCATCAAAGTCACCACTATCTTCTATTCTGGTGGGATCAGTTTCTCCTTCATCGACAACGCCATTGAAATTAGTATCCTCATCTCCATCATCAAAAGGATCTCCATCAGTGTTGTTATTTCTCGGGTCGGATGCTTGAGGAGGGTTACCATAAGAACCATTCACCTCAATACCATCAGGAATTCCATCTCCATCAGTATCTGGAGCAGTTGGATCGGTCAGAAGGATCAAAGCCTCATATGAATCGTTAAGACCATCTCCGTCGGTATCATTATTGTTAGGATCTGTGAATGTAATTCCATCGACCTCAGCAGTAAAAATTGCACAACCAGCAGGTCCTTGAAGAGTAACGGGATTACATGGAGATTCAGTATTTGTCACACTACCCCCTACACTATTAGGACCTGGTTGCCAGAATTGAGTACCACCAACAACAGACCCATTCCTAGTATCCCAACTCGGATTAACATACTCATACAGGTTAACTAAACCGTCTCCATCGGGATCTCCTGACCACCCATCATTATTGCTATTTGAAGTAGGATCTAGATTGTTAGCAACCTCCCATCCGTCAGGCATCCCATCGCCATCAGTATCCCATCCATTTGGATCCTCATCTTGAATGCCATCTCCGTCATCATCATCAGACGAGCAATCAGCGTCACCATCTTTGTCATTATCCCAGTTATCAACAAGACCATCGTAATCATCATCAAATGTATTTAGACAAATATTCCCCATAGGATCTTCATCAGCTCCATCTGAATTTAGCCCCTGTATGAGTTGCATCGCACTCTCTTCGTCCCAATTACTAACAGGAACCGTTCCATTCCACCAAACTCCATTATCCATTGAACTAGGTGTAGCATCAGTATTATCCCAATTGTTAGGTATAGAATATAGATATTCATTGAGATTAGATAAACTGTCACCATCGGGATCTCCTGTTGAACCATTTTCTCCACTACTCGATAGAGGATTCAAACCGTATTGCCATTCCCATCCATCAGGTAATCCATCACCATCTGAATCCCAATTTTGTGGCTGGGTATTGATATAGAACTCCAAGCCATATGTTAGACCATCCCCATCCTCATCAGTAGAACCAATAACTTCCCAACTTGCAAACTCAATTGCAGAGTATGATGTTAATAGAAGGAGAGCACTGAAGAGAAGGGCTGAACGTTGCCTTTCAGGTATGACATTAACACCTCCCAGCAGCATAACAAGTTCCCCCTAACGCCTACGGCGATTCATATGGGTCTTAAGAGGAATGGAGCGTCGTTCGGACAACAATAGCGTATTGATTAGACTAATTCTATGTCATCGTCTTCATATACCATTTCATCAACTTCTTCTTCTTCAATATCATTAGGGAGGGAGACGTCGCCCTCATCCTCTTCATTGACACCATCTGCTTCTTCTTTTAGGGCCTCGAGATAATCGACATGAGCTGCCCATTTTCTCCTATTCATCCGGCTTTGAATGCCACCAAAAATCAACAAAATTGCAACAACTGTGATTATCAGAGTTGAAAGTCGTGGATGAGTTACCTCGTTGATTAATAGATCAACAACTGAATTTATCCCTACAACCATCATTATGTTATTCTCGGCAGTGTAAGTGTCGGGCCAACTTTGTTCCGTATCATGAGGTTCTGCTGTGACTCTGATTGTTACTTTTTCACCATTATTGGCTGATGAAGGTACTGTGACTTCAAGAATAAATGTGACCTCGGAAAATGGTTCTAATTCAATTAGTTTTGAACCAGATGGCCCACTGATATCAACAGCCCATGCCGTATTATCAATTTCTGCATCGAGTAATACAATTAAAGGACTATTACCAATATTCTTGACCTTTAGTTGGAAGTTGTAATCTTCACCTGGTGTGAGTTCTCTATTTGAAGAAATTTGTACAATCTCAAGATCGGGATTATCTGCATCGATTTCAAAAGTTAATGGTAAATCGAAATATCTAGGATTAGAATCTGTTGTAGCTTCCATAATTCTAAGATATATTGTGTGATTCCCTACAACTACTTGATTGGTTAATGTCACTGTGACAAATATTTCTGTGTAATCTTCAGGACCCAATGTAACTACAGGGGCTGAGGAGCCATTCTCATCTCTAAAATTATACTCCCAAATCCCATAGGCCTCATTTCTATCAGTGTTTTCTTGTAGACTACCTGGGTCAATTACCCACCAATCTGTAGCCGACTCACCACTAGTCATGCTATTTGTAATCCGAACACGTAGATTTATCTCAGGTTTTTCTTCTTGAGAACATAATGACACTTTGATGAATCCAAGAGGAGTACCATCACAGTCTTGAGAAACTTCTGCTCTAATGCCAAAAGTACGCTGAATAGTAAAAGAAACTTTAGTAGAAAGGCTAGAATTTCCTTCGCTTCGTGCCTCAAGTTCAATCAGACCAATGTCTGGGTCCTCTCTATCTGAGGATGGTTTGATTTTTAATAGAAGAACTTGGGTAGAATGACGCTCTAGAGAAGGAATATGGAATGTGCCATCACCTTCATCCTCGTAGATTCGATCCCCCGTATAATTATCATATATCTGGACTATTGATTTTGAACGCTGCAAAACATCAACACGGAACGTATCAGTATCAAAACCAGTGTTGAATATCTCTAGTAAGAATGTGTTAAACTGATTATATTCAACATACCTAGGAATTGATGAATCGATATCATCAGGACGAGATGAATTTGCATAAGGCGAGTTATGATCCTCACTCCAAACAGAAACCATAGGTGGTTGGTATGTCTCAAGTTTCTCAACATCTAAGATTAGAGAATCAATGACTTGTTGGATTACGCCTCCATCCGTACCTTCTCCTCGTGCAACAATCTCGAGCCTAGAGGGAGTTCCTGTAAGATCATCAGGGGCAGTGATAGTGAGTAATGGATTCAGAATTTCACCGCCTTGATTAAGAGTATAACCCGCTGGAGAATCAAACTCAACTAGCCATGAACTACCCAAATTTGTCTGAAGGTCTAGAGTTACATCCATTGTTTTTGTTGAGGCCCCTCTGTGGATTAACTGAAGAGGAATAACTGTAGTCTCGCTAGGTGCGAAATACTCGACAGAACGGTCATTAAGATGATTAATGGCAACACCATACTGATGCATCTCTATTGATTCGTGCTCAAGAATGAAAGAATTACCCTGAATATCATCAATCTCTAATTCCACACTATATTCGCCAGGAGTTAGTGAATTGCCAGGATAGGTCCAAGTATACTTACCAAATATTCCCTGACTTGTGTCACTCACTCCGTCATCGTCCCCAGTGATTTCAACATCCTTAATGTATGAACCATCTGGATCTCGCATCAACAATCGAATAGATTCAATATCATAACGACCAAATGCGCTCTTGACATCAAATCGAAACTGCATTGTCCTGTCATCAAGCAGGTCATTGGGATACCAATCGATTTCAAACCCATCAGCCAATTCATCCCCCTGCCTTTGGACGAGAATTATACTATCTGCAATAGCATTTGTTTCTAACTCAATTTGTGAAAAACGAGTAGATTCGTCATCGATTTCATTCCAAGCAACCTCAGCAGTACAACTATCCCCTCCTGGAAGTCCTCCGGAGTCGCAACCAGACATTTCAGCCGAAACTTCAATTTTAAATTCTTGATTTTTTGATGCCGTAATCGACTCCTGATTATCATTAAGGATTACTTCAAAAATCTCATGATCAAAACCACAAGGATCCAAGAATCCACCATTGCAGGCATCATCTTGCCAAGAAACGGATCCTTTAGTATTGCCATTAACGAGTACTCGGACATCCCAAGTTATTTGCGAACCAGAAGGACCTTCTGATTTAACAAAAAGTTGTACTGGAAGGTAATATTGCCCCTCTGCATCACCATGTTTAGGCCTAGCAAATATCTCTATTGAACTCATCAGTTCGCCGGTACTAAATTCCACACCACCATCCAAAGCGCTATGTGAATTTTGACCACCTGAATCAGGAACCTCTGTTGTAATAAACCCCTTATCTTCAGGCGGATCACTTGAATCGTTGGTTTCTATTTCAGCGAAATATAGGGTATAAAGTTCGATTTCGACATTACCAGATGATTCAGCTGTATATTCGCTCTTCAATTCACTAGAATCATCAATTATCTGCACCAATGAGGGCATCATCAACAAGGTTACAGTTAGAATCGCAAGTACGACTTCAACTCGACGAGAAAACGCCTTACTACTAGCAACCATCAGCCTCCGGCTCTCGGAGGGGTGTTAAAGCGTTGCTTGGGTCAGAGCGTGTAATGCATCAATTTCATACGCCCCCGAAAGGGGGCGCTCGAGCCGCTCGATTCAAGGTAGATGAGTGCTTCAGACAGAGTGCAGGGGTACCCGAGCTGGTCAAAGGGGCCGGACTTAAGCTCCGGTGCTTAGTGCTTCGTGGGTTCAAATCCCACCCCCTGCACCACCTCAATAATCAACAATAAATGAGGGATTAAGAAGAAAATTAGTTCTTTATTTTGGACATTGAGCAACCAAATTTTCCATCAAAACCTTTGACATTCAACTTTGTCAATCGTACACTAGCTGCAATCACTTCAGGAGGAGACATGACATCATCAAGGAGATTTGAAGCCATAGTCTCCAAAAGTCCAATTCGAACTCCACTTGTGACTCGATCTATGGCGGCGTCTAGATACTCATAATCAAGCACAGAATCAATAGTATCTGAAGTTGGCATTTCAGTCCCATCTAACCAAATATGAACATCAAATCTAATCTGTTGAAGTGAGCCCATCTCATGCATATGTATCCCTATATCTAATTCACGAACTACATCCTCAAGAAATAGCCGAGTAATTCCGCCAGATGATTCTTCCAATAGACTCTGAATGGCGGAGGCTTCGGATTCCATTATACGCCCTCCGTTTCGAAAAGTACATCACGACTTCGGGCAAGAAATCTCTCACCGGAGTCAACAAATAGCACCTGGCCAGTTACCGCTCTGGCTTCCATAAGATACCCTACCGCATCTGCAATATCACTAGGTTTTGGACCGTAGCCAAGTGGACTTTCTGCTTGGGCTCGCTCAAAACCATCTTGGGTCTGTTCTGGGCTAGGAAGAGTATGACCTGGAGCGATTGCATTCACCCGTGCACGAGGAGAAAGGCCTCTTGCAAGTGCATCAGTTAACCCCAAGAGTGCATATCTAGAAGCAGTGTATGAGAGATAGTCTGGGTTTGGATCGAATATTTTTTGATCGAGGATATTGACAATTGAAGCCTGATCATCAGCAGATAATTGTTCAAGTAATTTTTGAATCATTATCATTGGAGCCCTAGCATTTACATCCATATGAGAATCCCAAGAGTGTTGATTAAAACTAACTATATCATCAAACTCAAATAAAGAGGCGTTGTTAACAAGGCAAGTTACGGGCCCTAACTTCTCAGAAACTTCAGATATTATTTTAGCGACTTCATTGACGTTTGATAAATCAGCCCGAACGGAACATGCAGCGCCACCTTTCGAACGAATAAGGGAGACCAGAGACTCGGCGTCTTCTGATGACGAATTGTGGTGAACTGCGACCGAGTAACCTTTTTCTGCAAGGTGAAGGGAAATAGCACGACCAATTCGTCTAGAACCACCCGTCACTAGTGCCGTACTGCGAGCCATCGACTCATCGCATGCCCGGCTCGTATATTTTAACTCGGCAGTAATGACCTCGCCAACAGTCACAATGAGAACGATTAACGCCGTATGTCTATCCCTTGGCTCCATGAGTATCAGGCTGCCACAGACTGATGTTCGCGAAAACAATACTGAGGGCTGTGAAAACACCATTCAAACGAATCCTGAAGAACGACGAAAATCACAACGTAAGAGACTTCCGCCTTGGTTCAAAACATCCCTCCCCACAGGAGTCTCACAAATACGCTATAATGAGACAAAGGTGAATGTTTTCGAACACGGACTTCATACTGTTTGTGAAGAAGCTAGATGCCCTAATATTCACGATTGCTGGGGTCGTGGTACTGCAACGTTCATGATTGCAGGAGACATCTGTACACGAGGTTGTAGGTTTTGTGCAATAAATACACAAAAAAACCCACCTGCTCTGAATCTCAACGAACCCGAGGAATTGGCTGAAGCAGTAGTCAGAATGGGAGTTTCACATGCTGTAATCACGGTTGTCAATAGAGATGATTTACCAGATGGAGGAGCGAATCACTACAAGAATTGTATTTTAGCAGTTCACGAAAAAGCACCCGAAATTGGCTTAGAATTACTCTGCTCGGATCTAGACGGAAACCTAAACTCTCTAGAACATCTACTACATGACCTACCATTGCAGGTATTTGCCCACAATGTAGAGTGCGTTCCGCGATTAGATTCAATTGTTAGAGATAAAAGAGCCTCATTTGACCAATCTTTGAAAATACTAAGGGAAGCCAAGCGACTACGCCCAGATATTCGAATAAAATCTAGTATCATGGTTGGAGTCGGTGAAACTGATGAGGAAGTAGTTGATGCTATGAGATTATTGAGAGAAGCTGGAGTCGATATCATTACTCTCGGACAATACTTACAACCTAGTTGGAAACACCTAACAGTAGATCGATTCCCAGACCCTACAATATTTGCAGAATGGGATCAAGCGGCTAGAGAACTAGGTTTCTTAGCTGTCGCTAGTGGCCCACTAGTGCGCTCATCATATAGAGCTGGTTTACTATTTGATGAATCACAAGGTGGAGAACCTGTAGTGACCCGTGATTCAACAGGTTCTGCAATTAGTCATCTAAATCCAAATGAACATTTACTGAATAACGAACATGAAACAATATGAATGAGTAATAGGTGATAGTAACATGGCGGAGAAGAAGCGAGGGACTTTGCAGATACCTAATGCTCCATTTCGCCCTGGAGACAAGGCTCACTTCGACACATGGGAATATGAGCCTGGCGATTTATCCCGACCTGACCCCACCAGTTGTTCGACAGCAGAAACTAATGAGCACGCATTCGGACTTATCCGGGTTCTCGACTTTGAAGGTAATGCAAGTGGAGAATGGGATCCAAAAATATCGGCAGATGAACTGATAGAAGGACTTGAACACATGGTCAGAATGCGTATCTTTGACGAGCGGCTGATGAAGTTACAGCGTACTGGAAAGCTTTCATTCTATATGCGCTCATTTGGCGAAGAAGCGGTAGCAATAGCTCAAACAATGGCTCTAGAAACTCAGGATTGGATTTTTCCCTCCTACAGACAACCAGGAGCTCAATTTGTTCGTGGACGCGATATGGTGAGTATGATTTGCCATTGTCTAGGTAATGTTGAAGATAATGTCAAAGGGCGACAAATGCCGGTACATTATACCTACAAAGAAGGGCGCTACATATCTGTTTCAAGCCCTGTTGGCACACAATTCAGTCAAAGTATAGGGGTCGCTATGGCGTCTCAATACAAAGGACTGGATGAGTGCTGCATCACATGGATAGGCGATGGATCTAGTTCGGAGGGAGATTACCATTACGCCATCAACTTCGCTTCGGTGTTCAAACCACCCGTTATACTCAATGTTGTAAATAATCAATGGGCGATATCAACGCACACAAACTTAGCCAGCGGAAATCCAACATTTGCGGCGAGGGGGTTAGCATACAACCTCCCTAGTTTCCGTGTTGATGGAAATGACTTTCTCGCGCTTTATTCCGTGACTAAATGGGCACGAGAACGTGCATCTAGTGGTGCTGGAGCTACACACATTGAGGTTCTGACATATAGGGCTGGAGCACACTCCTCAAGCGACGACCCCTCAAGATACAGACCTAAAGAGGAACAAGACGCATGGCCTGGTGGCGACCCAATCAAGAGATTGGTTGGCCACTTAATCGCAATAGGCGAATGGAGTGAAGAGAAACAGGATGAACTCGAAACTCGTATTGATTCCGAAGTAATGGCAGCCTACAAGGAGGCTGTCAAATTTGGAGATTTGGACAATGGACCACACCCCTCTAATGATTCAATATTTACAGAAGTATACGAAGAAGTCCCTTGGCATCTACAGGAACAATGGGATGAAATGAAAAGATTTAGTGGTGATTAATATGGCAGAAATGAACATGGTTCAAGCAGTCAACTCAGC
>NTJR01000005.1 GCA_002457595.1 Marine Group II euryarchaeote MED-G36
AATTCGACTCCAATGAACCTTATTGGGTCATTCAGCGCCGAAGAATTCACGCAGAACTGGATGCATTTCCATAGC
The DNA here is from genome assembly GCA_002457595.1 of Marine Group II euryarchaeote MED-G36. Taxonomy (GTDB): domain Archaea; phylum Thermoplasmatota; class Poseidoniia; order Poseidoniales; family Thalassarchaeaceae; genus MGIIb-O1. The sequence goes on from NTJR01000005.1 coordinate 76, forward strand.
CTGTTCTTTCTGAATTTGTTCATATGTTCTGAGAATAATTCCAACTGCTAGAAGCAGACCAGTTCCGGTTGCATTACCCACGGTTCCCAAAAGATCTGCACCGGCTGCTAGAAGTCCGACGAAGGCTCCAGAGAAGATAGTTACAGGTGGAATATATCGCTCTAGAATGCGCTCTAGAACTACAGGGTTCTTCCTGAATCCTGGTATCTGCATTCCAGTTCTCTCAATCTGTTTTGCAACATCTTTTGAGCCCATATTTGTAGTTTCAATCCAGAACTTCGCGAAGACTGTTGAACCTGCAGTCATGAAGAATACATAGGTGAAAACGTGGACCATTATCTGACCTAATGAATGCCCCATTGCATCTCCAGATTGATTGAGTAATGGCATCAGCCAATCACCAACACCATTGACCATTGATGAATACCAAGCAAATCCACCCGTTGGAGTGGTAGCATTTGGCTCATAAGAACCAAACCAATGCGCATAGGATATGTCAGCATTTCTGCCTAATATCGGCACCTTTGACAGGACAGGATGGCTCCAAAACAGAAGAGTAAACATATTGACGTTAGCCAATAATGCAGCCATCAAAATCACAGGAATGTTACTCGCATAAACAAGACGGATTGGATACTGACCTCTATGACCTCGAACCTTTCCATGTGTAAGAGGTAATTCCAACTTACTTGATTCGGCATAAGCAACAACTAGGAACACAATAACAGATGAAACCAAAGCAGCTACAGGATTTGCGTGATTTAGCAGAATCGTTTCAAAACCATTTTGGGAAACTAATTCTGAATTGGTAGCAGTCCGTAACGTGTAGAAAATCATCGGAAGCGTCCCCGAAGGTGGATTTTCTATAGACATTGGTGAGCCCTGAACTACTGGTAATGGAGAGAGTGTACCTACGAACGTGGATTGAGCAACACCTGCAGCAATGAATAGAGATATTCCGCTACCTATGCCCCATTTGCTAACTAATTCATCAAGAAGGAAAACAAGATATGAACCAATGAATAACTGAGCTACAATTAGTGCATTAGCCCAACCTATACCAAACTGTATGATCACCGATTCATGAGGATCTAGGAATCCATATACTTGAGGTATTGATTCGATTGGAATCATAATTAGAACAAGGATTTTCTGAACTCCTTGGTAGAGTCGCTTATCGGCTGAATCCTGTAGGTCTAATTGAATAATCTTAGCTCCAGCGAACAATTGCATAATAATTGAACCCGTAACAATTGGTCCAATTCCTAAGTGCATTATCGAACCGGATGCACCGGCCATAATTGCTCGGAAGGATGAGAAAACATCCAGAGTAGAATCGGATAGACCCCATATCATTACATTGGTCATCATAAAGTAAATGATTAGGACAAGGGTTGTTGTCCACAATTTCTGATTGAAGCGAACATGGCCCTCAGGTTTAGTAATTGAAGGATATACATCTACTAGACGTTCTAGGGCATAAAGCCGACTTGATTCAGGTCCTGAATACATCAAACATACTAGGGCTAGGGCCGATGTAAGACCGAGTAGTCCAACTCCAACAAGAAGGAAGCCAACAACTGAAGGGTCCACCCAACCCCAAGCGAAGAAGAATACCATAAATGCTAACCAAATAACTGGCTTTAGCATTCTTCCAACATATGGCATCTCTGCTATATTTTCAGGTAAATCGGTTTGAGTACCCCAAATAATAAACAAAACATAAGGGAATGAAACTCCAATGATTTTCAGAGCCTTTGTCTTTGCCGCTGTCAGAGCCCACAAGCTATCTGCACTCTGAAGAGGATCCTTGAGCCACCAAATTAGAGCGCCCCAGTAAATTAGAGACATCGCGGAGGTTCCGATTACAGATGCTTTTCTGTCAACCACTTACTCCCCTCCTTGATTTTTGAAATTTGAACGGATTATTCCTCTTCCCACTCTTCATCGCCATCTTCTAGAATGACTGATCCACCAGCTGCTTGGACCTTCTCAATTGCGCGTGCACTAGCATATGCAACTGTTATTTTCAGAGCCTTCTCTATTCGGCCGCTTCCTAGCAGTTTGTCATATCCCATCTCACTCAGATTGATCTCATCGCCTTCAGCGATTTGGCAAACTTCTTTGAGATTGATACTAATATTGACTTTGCGAAGACTTGGGTGTCGATTAAATCCGTGCATACCCCAGTGACCTGGCATATACTTGAGACGAGTCATCAAGCGATGCTTGTTGATTCCAGCATTTCCTCGACCGCCTCGCAGTCCAGCACCACGGCCTGCCTTCTTTCCACGACCGTGATACCTACTGCGTCCACGGAATTTGTTAGTTCGTGATACCATTCATCTCACCTCAAATCATCCTCTCAGCGAGAGCACTAATGTCCTCGCCTCGATATCCAAGAGCTCCACCAACAGTGTATGCTCGCTTTATTCCGCCCCAGCCCTTTGAGCCACGAGGAGGATGAAGACGCAGGACTGGCTTTAGCCCGTCCACAGACTTCATTGTAGCCTCACCATTGGCTAGTGCCTTAGCGAAGGCTTTGACCGTCTTGAATTCAGAACCTGACTTAATTGCAGCATCATCAACTGGTTTATCACCAACAAGACGACCGCGTGTCTTCAATAGATTCTCAATTGTTTCAGCATCAACAACACCCCATGTGACGAAGTCTTTGGACTTCTGAAGCATTCCTGAATATGTTGCATTTTCTGGGATGATTGTTGCATGATTAACACGTGTTAAGTTAAGCATAGCCATTGTATCACGAATTCTTCTTTCGACACCACGGTCACTTCTTACACGTACTACCAAGAAAGTCATTGTTCACCCCTCCCACTAGTGATGAATAGTCGATCTCTATCTGCATCTACGATTCGAGTTTTATTTAATTCAACAAGAGCATTGTATGTAGCCTTTGCAAAATTGATTGTAGTTCGAGTTTGTCCGGCGGAACGACTCCAAACATCAGTAATCCCAGCAAGTGTAAGTACACGACGACCATAGTCGCCAATTACGAGCCCCTTACCTGCAGGAGCCGGCATCAAAGTTACCCGAGTTGAACCTGAGCGGCCTGTGATCTTCAGAGGAACGCTAGTTCCAGGGCCACCACCAGATTCCCATGATCCATTTCCACGCATTACGGGAATTAGATTTAACTTGGCCTTGTCAATAGCCTTTCGAATTGTACTAGCAACTTCCTTACCCTTGCAGATTGCAAGACCTACATATCCATCACTATTTCCAACAACACAAAGAACATTGAATCGGACACGACGACCAGAGTCAGTCATTCGCTGAATCATGTTAACTGCAAGAACATCATCAGCTAGATTAGGAATCAAAGCATCTACAATTTCGACCTCTCGAATTGGGAGTCCTGTTGCTAATGCAGCCTCGTATGTCAGAATTTCACCATTGGCAACCATTCGACCAAGCCGAGTTCTAGGTTGCCACGATCTAAGGGCAGCAAGAGGATCTGGACCACGCCTTCGGCGCTGATCTCCACCCTCTTCTTCCTGTGCTAGAGCAAGAGCAAGACCGGGGGCGATTGCCGGAGCGGCCTCAACAATATCAGTTTCTTCTTCACTCATGCTTTAGCCCCCTCAATTGCCTTCTTAGTAGACTCGACTGCTTTTGCAATCGATTCATCAATATGTGCTCCTGAGACGCGGTTATCATCAGGTAGAACATCCTCTCCGTGTGGAATTTCTAGTCCTGCGTCGACCATTCCTTTGAGAGCGGAAAAGGCGCGGTTTCCGGATGAAGATGCTGCCAAACCTATGTCCAGAACTGCTTCATCATGACCTGCTGCTAGAGCAGCCTTGCCCATAGCAAATCCAGTCAAGTAACTGGCTGGAACAGACTTTCGAGATGCATCGATTGGCCATTTAAACTTGTCAACTAGAGTTCGCCCATCGATTGAGACGAGAATCTCGTCACCTCCAGATTGATAGTCTACAAGTTGACAAATTGTCTGAGTATTCGATACACGAACTACTGCTCTAACAGAGCCACCTCGGAGCATTCTCATTCTACGACGGTAGTCGGTCTCTCCATTTCGGCGACGCTTGTATCGCAATCTCTGATTTTTACCATGTGCCATTATTGCTCACCTCCGAGCTCAATTCCATCGATCTCCATATTAGATCGCATGTGAGAGACTGAACGATATGAACCACCCTTAGCCTTCCTGTAATAGTAACGATATTCCGATGCAGTAATTGATTCGCTTTCACGCATCGACTTCAATTCCTTTCTCTGAGCACGAATAGTTCTCATCCATCGGCTCTTTCGAGGATGTCTTGCATTTGCAGAACCCTTCCTAGAACCATGTCCTGTTCGGCGTCCCTTTGCTTTCTGAGCCGATGCCTTTCGGGCACGGCTTCGACTAGTACCAACTAGAGGTCTTGACTTGATTATGCCTTCTTCAATCAAGCGACGAACGTCTTCTTTCTGAACTGCGTTAGCAACCTCATCTAATGCCTGTGGACTTGGGTCAACCCAAATTCGGTGGACACCAACTTTTCGTCCCTCTCGCTTACTGAAAATTTCAGCCGCAAGACGCTTCTGATTAGTAATCATCATTGTAAGTCCCCCTTACGCCTGAAGCGGCGTCTGTTTAGGATTCTCAGACCCAAATCATCTGCACGATCATGAATTGAAGCTCTCTTTCGGTTTCCTACTGATGCGGCAATCCTGACTGCTTGACGCTCTGGATTTAAACCATCTAGATCTCCTGCAGTTTCAACAATAATTTCCTCGAACCCTGAAGGATGAAGTCCTCGGGCATCGGCAATCTTACCATATCCTACACGGACCATTGGTGAGCGGTACTTGCGGTTCTTTCGCTGACTTGAGTCATCACCGCGAGGTTTCTTCCAACCAGTTCGTGATAGACGCTTGTAGCGGAACCATTCTTGGCGACGGAATTTAGGTTGCTTCTTTTTCTGAGCTGAACGTGTCTTCAACGCATCCTTAGTTTCATCATCTAAGACTGGCTTTTGTCTAGCAGTATGGAAATCATCCCACTCGTCTTCGAAAAATTCCTCGCCTTCAAAGTCATCATCATCTATTTCGTCAATCGATTCTTCAATTTCCGACTCTGTCTCTTCGACAGATTCAGGGGTATCACTCGACTCTTGCAAGCGAGTGATGAGTTCTGCCTTCTTACCAGAAACCGGTAGTCCGGCTGCACGAAGCAAATCCTTGAGTTCAGCAACTGTCATGTTTTCGTATTCCATTCAGATACCCCCTCACTCATTCCCCTTAGAGACAATGTAAATTCCATCTTGGAAAACACGTCTGTCTCTTTTCTTAATGTGACAAGCACGCTCAATATTAGCCGCAGTTTGTCCAACCTTCTCTCGATCTGCTCCTGAAACTGTAACCTCAGTTTTATTTTGAACCTTGACTTCAACCTCGGCAGGAGACCAAGGTAAGGCAGCTATACGAGGAACCTTCTCTCCGAATAGATTGGTAATTTTCATCTCATTACCCTGTACTTTGAGAGTCATAGGGAAGTGAGAGTAAACTGCTTTGAGTTTGTATTCAAAGCCCGAGTCAATTCCTCGGGCCATGTTGTTTAGATGTGCGGCCCAAGTTCCAGCAAGAGCCTTCTCCTTACGGCGAGGCAAATTGCAGAATACCTGCAGACCGTCTGTAGAATTACGAACCTCTAATCGAGGATGACGGAACTCTCTAGACAAGGACTTACCATCCTTTGCAAAAGTTACATCATTACCTGACAAGGTTACTGTAACGCCCTCAGGGACGTTAATTTGATGAGAAATCATATCCAATTTCGGCATACCTATTCCTCCTCAGAAGATGTAAGCGAGCAATCGCCCGCCGACACGCTCCTTCTTCGCATCGTGGTGGTTCATAACACCTTGATTAGTTGATAAAATCAGTAAACCGAAATCCTGAGCCGGCAAATATCTCGACTCCCACTTATCGTAGTCGGTTCTTTTTACTGAATGTCGTGGCTTGATGACACCACAGCGATTTATTGCGCCGATTAACTCAACGCGATATGAACCGCCGCGACCATCATCTAATGGTTGATATTCTCCGACATATCCAGACTTCTGCATTATAGACAGCATGCTACCTAGCAATTTACTGGCTGGGCTAACTGTCACTTCGTAGTGTCCGGCTTGCTCCGCATTGAAAATACGGACAAAAGCATCACTTAATGGGTCAAATTGCATCCTTCATCACCTCACGCATACTTCTTGAATCCAATCTGTGGGGCCACATCTCGGAAACACTGACGGCACAATCTAAGGCCATGTCGGCGAATTAATCCGCGTTTTCTTCCACAACGACGACAGCCGTTACTTCTACCGATTTCTTCTCCATGATCCTTTGCCATGTTTCACTCCTCCACTATGGTGAGTCCAAAGTGTTCCTTGAACCACTCTTTAGACTCGTCCTTGCCCACTCGGTGGTCCATACCCACCTTGGCGCTACGTCGGCGACGACGTGACACCCTGTGACCGGGGCGTTCGAGTACAATATTGATGTCCATTCCGAAGATTCCTATATCTGGATCATACTTCTGTTCAGGGAAATCTGTGTAGTCGGCTATGCCGAAAGAAAGATTTCCTGATTGGTCAAAGTTGTATCCAGGCAATGTGTTCTCACGAACCCAAAATGCATCCTTTAGGAATAACTGAATTTTCTCTGATTCCCTCATAGTAACCTTACAACCAATAGGAGCACCAAGACGAGCACCTAGATCACGGTTTGTGGACTTGGAAATTGTTCGAATCGACGTCATTCCAGTTAGTAACTCAAGAACTCTCTCAGCTAGTTGTAGACGTGCACCGCCTTCACCAACACCGATATTTACAGTGACCTTAGAGATTGTTGGCGTCAACATTGGATTTGCATTCTGACTCATGCAGATTCCTCCAATGGAAGGTCCTTTTGCGAACCAATGATGAAAACATAATCAGCAATAGTGCCGAAGTTTTCGAATTGAACTTCATTTGCCTTGGATGAGCGCTTGATATCTCTAGAAACAACCTTAGCAGTTGTTCCAATGTGACTTCCGCCTGTAAGGTAGGCTAGTGTTCCTTCAGAAAATGCATGATGTACGGAGACCTCTTGTGTTGGAAGAGAAAGAACTAGTGTATCTCCTGAATTGTATTGATTTGCGTCATCGACTGTGATGTTGCGTCCATCATGCAGGTGTACCTGCGTCTTTCCACCACGGATTGTTGACTTGCCTGTCACTCTGCATAGTTTAGTGGCAGCTGACTTGTCTGAAATTGAGCGATATCGAAGTTTACCATTTTGGTCGAGAATACATCGATAACTATCCTCACCAACTGTCAGAACATCCATCAGTCCAACTCCTCGGCCCGCATCAGTTTCAACTCTTCCATCGACGAGAACTTTACGAGTAGCTAGCATTCGCTTAGCTTCTCTCTGGCTATGTGCAAGTTCCATGACATCTCTCAGAATTACACCAAGAGGCATACACATCTCATCACTATGGCCACCTGGATTTGGTTTTTGGACCCAAATATCAGTCTTACGAGTAAGTGGCCAACTTCGTGGCATTGTTAATCTCTTCATGTGACTGCTGCTCATTGATCAGCACCTCCGTTAGAACGTTCAACGATGCTCTTTCTTCGTAGAGGATCTGCATCATTTAATTTAGTGACAATTAAGTTTGAGGGGTGAAGAGGAACTGCCTCTTCCTTTCCATCAGCAGTAGTTTTTGTGACGCCATCAACAAAGACAATTCCTTTCTTAGTATCGACACTAGCAATGGTGGATTTAACTCCAGCACGACCACGACTCTGACCTAATCTCTTGCCACGTGAATCTGTTTTGACACTATTTGGGAATCCAAAGTCTCCGCGAAGAACTTCAACAGTATCGCCCACTCTTACAGTTACTGAGCGGACTGACTGAAGTTCAGGATCGTCTGTTATTAGACGCGCGCGCATTCTCTTGCGAAGGACGTGAATTGGAGCATCGGTCTGAGCCTGACGCTGTTTTCCTGCTTTCTTACTTACCATTCTAACACCTACACTATTTGTTTCGCTGTTGCAGCGATTCTAGGCCAGCGCTCTGCCGCTTCACGGCTTACTGGACCCTTGATATCGGAACCCTTGACTTCACCACGCTCGTTGGTAATGACACAGGCATTATCCTCAAATTGAACCCAAGTTCCGTCAACGCGACGGAAAGGACGTCTTTGGCGAACAATTACTGCATTGAATATCTGACGACGGGTTTCAGGAGTACCTCGACGTACGGTTACGCGGATCATATCACCTACGCCACCCGCAGGATATCTGCGAGCCACACCACCTTTTTTCAGGACAGTGATTAGTTGAACGACCTTTGCACCGGTGTTGTCCACACAGTCCATTCTGGCCATGCTTGGAAGACCTGCGGTTGAATTTCCTGCAATTCCCCTCATTCAACTTCCCCCTTCTCAATTACGCAGAATTTTACAGTCTTCGATAGTGGCCTACATTCCATTATTCGGACACGTTCTCCACTAGAGACCTCACCAAGACAAGATGGAAGATGAGCTGCATATCGGCGAGTTCTCTTCTCGTATCGTTCATACTTCTTCATGTAGCGAGTGACTTCTCTTTCAACAATAATTGAATTTGTCATTCCTAAGGAAGATACAGTTCCTTCGATAATCTGACCGCGTACCCTCAAGCTCCCATAGAATGGACAATTCTGGTCTCCATCCCATTCACCCTCTGGTGTACTGACATCTACTCCAATATCTTTCATTTCAGTTCCTCCTGTATCTTCGGTTAATTCTGTCCTCTGGACGTTGTGTAACGGATGCTCCATCAATAACGTCCTTATCAGAATCTATGGTGAATGTGATGACATCTTTAGGCAGAGTTAAGATTCCAGAAATTGTACGGACTCGCAGGGTTCTGCGAGTTTCTTCAACAATCATTCCAGATACTCCGACCAATGTTGGATCCTTACTCTCAACAACGCTAATGTTTCGAGCCAACCAAGGTGCATGATAGAGATTCATTCAGCGCACCTCCACTTGGTATCCATTCTGTTCGAGAACTTTAGCAACACGCTTCTTGTGTTCGCCTTGGAGTTCTATAGTTCGGCCTTTCACAGTGCCTCCACTAGCGCAAGCACCTTTCAGGAGCTTGGCAAGCTTACCAATGTCGATTGCAGAATCATCGATTCCTTCAACAATAGTAACCATCTTTCCATACCTCCTTCTTACAGTTGAAATTATTGCTTTTTGTTGTTCCTTTGCTATTTCTTGGCATATGCATAATTCATCAGGTAAACCACATAGATTGCAAATGCCAGCCATTCAATTCTACTCCTTAGTCTCCTCAGACATCTTAGTTAGAAGTCGGGCTATGGTTCGACGAGTTTGTTTGTAAGCACCAGCATCGGAGGAAGAACCTCCAAGAGCCTGTTGAGCACGAAGTTGCAAAAGCTCTTCCTTCAGTTCAAGAAGTCGGCGCTCCCTTTGCTCAGGGTTCATCTGATCGATGTCGCGTGATTTGATGTGTGTCATTCGCCACCCTCCTCAGAACCTTCTTCGACTTCGACTGTTTCAACTACTTCTTCAGCATCTTCAGTTTCGATTTCAACATCCGCTTCTTCTGCAGCAGCCTCAATCTCGGCCATCTTCTCAACGACATTGTCGGCGACTTCTTTGGCATCTGTCTGAGCAGCCTCATCGACTACTGGAGCCTCGGGCTCCTCATCTGGGATTTCTAACATCGAGACTTCTTCGATTGGACCAAGGCCAGATTCGGCACGATCTTGTATGCTAATTTCGTGGGGTAACTTGACACCAGGGCGCATAATACGGACTGTACAACCAATAGTTCCAAGTTTCTTAACCGCAGTAGCAAATCCTTCATCCATGAATTCTAGAGCAGTTTCGCCACAGAACTTGATGTGCCCCTTCTGGAATTTCTGAACTCGATGACGAGCACCTGAAATCTTTCCACTGAGAATAATCAAGCAGCCTCGGGCACCGGCATCCATAATGTTCTGTGAAGTGCTGTGTCCAGCTCGGCGGAAGAACCAACCGCGCTCAAGTGAAGAAGCAAGTCGGCTGGCCATAACTTGAGCATTAAGACGAGGTTCCTCTATTTCGTTGACTTCCAAACGAGGTTTGTCAAGATTAAAGTCCTCTTGTAAACGGCGCTGGAGTTCGTGAATTACTTTTCCACGTCGACCAATTACTCGACCGACTTGTTCTGCTTGTAGTGTTACTTTTGTGCCCTCAGGAGTTCGGTTAAACTCAAGGCCTCCAAATCCAGCACGCTCGGTTTCTCTAAGAAGAAATTCACGTACTAATTGACGCTCAATATTTCGGTGAATGATGTTACGAACGGTATTTGTTTTACTCATCATATTCACCTCAGAATTCGTCCTCTTCCTCTTCCTCACCGAAGTGCTCAAGGAAAATCTCTAGATTGATTTGGTAGTGATTCTTCGGAGTTGCACGGCCCTGCGCACGAGGCTTCCATCCAGAATGGACCTGGCCTCGGTGAGCAGCACAGTGAGTTATCACCATATCTTCTGCATCGATTGTATCATAGCGTTGACGAGCATTTTCCATAGCGCTGTTAATGAGTTTGATGAAAACCTTGGATGCCTTGTTAGGGAATTTTCCAGGACCCATCTTACCCTTCCTGTGTCCGGCCATTGTGTTTCCACCCTTGCCCTTACGGGAACGTCGAGTGTATGGGATTGCTTTCTTTTGTACAATTACCATCTCAAGGTACTCGATAGCCTCAACACAATTCATTCCACGCAGGAATTTAGCGATTTGATAGCAATGCTTGTGATGTACGTCAACATTTACTGCACGTGCAGTTGAGAGGTATGAACCCTCGAGCAATTGTGTGTATCCAGATTGTGGTTTTCCTGATATCCTACTCATCTTTCTCACCTCACTTTAGCGCCACGTGCTTACTCGAACGAGTAGCACCCACACCAGGTCCGGTGTGCGTAACTGACCGACGAGTAGGAGCAAACTCTCCCAATGCATGTCCTATCATTTCAGGAATAATTTCTATTTTGACAAAGTCACGACCATTGTGTACGCCTACAGTAGTACCAACCATCTCTGGGAGAATATACATGCCACGACAGTGTGTTTTGACAATCTTGGATCCTTCATTATTTCGCACCTTCTCTAGGAAATGCTCGCACTCCTCGGAAAGTCCACGAGATAGTGACCTCTTTGCACGAGAGGGCATAAGTGTGGCAATGCATGGTGCCTCAGGTTGATCCTCAGGAGGATAAAGTGGTAAAGCGCTGAGCTCATCCATTGTCATTCCACGCCAAAGGAATTCTTTCTTACGGCGCTCAGCAATAGTTGAACGACGCTTGCGTGCCTGACGACGAGCAAGCTTTGGTGAGCGGAAAACCTTCTTTGATCTACGTGCCATTTTTCACACCTCACTGTTCCCTTGTCCTTCCGCGACCAGTTCGGCTCGGAGCAATATGTCCAACCTTCTGTCCAGGAGGAGCATTACGGCTAACCGAATTCGGTCCGTGGACAGCCTGGTGATTTCCACCACCATGAGGGTGGTCGACTGGGTTCATTGCAACACCGCTGACTGTTGGGTATAGTTTTCCTCGAGCCTTTGCACGATAATGTGCTGCGCCAGCCTTCATCAGAGGTTTCTCAGTTCGTCCATGACCTCCAAGGACACCAATTGTGGCCCTACAGGAGGCAGGTAGTTCCTTGAGAGAACCACTTGGGAGACGAACTCTTACTTTGTCCCCCATTCGAGTTTCAAGAGTTGCTGAATTACCACCGGAACGAGCAAATTTACCACCGTCGCCCGGTCGACACTCAACATTAGAAATTGGAGTTCCTTCTGGAATTTCAGAGAGGTTTGTGACATTTCCTGGTCTAAGACTGACATTTTCACCAAATGCAAGTTCCTGACCAATGGATACTCCCTCTGGCGCAGCAATATGAGCTATGGTTCCATCCTCAAACTTCACGCGCGCGAGAGGAGCGGTGTGAGCTGCACTGTGAACAAGATCGGTTACTTCACCCATCTTCTCACTAACGCGAGGAAGGCGATTAGCAGCAGGGAATCTGTGGCTTGATACGCGATTCTTTGGACTTGAACCGCGACGTTGTGATCGTGTACGCTTACCCATAATATCACCTCATCAGAATGCTCCAAGTTTGAGCGATGCCTCCTCTGCATCGTAACCTTCAGCAAGACGCACGGATGCATGCTTGCCAGTAATCGTAATCTTTGTGTTGACCTTCGCAACTTGAACATCTAGAAGTTCCTCAACAGCCGCCTTAATCTGAGCCTTAGTTGACTCACGGCGGACTATGAATTCAATTCGGTTGTTGTTCTCACGGTAAACGCCTTCTGCATCGGCAATACGACGTGCCTCAAGAGTCTTCTCAGTAATCCAAGGCATCTTAATTACGCTGTACGGATCAACCATGAAAATCACTCCATTGCTCCTATTGCAGCCTTGGTCCAAACTGTAAGACGACCTGCGTCGCCGCCTGGTGCTAAATCCTCAGCAGAGATATCCTTGGCTGCGACAACATCCACACCCGGGACATTCCTAGCAGCCTTAGCAAGACCATCAGTCTGTGCAACCACAAGAAGGATACTCTTTGGAGAGCGGTATTTTCTTCCACGCATTGTACCTTTACCTGCACGAATGTTTCGCCCATCACGAGCTCGGTCAAGATCTGAGCCAAGCCCTAGTCCTTCCATCATAGCAACGAACTTGCGTGTTGAATACTGAAGTGGCATAGACTCGATATCGTACTTTTCGTCGCCCTCATCACGAGACTCGATATATCCATCGATGATAATAGGGAATCTTAGATTTTCGTCAAATCGATGACCACGGGCTGCGACAATTTCTGAATTGGCAGTAGCAGCAATTGCAGAATTACGAGCAAGGGAGTTTTCCTTACTGTTAATCTTCTGTGTCCAGTCCTTGGCAACCATAGGGCCATGAGCTCGACGGCCACCTCGAGTGCGAGGGTCTTGGGCACCAGTACGCTGTCCTGCCTTACGCATAATTCGAGCGACACCTCGGCCCTTACCCCACCATTCAACTGAATGCTTCATCCCAGGTTGCGGAGCTCTCTTACCATCATGTTCCCTGTGACCGTATGCTTGACGACGATTTGCACGAGATGCTAGAACTGCTCGACGAATAAGATCCTCTCTGACTTCTGATTCGAAGACATCAGGGAGAGCAATAGCCTTGCCATCTTTCACGGCTACTGTGTAGTACTCGGCGAGAAGACCTGCGTCCATCTCTTCTTGTTCTACTGTGTTGACCAAATTGTAGGACTTTGTCTTCATTTAATCACACTCCCTGCTTACTCGAGGTACTGACGTAGGTCAACTGAACCTCGTGAGTACTAGACTTAGGGCGAACCGCGTCCCTGAAGCGCAGAAGGCGCTTGGCTGGGCCCGGTAGGCTACCTTGGATTATCATGTAAGGATTGGAGACTTCACCATAATGAAGGAAGCCTCCTGCTGGAGTTACATCTGACTCCTCTGAATTTGATATACGTAGGACACGCTTGTTGAGTTCTGTTCTCTGGTGGTATCCCATTTGACCTGCTTGACGAATAGTCTTCCTGACATAGCCTGTTCCGAAGTCACCCATGTTTCCTATTTGTCGGCGACGCTTGCTGTTTTTGTGAGATAGCAACTTGACACCGAATCGCTTGATGACACCTTGCCAGCCCTTGCCCTTAGTAATTCCAACAACGTCAATTTCCTGACCAGATTGGTAAACGTCATCTACGCCAATTTCTCCACCAAGGCGTTCCTTTGCCCATTCTAGTTTAGCAGAATTATCGCCACCGACAAGTCCTACTTCCATGATCTCAGGAGTCTTGGAAGGAACGCTCTTTACGAGAGTAGGTTGAGTGGAGACGATTAGACGTACTTCACAAAGGCTAGAATTGGATAATGCTTCAAATGCTTCTGAGTTTACTTCGCCATCTCGGCGAGGTATACGACCAGCTCGCATAGCCGGCTTGCGACCTTCTTCTGCATCCCTTTCCCCACGGGTTTGATTAGCAAAGCGTGGCATTAGACCATCAGGAGATGCTGCGGTTTCTGCCCAGACTTCCCCTACAGTTTGCATCCCATAAGGAGTCATGTGGTAACCACGTACTGCCAAGACCTTCATTGGAGGGACTTCAACAACTGTAGCCGCCTTTCTGACTTCTTGACCGGCTGAAGTGGAATATGGATTGGTATCAACCATGAGAACATGAGTCATTCCGGCTTTCCATCCAGCGAAACCCTGAACTCTGATTTCAGAAGATTCAGTCTCTGGCCACGATGTAATTCTTCCATACGGTCGTACAGCCCTCTTTCGAGGGCTAAAGCCCATGCTACCTCGGCGAGGGTTGTGTCGATCGGCCATTTTCTTGTCCTCCAGTAATTTACCGATTAGTTTGCCGCCAAAGCGGATTCGAACCGGGCTCTCCACGTTAGGGAGGAACCGTGACACCGAACGCCTGTTCCCGATTGGGTTCAGTGTTCCGGGTTGTATTTCAGAGCCCTATGGTGTCTGGTACCTCACGTAGTGAGCGAGGCTTGCGACCTCCATACCCTATATGAACGAATCGGGCAAGATGAATTTGCACCCCTGAGGGGTGTAACTGAAGAGGCGGGGCAGTGCAACGATTTAGAACCCTGACTTTGTACATCAGTGTCCATGAAGGCCATTCTTCGACATGAACACCTCGCAGAGGGGCAAGTTGAAGCGAGAGCTTACCAATTAGAAGCGGTTGATGAGGCTCTATCTGGTTCTTCTCTACTTGTTCTTCCTACGGCAGCCGGTAAGACTGCTGTCGCTTGGTTAACAATCGCAGAGATGCTTCGCAGAACTGAGGGCTGGGCGTTGATGCTGGCACCTACTGTAGCCTTAGTGAAACAACATATGGATGATTTAGAACGAGTTTTTGCTGGTTCTGGAATTAAACCACTTTCAATGAGTGGGGCGGTTTCAGTTGAAAAACGTCAACCTCTATGGGGTTCAAGCCGCCTAATTGTCTCAACTCCACAAGTCGTTCGCAACGATGTCAATAGAGGCGTATTAGATCTGCGTGATTGTTGTATTCTAGTTGTTGATGAAGCACACCACACTACAGGTGAAAGAGGAGAAGCACAAGTCGCAGATTTGTACTTGAGTTTGGCTAGCAAACCACTTATCCTAGGGATGACTGCTAGCCCAGGATCTAACTTCGACAAGGTCGACGAAATTTGCAGACGGCTAGAAGTTGAAAGAATCCACATTCGTTCATCGACGGAACCAATGTTATCTGAACATCTAGCATCTCTAGATATTGAAGAATTGAGAGTTAGAGTTCCAGACGAAATTCGTGAGTTAGCCGAGCCTTTTGTACGATGGCAGGAAGGCATAGTCGATAGAGAAAGAAGACTTGGCAGATATGTCATGAGTGGGGCAGTTACTCATTCAGGACTAGCTAATGCAATGGATAGGTCAAAAATGGCTGTAAACAGAGGTGAAGCGAATGCTTACTCTTCGATGAGTCAGATTGGCCTTGCAATGAGTCTGCACCACCTAATTAATCACCTTCTTTGCCAAGGAACTGCAGCTTCCAAGGAATTCTTAGATAGAAAGGAAACTGGTGGAGATTCTGGAAAGAAGAATACACGTAATCTACTCAGAGATCCGCGAATTCAGAGTCTCAGAAAGAGTCTAGAAGAAATGTCTGAATCGCATACAAAAGTTAGCGCAATACGTCGATTAGTACGTGAAAGGTTACGTCGTGACCCCGAATCCCGAATAATTGTTTTCGCTACTTATCGAGATACAGTAGGAGCTCTAGAAAATGTCCTTGAGGGATTGGAGGGCGTGAAGCCAATTCAATTCATAGGACAGAGTAAACGGGGTTCTGGAAAAGGCCTAACACCAAAGCAACAAGTTGAACGAATTGAAAAATTTCGCAATGGCGAAGGAAATGTTCTGATTGCGACAAGTGTAGGAGAGGAAGGTTTGGATATCCCTTCCGCTGACTTAGTCATATTCTACGAGCCGGTTTCAAGTGAAATTCGAAATATTCAGCGCAGAGGCAGAACCGGCCGACATCGCGATGGAGATGTTGTGGTTTTGATTGCAGAAGAAACTAGAGATGAAGGGGCTCGCGCTGCGGCCCTTCGAAGAGAGGAATATATGCATAGAGCCGTATCGAAAGTTCGTAGGAAATTGACTCGCAAAACTCATCATGATTTATCTAATCTAGATTCATTCCAAGTAGAAAGAAAAAATGAGTTTTGTGCTGCTGTTGAATTTGTTAAAGAAATAAGAGAAAAACACCGACCGGAGTTTGCAACTGAAGAAAATGTTGAGTCGGACCCTGAGGCTGAGAGAATTCCAAATTTACCCCCGTCAACATTCAGACCTAAAGGACAAACAGGACTTGAAAATTTTCGGGCGACAAAAACAATACCAGATTCAGAAAAGGAAATCTATCCTTCAGTTAATGCAAAAAAGGATGATGCAGAAACCACTCTTTCAGTAACACAAAACGTGACTGAACTTAATGAATCTATACTTCCAGATGTTCCTGGTGCAACTATTACTGCAGATGATAGGGAACTGAATAGTGCAGTAATAGCCCGATTAAAGGCCATGGGTGCTGATGTGAAAATAGACAGGTTGCTTACTGGTGATTTTCGCATTGGTGAAAGGATTCTTGTCGAGCGAAAGACCGTGCGTGACTTTGTTGATTCATTAGTTGACGGTAGGCTTCTTGAACAAGCTTCAAGGATTGTTGGAGCCGCCCCTCGATCGTTGATACTCATTGAAGGAGAGGGGTTATTCAGATCTACAAGAGTTCACCCACATGCATTAATGGGTGCCCTAACTACACTGACTCTTGATTTCGGAATCCCTGTTGTTACTACAAAGGATGGAACCGAAACTGCTAGGTTTCTCATTGTAGCCTCAAGACGTGAAGAATCTATGCTAGATGGATTGAGTTCGAATGCTCGTGAACGATTGGAGTCAGGTAGACCCGAATTATGGACAGACCCTATGATGCAGGCAGCGGCTGGAGTTAAGGAATTACGAGATATAGATGATGAAAGAGTCGCCACAAGAGATCTCCTAGTAGCTATTCCGAGTGTTGATAAAGAACTTGCAAATCATCTTCTTGATAAATTTGGAACAATAGCCGGACTAGTTTGGGCAGATGAAGACGAACTTCGACAAATTGAAGGGATTTCTGAAACACAAGTAAGGGAAATCTGGAGAACATTTCGCTCGGGTGAGAAAATTAGTCACCGATAACAGCGATGCGGGTTCGGAGCATGGCTAATCTGTCATTGTGGCAACCAAGTGCAAACGATAACATCTCACATAGATGAATCACAGGGATATTCGTGGCCAACCCTGTATTCCGACCAGCCTTTCCTTGGTATATGTCAAGTACTGCATGAGACAGATTACAGGCGCTAACAATCAATTCTGCGCCTTCGGCCTTGGCTTCAGAAAGAGCTTCAGCAGCCTGCTTCATTACAGTAGACTCCTCTGAAAATAGTCCAGGAACACCTACACTTTGAGTGCGAGACTCCCAGACAATTGGAGTCCCACCAAGAGCTGAGATGACCTGTTCTAGATAATTAGGATCAAAGACATCGTCACCGCCACACATACCCTCCTGCTGCATATTTGGACCATAATAACCGGCAACAGTAAAATCGATCGGGTTTACAATCTTCTTTTCCAAAACATCAATCCCTATTTCATCGACTATGACATGAAGGAGATGATGAACGGATACGTCTCCAGTAAATGTCAAACCACAAGTTTTGGCAAGCGTATCGTTAATCTCTTTCAATAGAATTTGATCACTCTTCAGAGTAGCCAAATCTTCATTCAAATTCCCTGCAGTAGCAGCGCATGGAGTCATGATGTCAAGCCCTAGGGCCTCCGCCATTGCAAAAGTTCGAGCATTGAGAGTCAACTGTAAACGTCTGTTAGCCTGACGGACAATACCTGCACCACAACTAGTTGCACCATTCAATGGAACAAGCGTAATGTTTAGTGTATGTGCCAAAGACTCCATTGTTGTAGCAACCTCTGGAGCACTGCTGTGAGCTACATTTCCTGGATGGTAAGCATATTTAGCCATAATAACACCTCAGAATCTCCCATCTAATTCGTTGAATATAGCCACAACTTCGTGATGATTGTCAACAGACGAATTGAATTGGCGAGGCATCTTTCCAACACCGGCCGGAGGTGCTACTAATGCAAGCATATCATAGAACATGTCGCCTCCAGTTCGGGTGAATCCAGTAACCATCCTTGCGGTAACTCCAGAAGTCAAATTGCCAAGAAGTCCGATTGGCCCTAATACCTGTCTGTAGAGAACGGTATCATTCACCTTCCCACTACTCTTCAAAGTCCAGGTGTACCACCAAACGTGCTTACCATGCCTACCATTGTAACCATCTCCTTCGAGGACATGGGTTTTGGCATCAAGTAAGGCATCTGCAATAATTGCTGCAGAAGGATTTTGTCGACGAATACTAGTGAAATCAGTCTCAGCCTTAATTCCATTTGAAGAACTGAGAGTAGCATCCATAGATGCAACAGAGCCTTGAGATGAACGTGGATCGTTACGTCTAGCCCATATGCTAGACAATACAGATGGACCTAGATATCCATTTGCATAAGGTGCTGCATCTGAAGACGCATGGAGTAAGGCAGCACTACAGAAATCAGTAACCGAGTGCAAGGCACTAGCTGTATTTCCATCCATAATCCCTATCGTGCCTTGGGGGGTAGAAGCTCCTTCTCGAGTTGCGGCGACCATCCAAGGCTTAGATGACTCTCTTTTGCGCTCTAGAGACCAATGATCTACAACAAGGTCCCTGACTACATCAAATCCAGGAAGTGGGTCTATTCGAAGACGGAGTGTGCCATCTCTCATTGGGGCAACAGAGTCGATTCGAACAGTTCCAGGAAGGATAAGACGACCGTTCACACAGATTGCTGTTGTAGGATCATTAGTTGATCCATCTCTAAATGACAGACTACCATCATGAGTACTCTTTAGCATTCGAAGAACTTCTAGCATACTCATATGACCGGGGAGTGAACATACCCAAGTGTCTGCACCTGTTGATGCACTTTCTGGGTCATATCGGAATATTGAAATCTCAGCAGGAATTGATTCACTAAGTATATTTGGAACAGTAAATCCATCTTCACCCTCAGCGCCGCTGACATCACCGGCAGCGTGAGCCATCATTGCTTCAACCATATTTTCATGGAACACGCCAGTACCATCTACGGCAGCCATAGCTGCAAGAGAATTAACCGCCCATTCAGATGCAGGAGACTCATAATCAACATCACAATCAACGCGATCAATAAGTCGAGTTGCACCAAGTTTCTCAAATTGCTCATCCCAATCCTTTCCAGATTCACAGTAGAATTCGTAACTTGAATCTCCAAGTGCACAAACAGAAAAGTGCACTCCACTCAGCATTCCTGCAGCACCTTTCTGTGCCGCATTCCAGAGTTCTTCTGCATTATCCGGCATCTCACCTTCGCCCCATGTCGAGCATACAATGAGGACTCGCTTCATCGATGAAAGAGAGGATAAATCAAAACCATCCATGTCATGAACTGTACCTTCCAAACCATAGTTGGCAGCCTGTTTGGCAATCTTAGCCGCAACTCCTTCTGAGTTTCCGGATTGCGAACCGAACAGAATTGCGAGACTTCTATCGCCTACACTGAGTAGTTCCCCCAAGTCATCTCCTGCAATTTCCACAGGTTCGGCTACAACTTCCTCTGACTCTTCCTCAACCACTGGGGTTTCTTCTACAAGAGTGGGGGTCGAACCACCCTCTACAATGATAATGACATCAACAGGACAGGCATCGGCTGCATCAAGCAGATCATCCTTGAATTGAGATATAAAGTCCTGCTTCAAAGCGCTTTGAGATTCATTACGATCGTAGCCGCCATCAACTCTAGAATCAGGCTTAATGAAGCAGGTATCATCGGTAACTTCGAAAACCTCTGGTAAGGTTTCTTCACAAGCATCACAGGTAATACAACCATCTTCGATGTAAACGCTGACAATGGACATTTCACCAGCTCGACCCTTGCGGGTGAACCGCCCACCTGAAACCGATTCTTGAACTTGATGTAGTCAAGGTGTACGACCTACGGTCGTATTAGACCCTACATGTCGAAGCCATCGAAGTCACCAGCATCCATACCAGTGCCACCCTTACTTGAGATGACGTCATCAATTCTTAGAATCATAACTGCAGTCTCAGAAGCGGATTGGATTGCCTGCTCAACTACTCTACTAGGTTCGAAGACCTTGCTCTTTGCCATATCGACCACCCCCCCATCATAGACATTCACACCATGAGTAGAATGTCCCTCTGAGTGAGCCTTTCTGAGATCAATGATAGTATTGACTGGATCGAGGCCTGCGTTTTCTGCTAGAGTGCGAGGGATTACTTCAAGGGCCCCTGCAAATGCCTCAATGGCCATTTGTTCGCGGCCACCAATCCCTTCCGCATAACTACGCAAATCTCTACTAATTGCTGCCAAAACAGAGCCACCTCCAGTTAGAACTGCTCCATCTTCGTGAGCCACGGCAACTACACCAACTGCATCATCGAAGGCACGCCTAATCTCATCGACCACATGCTCAGTACCACCACGAAGAAGTACACTGACGCTTTTTGCTTCAGGGCATCCTGTAACGAATACCATATCAGAATCACCAATTTTTCTCTCTTCGACCGTGGCAGCAGTTCCAAGATCCGCTTCAGAAAGGTCATCAATATTGGTAACTATGTTGCCTCCAGTTGCCTTCGAAAGAGCCTCCATATCACTCTTTTTGGCTCTTCGGATAGCAAACAAACCAGACTTTGCCATGTAATGTTGTGCCAAGTCATCAATGCCCTTCTGACAGATTACAACATTGGCTCCAGCAGACTGAATTTTCTCAACCAGACCTTTTAGATAGGATTCTTCTTCATCAAGGAACTGAGCCAACATATTCGGATCTGTAATCTGAATCTTAGCATCGACCTCCGTTTTCTTCACTTCAATAGGGGAATTAATCAATGCAACCTTAGCATCTGAAATGCTACGGGGCATTCCAGAGTGCACTCTTTCTTTGTCAAGAATAATTCCATCAACAAGAGTGCTGTCTTTGATTGATCCACCTTGCTTCTTCTCGATTTTAATATCATCCAAATCGACAATAATTTCTTCTCCACTATCCTGAGTCACAGCGAGAACTGCACGAACGCTGATATCAGCAAGAAACTCTTTGACTGCTCCTGCACTCTTACCAGTAAGGGCTGTTTTAGCAACCTCTTCTAGCATTTTCTCATCAACATTAACTGCATGTGAATCGATTAACTCAGCAGCCTTGTCAGCAGCTAGTCTGAATCCTTCACAGATTACTGTAGGGTGGACATTCTGTTCAACTAAATCCTCACTACGCTTGAGTAATTCTCCAGCAATAACTACTGCGCTGGTAGTTCCATCGAAGCAGTGTTGTTCCTGTGTCTTTGCTATCTCAATGATCATCTTGGCTGCAGGATGTTCAATGTCCATTTCCTTGAGGATTGTTGCACCATCATTGGTTATCACAACATCTCCCATAGAATCGACCAACATCTTGTCCATCCCCTTTGGACCTAGGGTGCTGCGAACAGCATCCGAGACTGCCTTGGCGGCTGCAATATTATTGCTCTGAGCGGTCTTTCCACTGGTTCTCGTAGTACCCTCTTTGAGGATAAAAATCGGTTGTTGACCGTTGTACATCGGAAATCACACTCCAGATTCTAGCATCCCGCCGACCCAAGAGGGGGTCATAAGGCCTCGCACACGTATACGCGAGGATGAATCAGGCTTAGGAAGCAATTTCAGGCTCACTCGCCTTTGTTTTGATCCAGCCACTTCTGACCATAATATGCCCACTGCTCCATAGTCCACCCATCTGGCAGGCCATCTTCTGGGACAGGAGGGGCACCAGGAGGTAATTCGTCTTGGACGACATTAGTTGAAACCTCATCGTCTGGCTCAACTTCAAATGTGTCTTCGATTATTTCTGGCTGAGGCATCTCTGGTTCAGGGAGAGGTGGGGGGGGCATATCCGCAACTGCAGTTTCAAAAATTTCTCTTGTTCCGCCGTACATTGAGTTTGCAACATCATCATCAATAGGCAAACTAGGAGCAGAAGGAACTGATGAATCACCGCCAAATTCACCTAGAACAGAGGAATAATCATCAAGACTAGAATACTCCTCTAATGGAGCACCAGCATCCTTGATTATTCTCATTGTAATAACTAACACAAATCCCATCGCAATTAGACCTGCAATTACAAAAAGGATATTCGCAGTTAGTTTCGCATAGAATCCTGTATCTGGCCCTTCCTCAATTTGAATCGTTTTTATAAATCTAATTTTGGAAGGAGTTGTAACTTTATCTATGTCTGAGTCAATTGCTAATCTCACATTGAATTCCAAAGAATTTTCAGCTAAATTATCAAGATTTTCTTCACTCACATCTACCTCGACTGTTACAATTCTACTTTCACCAGGGCCAAGTACGAAATCTCGATCATTTTTCTCTACTCTCACATCAATGACGTTGAAGAATAATTCCGGCTCTGTATTTCTGTCTATATCGGCTCTCATCAATTGTACCGCATCAGGATGGAGATTCAGAACCGTATACTCGATTAGATAAGTACCTCTGTCATCAATAACTAATGTCGCCGTTGACGAAGGGCTGACTAAAAGCCATCCAACTTGACCTACTTTGAATTGGGCTTGCCCTTCATTTGAAACAGATTGACCAGAATATGTATCTGATTCAATAGATTGAAGACTTTCAGCTATCATTGTGACTGTCCTGTCGCCATCTGCATCTATTCCAAATGAATAAGTTAGAGTCAAGTTATATGAAGAACCGGGTTCAACCCAATTCGTATTGCCATTATTCAATCCATCAGAAAAGGCAGTAATATCATCATGACTGGAGTCGAAAGACACATGGAATCTGTCTGCCTTGTTACCATGATTCCATATTTCCCACCTTAGAGTTCGTGGATCATCACCTCCACGATAAACTTCAGTTGTCAAATCTAGGTCTGGAATCTCAATCAAATATGTCTCACTGACTGTAAGATAAATGAAAACCCCCTTAGAATAAGAGGGGTCGCTTCTACTTGTAGCCTGAATCAAAATTTGATATGTATCATTAACTATCCCATGTGGCATTGGGAATAGCAAAAGAACTCGAGTGTCGCCTCCAAATGAATCAATTCCGAGAGTCTGTTCACTGGGGAAATGAATGCCAAGTTTCCAATCAGCATCAACACTCAAATCGAATGATTCTTCGGTGTTTCCTAAATTAGTTAACTCAATCTCTAACATCTTCAGACTTCCGTCAGCAGGGAACATCAGATGAGTATGTTCGGGAGTAATTTCCAAATTATGATAAATTGGAATTTCGATATAAATTACCCAAGACGACTGCGTTTCTGCTGGAGGTGCTCCGATCGCAAGAAGAGTAATTGCATAAGTTCCCGGCAAGATATTTTCAGGGGCAGTCAAATGAACATTCAAGTCATGCATTTCTTTAACGACTGTGTGAATACTACTAATCTCAATACCGGATTCATTTAACCATTTTATATTGCTAGAACCCCAACTATTATCAGAAAAAGAGGCTGAAAGATCCCAAGAAGAAATCTTATTCCCGGTATTTTTTAGAGTCATTGGAACAGTCCCACTCTCACCAGGAAGGAGAGTAAGAGCGGGATTAGAATATGGAGGTGCCTGCGTCAAATAAGCAGAATATGATGATTCGACATCCACAGGAAGATTGAGGAAATTTTTTGTTGAATTTGTCACACCATCGCCTATGTGGACATACCACATTAATTCCTCAACACCGGCCCCATCAGGAATATCAAGACTAAACCAAACTTCGGTCGAATTAAGAGCCTTAATGGAATTAGTTTTGACATAGTTATCGTGATCAGTTGGATTATTTGAGTCAATACGAATTGCATCATCATACATCCAAGAAATATTGTTAATCTCAGAATATAATTTCAGCTCAATATCAATATACCCATTATTATGGATTATACAATGAAGAACGGGAGGTTCGGGATCATCAGGGATGACAATGTAAGCATTTGGTAGGATGTCATCACATTCAAGATCCAAAGTATATTCGGGTACTTTCTCGATAGCAAACATGATGAAACCATCTAGATGAATTCCTTCAGTAGCAATGGAACTATCTGAATTAAAACGGAAAGCTAAGTTGTAGGAGTCATTAGGGAGAGTATCGGTCATATCCCAGATTAATTGAGACCAGTCACCTTCAACACTAGATAAGCCAGTTGAGGGATAAGTGTAATTTTTATTTTCAGAATTCGAAGAAGATGGATCGAGTTCAATTTGAATTTGATCACCTTCACCCATATCACCCCATGCGTTAGTAACCAATTGTAGAGTTAGAAATTCATAACCCGAGATACTGACCTTACAGAAATTATTAGCATAAACTGATGAAACAAGTGAATCATAATTGCCGTAACCAAAACCATGGCCTTGATCATCACAAGTATCAGTAGGAGAAAGCCATCCCCACCATAGACGATCCTGTCTGTTACTGGCATAGTCTGAACCTGGGCGAGAAACTCTCCAATGGCGCTCACCTATCGCACTAGAA
Source organism: Marine Group II euryarchaeote MED-G36 (assembly GCA_002457595.1). GTDB lineage: Archaea > Thermoplasmatota > Poseidoniia > Poseidoniales > Thalassarchaeaceae > MGIIb-O1. The sequence goes on from NTJR01000005.1 coordinate 24,856, forward strand.
TTTTCGCCCATTCGCCAATGACCAAAAGAATCAGGGTAATCCGATATCGTGCCATCTGAATCATATCCGGTAGAAACCCAGATGGGATTACCATAACTGAGTTGGTTAGGACAGTCAACTAATCCATCTCCATCAACATCTCCACAAATCCCATTTTCCATTGCATCATTCCAAATAGCGACGGGCATTTGATAATCTAACTGATTATTATTGGAATTACCATCAGCCAGACCACCATCAATTAACCCCCTAAGGATAATTCCTCCAACAAGGTTTCCATCCTCATCAATTTGACTATGGGCTGCATTAGGAGTCCAATAAAACTGGGCTCTAAATGACTGGCCTCCGGAGATGGTCATATTGACCTCCCACTCTTGAATCATGAAGCCAATCGGATGCCAGATAATTAATTTCCCGATGGCAAAAGAAGGCTGTCCTGAAGTTCCAACTTGGGCGAATGTGACGTTAATCTGAATTAATTCGTCACGGATTACGTAGTATACAATACTGTCATCAGAGTTGACCCATTCATGAGCATTGTTGGAACTGTTTCCAATTTCTATACCCGTGACCTCAAAATCAATTAAATCACGGGATGATACTGAATTAGTATGCTTGGTAATTTCTAGATTAGAATCAAATGCTAGCGGGGAAAGACTAGTTAACATCAGAATGGCAAAAAGTGCCAGTGGTGATATGCTACGCATCAGAAACAAATTGTTGCGGCTTCAATTTGTGTATGAAGGTTCGCTAATTGCGTGCGGCACTCTTTGAAAGTTACATCTTCGTGATTTGGAGAATTTATTTACCTCAAGTAACCACTTCGAATAATGCTAATAGGAATGAAGGCCTTATGTTTGCTACTAGACGCGAGACACCTATGGCAAGGCGAGATAAACCACTCTTGCCCAGAATTGTTCTGATAACTATAGTGCTTGGACAGGTTACTGTTGCACCTATAGTTGGATTCTCACTAACTTATTTGTTAAAAATTGAAAGAGTAGATGACCAATTGGCATTTAATCTAGATTTAGGTTCATTATATTGGATTATCATTGCTGGATTAGTTTATGGATTGCTATCCTTATTTTTAGCTCTAATTGCTGGAGGATACAGACCCACAAGTGTAGCCAACAGAGGGGGTTGGATTACTGTTCTAGGATTAAGGAGGCCAGTAAATTCTTCAGAAATTGTAGAACGTGCAAGATTAGATTTACATCGCAGCCCATATGGAAAGATGGCAAGAATTGTGAACAGTAAATCAGAAGATTATGATCTATTATCGATTCATGGAGGTTTGCAAATTCTTGCCATTCCAATCCAAGTAGCGCTTATTGCAATTCCATTGGCTATAATGGAAGGTATTCCCTCAAAATACATTGAACCTGATCACGCATTTGAGTTAGGAATGGCGGGATATTTTGTAGCACTGTGGTTTGGCCTTAGACTTCAACCAGTCTACTCAATCCACCTAATTGGCATTGCTGCTTGGTTTCGAAAAATACTTGCGAAAATCTCTAAATTTTCATGGATATTGCCAATCATCATATTTTGGTTCTTTGCTAGAATTAGTCTAGAGTTAGGACTTTCTTGGCTCGATGTTGATTATTCTGCTTGGCATACTGTTCAACTAGAAGCAGTTTTACTAAACACAATTATGCCGGAAGAAAGTATTCCTGATGCTGCAATTATTGATTTTCTTGTTGCAATTTCAGTCCTACCTGTGGCTGTGTTTACTACAATCTCGGTACTTGGTGGTGCCCATGATATGCCTAATTGGATGAGAGACCAAGAAGAAAAAATAGTGAATCTAAATCAGGATGTGCTTGAGGAAAAAAATAAGCAGGAGAATGAAGAAGAAGAAACAGACCCCCTAGATGGATTCGCCCCGTGGAAAAGAACCACCAATAGTGATAATGACTCAACCAATGAGGAAGAGAATAATCAAGATCAAGGGAGCCGCATGATTGATTTGCCATTCAATTTGTTCGATGATTAGATTACAACTCTTCAACTGGGAAAATTATGCCGACTCCCACCGACAACAAGTGCCAACCTGTTGCTAAGAATATACCAAAGAGGAAGGGGTTAGGTCCTATTGAGTAAAGGGCGATTCCTGCAGGAATTATGATTAATCCAACATATGGCAATTTGATTCTCTTTGAAATAATTGAAAATAGAATCAAACAGAATAAGAATCCTACAGCGTCAGTGAGTACTGTATCAGCCAATTCTACACCTCAATCGCCGCGTAGGTTTGCAAGTATATTCTCTACTCTATCCATACCTCGAGATATATCCTCACGACCTATTGTGTAAGCGAAGCGAAGGTGACCTTCGCCCGCCTCACCAAATGCAGAACCAGGGCTGCAAAGAACACCTCCCTTGAGAAGAGCCATAGCAATCTCTTCACTATTCATTCCTGGCACCTCGACCTTAGGGAATACGTAAAATGCCCCTGTGGGTACATGACAAGAAACTCCTGGCATAGCATTCAATCTATCACAAATCAAGTCGCGGCGCGCCTTGAATTCTTCACACATTTGAGCCGGATAATCAGAGGCATTCTCCATTGCTTCAAGAACTGCATACTGCATGGCATCATTGCTACATGCTGTTACATAATACTGCATTTTTGTGATATGGCCCATTGCTTCATCATTTTCAGAAAGGATATATCCAATTCTCCATCCAGTCATTGCAAAGGTTTTCGAAAATGAATTAATCATGATGACCTTGTCATATCCTGCCCCAAGGAATGATACGTGTTCTGTATCGTAGACAATTCTATCGTACACCTCATCAGTAACAATCCACAGATCATTTTTTTGAGCAAAATCAACAAGTTCATCTCGCTGATCAGATGTGACATTTCCTCCAGTAGGATTGCTTGGAAAATTGTACAAGATAGCTACAGTATTTTCATTAACGAGGTTCTCCAAATCCTTAATGGTTGGAACAAAACCGTTCTGGAATAAACAAGGATAGAGTATAGGATTACCTCCACAAATCACTGCATCAGTAGGGTATAGAGGAAAATATGGTTCAGGGAGTAATATTTCATCCCCTGGATTAAGGAGGGCTAAGAATACATCCAATAGTGCATTGGTTCCACTCATAGTCATACAAACATTAGACTCATCTAGAGATGGAGACAAATGATGCCACGTCTCCGCTATTTTTTGTCGAAGGGCAGGAAGACCTGCAGTAGTTGTGTACTTGTTCTTCCCATCCTCCATCGCTCGAGTGAATGCCTTGATAGCAATTTCAGGAGGTTGGAAGTCTGGTTCACCTAGGCCAAACTGAACAGCATCATCGCCAGCCATGTCAAACATGCGGCGAACACCCGTAGGTTGGATGTTGTTAGCTCTGTCCGAAAACCGCACCATGACCTACGGACGTCTGACTAAGCATTTTAAGACACGCCTTCGAAACCTTCAGATTCTGCTTTCATAGTTAAAAAATGCAGATTATTCAATCAACTCGGCTTCAAAAACATCTTCAGTATGATTTTGATTTTTAATGTTTGAAATAATGTTATCAATCTCATCATCTGAACGAAATCGAATCAAAACTAGTGAAGAGATCCAAGTTAGAGCAACTAGGGCAACGAATCCTATCGCATATGCCGGGATTCCAGTAGTAGACTCACCTCCACTAGTTCCAATCACATCTGCAAAAACAGGTAATGAAATGGATTCGCCAGAGATTGCATGGACTTCGATTTTGTGTTGCCCAGCACTAAGAGACTTTGGATTGAGAAGTACATGCCATTCAAATGGAGTCAAAGCACCCAGCTCACTTGGAACAACAGAATATGTGACCTCTTCCCAAGTACCACCATCAATCCTATACACGACCCTATCAATCGAGTCAATCTGCCCCCATGAGTGGCCAGTGACATTGATTGAATCATTAGCGGAAATGGAAAGTAAGTGATTTTGGATGCTAGAATCAACAGTCAAAGTCTGGCCTGATTCTTTAAGAAAAATAGCAAGTTCAACTGCTGCTAATGCATCCACTATACCATAACCAAAATCACGATTCCAATATGGGTCAACATCAGGAGCACTAGGTTCTCCACGACGTTCGGCAGTTTGTTTGAGAACCTCTTTGATTTGCAATGGAGTAAGATCCTCATTCGCCTCCATAACTAATGCAATAACACCGCTTACTGATGGCGTTGCATATGAGGTCCCACTGCCTCGTCCAGTGTATGTGTTCTGAGTTGCATCGCCTCCAAGGAAATTATTGCAACTTCCGCTAGATACACATCCCTCAGCCTGAATTATGTTTGAACCCGGTGCGCCAATCTCTGGAATTAACTCATTGATTGGGTTTCCATCTCCATTATCCTTGCGAGGACCACGTGAAGAATATCCAGCAATAGTGTCATCCGTTCTGTTGACTGTGTTTTGATCGTCAGACGCGGCAACTGTGATGGAGAGTGATGAGGCGCTCATTCCTGAGAAACCATCATTGTCTGGGCCATCATTACCTGCGGCATTAGATACTGTGACTCCTAATTCCATGGCTTCGTCGAGTATTCGACTATGCATATCAGAACCATCCGAACCGCCATTTTCATGACTTGTTATTCCCCAAGAAAGTGAAATTATGTCAATGCCATAGTTGCTCTCATCTGCTCCAGACCAAGCATCATCTCTGTGGTCAATAATCCATTGTAGTCCATTCATTGCAGATTCATAAAATTCCTGCTCTAACAAATAATTTTCAAAGGGACCAGCCCCCACATCAGTACCAATTCTCACATCTATTAAGGAAGCATTAGGCGCAGAACCATAGAACTCTGATTGAGAACCATCGGCCTCTAATCCTGTTGAACTAGCCATCCCCATACAAGCAGTTCCATGCTGATTGCCATCATCAGGATCAAATGAACCGTCCTCGGCTCGACCACCTGCAAGAATACATTGAGGGTCTGAATGCATGTAGCAAACAGCATCATATCCTGCGATGAACTTCTGGTTCAAGCCGGGATGTTCATTGTCTACTCCAGTATCAACCATTGCAATGTTAACTCCCTGACCTGATACTCCAGAATCCCAAGCACCAATTGGATATTCAGTTGAATTACGAGCTTTGACGTTTGGAGTTTGAACATCACCGTAGAAAACTAAAGAGCCATATCTCTCAACCATAACTACTCCATCAATTTCAGTTAACTCCCAAATTTGACTAGATTCAACATTTCCAAGTAATAGTGCATTAACCACTGGTAATTCGACATTTATCTCAAAGCCAAGTGATTTCAGAAGTTCACGGTCTTCCTCAGTCACCTCATTATCGTATGAGAGACCAATATTCACCTGACCAATTGCATTTTGTAAAGAATCATGAATGCCATTTCGGTCTATGTCTAATGTAGTAACTTCCCACCACTCTATATCTTCATCCCACCAGATTTCGGCTTGCTGAGGAATTTCTGTTGTCTGACCCTCTCCAATCAACTGCAAATTGTCAGAATCTAAGAAATGATGAGTTGGTGCAGAGAGACTTCCTGCTAATGGAGAGAGCATCAAAAAGACAAGCGCCATAGCGACCATTCTGCGACTCATCTAATTACTGGCGCACAAGAGGAGGTCTTCAACCTCTCTTATTCTCAATTGTTAAAAAAAAGATGAAATTTGGTGGGGGCACTGGGATTTGAACCCAGATTAGCGGGTATCTTCCGCTTAGCGTGCACCTGGCAGATGCACGCTCTCGGTTTGCGAAGGGTCGGTGCTCCAGTTGGTCATCAAAACCATCAGATTACCCACTCGTCGTCATTCCCGTGCAACTGGAGCCCGCGGTACTACCAGGTTATACTATACCCCCAAAGGAGTAACCCAACGAGTGACTCCACTCTTATGATGCTCTCGGTTGTTCGCTGTCTCACATCGAACCCAAAACAGGGCCCACGAGTAGGCTAATTAGTAGCCAACCACCTAACATTGCACTGGCCAACCCCCAGGCACGTGGACGGATTCCTACACTCGAACTTCCAAGTGTTCTAGGTATTGGCCCAGTGATTCCAATGATTATTCGAGCAATGGAAACTGAAAGACCAGCAGAAACAATCAATCCAATTAGAATCATTGTAGCCATAATTACTCCAATAATTCCGGTTCTAGCTACTGAACCCACCCCCTGTGCAACTAAATCTGGTGTCCGTAACCAAATTAGCCAAGCAGACCATAGCCCTAAATGTACATCATCACTAAATGAAGATTCAGTGCGCCATTTTCTGTAAACTTCGGGAAGCTTTGAGTGAATAATCGCAGATAACCAGTCAACCTCAGGAATTCGACCATTCAATAGAGTACGGACTCCATGGTACATCATTAGGATGCAAAGGAATGCCTCGATCCAAGTCCAATAAAATCCTAAGCCAATTGCTGATAATAGAGAAATAGGGACTGCCCAAATCGCGAATCCTGAACCTGCTGCTAATAGAGTAAGCAACATTCCAGCACCAGGAACAAGAGGTTCCTCAGGTTCCTCATAACGCCTTTCTCGAGGCATAGACAGAATGAATAAGGGTAGTAATGCAGTACCCCAAAGTAACGCTATAGGATCAATTACAGAATGACCAGAACCTTTTCTTGCGTCTTCCACGGCCTCTGATATTTCTGTGCTAGAAAGTGTCCCAGGAGCCCAACTAGTTACAAATCCCCCCGCATCAATTATGATTACGGAATCAGAAGCCCCACTAGGAAATGATTTCCCTACCGAAGAATCTGCCCTATCCATTAGTAGTGGCCATGATTCATTAATTAGGAGTGAGTGAGAATCAAGATCTACTGCTCTAACTCCTTTTCCGGTAGCGATTTGAACAAATGAAATATCCCTGTCTATTAACTCATCAGCCATAATAAAATCATTAGCCTGACGAGCAGCATTGGGAGAACCTGGGACATAAATTCCAACAACAACAGCATCGGATTGTGAAAGTAAATCACTGAGGGAAATTGATCCTTCGCCACCATGTTCTAGTAATGTGAAAGCGGGTGCAGCCCCCTCAAGTCGAGGTTGATTAGCATCAATATCTGGAAGATTAACTGCTGGACCAATACTAGCAATTGCAAGTACGATAATCACCAAATAGGCAGGAAGAGGTAACATGGCCTCTTTCATCGAAGCACCTAACCAAGCAATTATCCCTAGAGGGATTAGTACCGCCACCCATGTCCCACTAAGTATCGCCTTGGGGTCTTCGGGAACTTCAAAACGAAGAACTGCAATCACGTCACAAGGATCTGCTGGATCTTGATCAGATAAGGTGAGACAAGCATCAATCATGTAAATGCCAGGAGTTAATGGCTTGGCTACAGACCAAGTTCTTACGGTTCTATTACCTTCTCCAACTCTAAATGAATGTGGTGATTCAAAGTGCTCTAACCTTTGTTCCTCCTGACCAAAACCATGTACCATTGAGGACCAATCATCCATTGGTCCAACAACCTCAATAATCTGAGCGGGATAATCATCAGCCCCCCATGGTGAAATTGGAGTAAATTCAACACGAACCATTCGATTGTTATCAAGTAAAATATCAAGTTCAGGATCTACTAAATCACCAACTAGAGTTATTCCTGAACGTGAATCAAAGGTACCCCACCAAAGTGTTCCAGCTTGTGCACAATCATGCTGAACATCAATAGAAAGAGAAAAAAAGTCACCGGGACCAATTGATACATTAACATTCTCAATTTCAATAGAAAACTGATGAGCATTGGTGTACGATTCCTCCATTGTCACACTATTTGTAGACATTGAATCGATTAAACTGAATCCACCCCACGAGAGTGAAACAAAAAATGTCGTAGTAGCACCTGCTGGAGTTCCCGGAATTAAATTAGTTTGACGGCACAATGGTGATTTTGCATTTAATGAAGCAAATAGATTTACTATTACACTACCATTGAAAGAAACTGCTTCATTTATTGGCGCAGAGTCTATTGAAAGAAGGTTTTGAGTTGTTCCACTAGTCTTTGAAAATGAGGCTGCACCCAACGGCACACCTGTGAGAATTGGCCATGAACGTTTCAATTCCGGTTCTTCTTCAGTTCCATGTAAGAAAATATTGTGTTCCGTTGGAAGAATTAATTCAATCCCAGGGCCATCGCGCTCTTCTGCAAATTGAGCAGAACCAAGTGAACTAGCAAGATTTGCAATTAGCAATAATATGACTACTCGAGTCACAACTCCATGACTTGCCATAAGCACCCTCCAAGTTGCCGTTGTTCAGTCGGCATTCAAACCCCCCGCCTACTCGACCTATAGAAAGTACCAATTTGCAATGAGGGCCATCAAGGCACCAGAAAGTGTGGCAATGAAGTTGACGGTGTGCTTGCCGATGTACCCCTTGTTCTCAAAAAGAGCTCCTAAAATAGAGTCCACCTGACAACCCAACCATCCGATTATTGCCACAGCAAGGAATAGACTAGACATTGAAATCTGTTCACCTGGAATTGAAGATAGGGTTGTGGCTATAATTGCAATTAGTAGACCTCCACTCAATGCTGCAAAAGAACCAGTGATTGACATTCCTCCATTAGTGCCTGCAGGAACCGCTTCAAGATTGATTATTGAACGAGTTCTTGGGTCAAGACTACCGATTTCAGAAGCAAGAGTATCAGCGGCTGCAACAGAAATACTTGAGGCTGCAGCAAAGTATGCCCAATCTAAACCCCCCATTGAATAATTGATAATTGCAATCATTGAAGCAACACCACCATTAGCGACTACATTTCTCCAACCCCTCATGCCCTCATTTTCCTCTTCTAGATGTAATCGCTGTTTTTCCTCATATCGCCATGAAGTAGAAATAGAACCTATAATTAAGAAAAATACCAGTATTGCTAACCATGTCCAATGGCCAAGAATAGAAACTAACAACCCCACAATTAAGGCAGCAATCAACCCACTATGATCAAGTAAACTCTTTTTCCAAGCAACAATAAGTAAGGTCATGACCATTGTTAGGGCCACTAACTCATCGGTTGTCGGTTGTATCATCCTAATCCTTCCCTTAGCCCACGGATGATGAATCATTCCCTCTGCTTTAGTCAAGAAGTAGACAATGAACGCACACCTTTCATGATTTTTGTTGCTAAGAAGAGAACTGTTGAAATCAGTACTGCCATCCAAGATAAATTAAGAAGAATATCAATACCAAGAGATAGACCATAATTTCCACCGAGAAGGGAGACTAGGAATGAACTACCATTCCAGAACGCATGACCCAGCATCGCAAGAATAAGACAAAATAGAGCATTACTTGGAGGTAATAATTGGAAACCTGATTCCTTTCTATACTGCTCTGCTTGCACTGCTGTTACTATGGTGGTCCCAACATCTTCCTCCTCAATACCATCGGGATTTACAGGATGTCCGGTTTTCTGATCAATTAGTAGCCATGAACTTGAAGCCGGGGTATCCCCATCTAGAACGTCATCAAGAGATTGCCGAAGATGGTCATAACCAGAGTGATCACCATCTCCATCTACGTCAATTCCTAAGTTCTCTACAAAGTCGACGGTTCGAATACTCAATCCCCTAAGCATCCATCTCATACGTCTGTCGACGTCAGTAGAATTGGCCAAACAACCTATGCCGAATCCAGTAACTCCAGTCCAAACCGCATGACCGGGGATTGAACCAATTCCACGAACTAATGTGGTCAAGGTCAAACTTATTGCACCACCAAAAGAACTACCCATTATGTACATTAGATTCTCAATTAATGCAAAACCGAGACCAACTGTGAAACCAACTTGGAAACCTTGCCTAGCGTTTCGAATATTCGGTAGGAAAAGACAGACTGCAAGCATTTTGAAAAATTCCTCACCAACTGGAGCACTGACTGTCAACAAAAGAAACATTTGAGCATTTTCAGATAAGAACGAAGGAAGTAATGCGGGAAAAATCCAGGTATTGATTATTAATGCTGGAAGTGCGGAGGCCATTCCTGCAATCAACCAAGCCTCGGCATCTCTACGACGAGTAGGTAATCCAAGCCACTTTGATGAAGTCGCCCACCACGCAAAAACTGGAATTGAAAAACCAAGTATGAACAAAGGAATTACTGCGAACAAGTAAATTACAATGCCCGCAACTAGAGTTTCTTCAAACAATAGTGGGATTGAGAGTACTGCTCCAATTACGACGACCACGATGAAAATAGCCCAAATCTGTCGGTGAGGAGGGAGGTCAAGTACCGAATCATCTGTTGTGATGAATCTTTTGAAAACAGTAGGCTGAGGCGTGTATAACGAGCCTCCTTCTGGTAAGGGATGGTACTTCTTTCCTTTGGAATCAGGTGTAGCCAATCTAACATGAACCATCTTTGGCCTATGGAGAATAATTAGTAGAGGCAAGGGGGCAAGGGAGCAAAATGTACCCAATGCAGTTAGTAGAAAATCACCTGAAAGAAGTGAAAAAATCAGAATAGAAATTCCGAAATCGATTAAGATAAACGCAAGAATTACAGTTCCAAGCATTCGCCAATAATTCTTCCAAGGTTTGCTTTCAGTAGCCAATCGGATTCTTTCAGGAGCAGGAGTCAAAGGAACTGGATCTTCCATTGCAAATTTGCGCCCTTGGGCGTCCATAATTATCCGCGGCAAACGAATCCGACCTTATGCCACTCAGATCGCCCATCACTCGCGACGCCCAAGACGCCCGGTGCGGTTTTTCATCACAGCGGCAATCATCGGTGAGCGCCGACCCATATAGGGTTCAGCCCATCTTAGTTACTATTACCCATGATTGCGCCACAAGCTCCACAATACAACTCAACTCGAGAACTATCTTTCTGCATGCTCCATTCCCCACAAGCAGGGCATGGAGGTAGCCCCCTTTCACTAGGTGCTACTCGTGGACCTAACCTACGCTTTTTTTTACGAGGAACATACCATCCACTTTTCGGTTTCCTCACCTTCGGCAACCAATCACCATCACGCCGACTGAGCCACTAATTCAAAGAGCCTTGCACACCGAGTGTCTGATGTGCTGGAGATACTTCAGAGAGGTATGGACTGCATTGTTGTTGGCGCTGGAGTCTCTGGACTCAGCAGCGGAATTAGGTTACTGGAAGATGGTTACAAGGTGACCATTGTGGCGGATAGCCTGAGTCCAGATACCGTTTCAGATAAAGCCGCAGCATGGTGGTATCCATTCTTAGCCGAACCTGTAGAGAAAACAAATAGATGGTCTTCCGAAAGTCTCACAGAATTTATACGGCTTATGGACGAAGAAAAGCTTGAATTTATTACAATGAGGATGGGGAGGGAGTATCTTGAGGAAAGTTGCCCACCACCGGGTTGGAGTTCCGACTTATCTCATTTCAGAATATTGGAAGAAAACGAAGTTCTGAACAACTATTCATTCGGATGGGAAATAGAAGCCCCCGTAATCGAGATGGCACATTACATGCCGTGGCTCAAGTCAAGATTTGAATCACTTGGAGGTGTAATTGTAGTTCGAAAACTATCTGATCTCGAAGAATTAAAGTGCAACTTAATTGTCAACTGTAGTGGACTAGGGGCTAGAGAACTCTGTCAAGATGAGGAAGTAGTTCCAGTTAGAGGTCAGATTATTTACATCAAGCAGGACCCTGGATTTGGTAGATACGACCAAAGACCTGAATCTCTAATATATACAATCCCAAGAAGAGATGTTACCGTTCTTGGTGGAACAGCCCAAAAAGGCGACTGGACAAGAGAAATCCGTGAAGAAGATGAAGAATACATTCTAACAAAATGTGAATTACTGTGGCCTGAACTAGATCGAGATAATATTGTAGGAAGAGCTGTTGGATTGAGGCCTTCTAGGGCAGAAGTTCGTTTAGAAAAAGAAATTGTGAATGGTAGAACTATTATCCATAATTATGGCCATGGAGGTGCTGGTGTAACATTATCCTGGGGATGCGCTGATGAGGTTTTGAGGTTAGTAAATGAATGAGGAAATTTTCGATGTCGTTGACGAGAATAACTGCGTAATCAAACAGCTTCCACGCAGTGAAGTTCACAGACTCGGCCTACGACATCGTTCTGTTCATTTACTGGTTTTTAACTCAAAAGGAGAATTATTTCTTCAGAAACGTTCCATAAAAAAAGATTGTTCACCGGGAACATGGGATTCTTCCGTATCGGGTCATCTGGATTCAGGAGAGGACTACGATGAGTGTGTCATACGTGAATCGAAGGAAGAAATTGGATTAGTACTAAATTCAGTTCCTGAAAAATTATTCAATATTGATGCATGTGAAGATACGGGGCAAGAATTCGTATGGGTATACCGTCATGAAGCGGAAGGGCCATTCACCCTTAATTCAGAAGAAATCTCAGAAGGAAATTGGTTTGCACCAACTATTATCTCAGAATGGATTGAAAAATCACCCGAAGAGTTTGAATCCTCATTCCCTCTTATCTGGAGGAATCTTCAGACTCAGTAAGATGCCTTAGTTGTGCTAATCACAACTGCGCCTATCTTGTATGGGTCTCCATTAGAGGATGGTCTTCGATCTTCTAACCTACCCTTCCAACCATCTTCGATTGTACCAATAGGGATTCTAATGGAGGCTCCACGGTCCGAGACCCCGTATGAGAACTCATGAATTGACTGAGTCTCGTGAAGGCCAGTTAATCGCTGTTCATTGTGAGCACCATATACGTCCATGTGCTTCTTGATATTCTTTCCAAATTCCTCGCAAATTTGACTCATTAATGCCTCTCCACCTTCATCGCGCATTCTCCCATCGCTGAAGTTAACGTGCATTCCTGAACCGTTCCAATCAGTAGCTCCCAAAGGCTTAGGGTGCCATTCAATAGAAAGGCCGTACTTCTCTGCATTCCTCTCAGCAAGATATCGAGAAACCCAAATCTGATCTCCAGCATCCTTCGCTCCTTTGGCAAATATTTGATACTCCCATTGACCCACTGCTACTTCGGCATTGATTCCTTCAACATTCAAACCAGCATCGAGGCACATATCCAAATGTGTCTCAATTATATCTCTACCAAATGTATTTTGAGCACCAACAGAACAGTAAAACTGACCCTGCGGAGTTTGATCTCTAGGGAATCCGTAAGGGAGGTCTGTTTCAGGGTCCCACAAGAAGTACTCTTGTTCGTATCCGAACCAGAAGTCATCATCATCTCCTTCGATTGTGGCTCGACCATTAGTAACATGAGGAGTACTGTCTGAGTTGAGAACTTCACACATTACTAGATACCCGTTAATTCGATCGGGATCAGGGTAGATTGCAACTGGCTTGAGAAGGCAGTCGGAGTCGCCTCCTTCTGCTTGTAGAGTAGAAGAACCGTCAAATGACCACATGGGGCACTCATCAACAGTACCTCCAAAATCTGACCTAATCAGCGTCTTGCTTCTCATGCTCTGTGTCGGTTCAAAACCGTCTAACCATATGTACTCAAGTTTGGACTTAGTTGCCATATCGTAATGCCCAGCCTACACGGTTTATT
>NTJR01000006.1 GCA_002457595.1 Marine Group II euryarchaeote MED-G36
CCAAATGACCCGGAAGCAGAATTAATCGAAACTTGGAAAATAGGGGATTCCCTAAAAGGATCGCATCAAGGTCAAATGGATGTTACTGGGGGCATCTTTCTCAAAGTCAATAGTGCAGAATTAATTGCGCGAAGCGTTGAAGAAGTTTGGTTAATTGATGGAAGAAAGCCCGAGCGAGTAATTGAACTCATAGAAAATGGCATCACAGTCGGCACTAGAGTGACCGCATAACTTCCATTTCGATTATATGGTGAGTTCCCCTCGCCTTGATTGACTTCTATGACTAGTGATAAGCAGCGCCTCAATGATTATGAGGAAACTCAGTCGCTGATGATGGAAGAAAAATGCTTACTTGTTGATTCTAATGATAATGTAACAGGTAAAATCTCAAAACTTGATTGTCATTATGCAGAAGGTTCACTTCATCGTGCATTTAGTGTTTTAATTTTCGACTCGGAAGGCAAGTTACTTATCCAACAAAGATCTAGTGAAAAAATCACATTTCCAGGTGTTTGGGCAAATTCTTGCTGCAGCCATCCTCTTGATATTGACGGAGAAAATCAAGATGCAGTTGATGGTGTTAAAGAGGCGGCCCGAAGAAAACTAGAACAAGAACTTGGCATATCAAGAAATGTAACCAATAGTTGGGATTTTCATCACATTGGACGTTTTGAATACCAATGCCGTTGGAATGATGAATGGATTGAACGTGAAATAGATCATGTCATGATTGTAAAGGCCGATGTTGAATTGAATTATAATAGAAATGAGATTCAGGCTGCTGAATGGATAAGTCGAGAGGAGTTGGCAAACATGATGGAACATAAGGGACGCTGGAAGAATCAATTGATTGCACCCTGGTTTGAGCAAATTATTGCTAACTTTTTCCCAAATGGCAGTAGCATCGATGACATTATCAAAAACCCACAACCAGATATTATCAGGTGTGGTGAATTGTCTGTTGCACATCCTGATGATTCTGCTGCTAATGTCCTTGCAGCACTAACTCAGCATAGAGATAGAGTTGAATCTGAAATTATGGAAAGTTTGAGTCGTATGGACCAAAAAAATCTCCATGATGCTATGGTCCATCTTTTCCAAGGGGGAGGGAAGAGAATGAGGGCTATTCTTCCCCGTTTAGTTGGAGAGGCAGTTGGCAAAGCACATGATGGGCATTACACCTTAGGTGCGGCTATCGAAATTATTCACAACTTCACACTTATTCATGATGATATCATGGATCAGGACCCCATTCGTAGGGGTCTAGAAGCAGTTCACATTCATTTCGACGAGCCCACTGCTATCTGTGCTGGTGATGCAATGTTAGCGATAGGTTTCGAAATGCTTGGGGAATCAAAACACATACCTGGCTCGAATCTTGCCCGAATTATCAGGGCAATTGGATATATGGTCCGAATGGTTGCAAAGGGGCAACAAGAAGATATGGAATTCGAATCCAGAAGTCATGTTAGTGAAGATGAATATATTGAAATGATTAAGGGGAAAACAAGTGCGATGTTTGAGATTTGTTCCGAAACTGGTGCGATACTCGCCGGTGCTGATGATGAAACAATCGAATTAATGGCCTCTTGGGGCCTGAATCTTGGTCTTTGCTTCCAAATCATGGACGACTATATCGATATGACTAGCGACACTGAAACTCTTGGCAAACCCGCTGGTTCAGACATTGTACAAGGGAAGATGACTCTGATAGCAATTCATGCTCTAGAAAGTGGCGCAGATATGCCAAATTTCAGAAAGTTGTTTGGAACTAGAGAAGATAGTGATGAGTTGGATTTAGCAGTCAGAGAACTCAAAGAGAATGGTTCAATTCAATACGCTCTCGATAGAGCACTACACCACCACAAGATGGCACATGACTGTCTAGATTCTCTAGAACAGTCATCTGCGGTAGACATCTTACGAGATATGACGGATTTCCAACTAGTCCGCATAAACTGATGTGATTTCAGAATAGGATTGCGAACTATGAAAGAAACAACTCGTTGCTTTCTCACCAATGATCCATTGTACCAAGAATACCATGACAAAGAATGGGGTACTCCAAACTATGATGGACGAAGATTATTTGAAAAAATTATCCTCGAAGGAGCTCAAGCTGGATTATCGTGGATTCAAATTCTTCGTCGGCGGGAAAATTATCGAGCTGCCTTCGATGGTTTTGACCCTAGTATAATTGCCAATTACGATGATGAAGATGTTGAACGGCTTGTAAGTGATATTGGAATCATTCGTAATCGGGCCAAAATCAAATCTGCAATCAACAATGCTCGCGTCTTTATCGAGCACTTCGGAACAGATGAGGATGCCTTTGCTACTTTCCTCTGGTCCTTCGTTGATGGAGAGCCTATCATTAATCACAGAGAAAGATGGGAGGATGTTGAAGTTACGACGGATTCAAGCATTAAGATGAGTAAGGAACTCAAGAAACTTGGATTTACCTTCATTGGTCCAACAACATGCTACGCAATGATGCAAGCCGCCGGCATGGTAGATGATCACCTAATTTCTTGCTTTAGACATACAAAGCATCGTTGAAATCAATCTGAGTAGTAATCTTCACCAGGGACTTCTGCTTTGAGTCCCTTTCGCTCACGGATTTCAGAAATAATTTTTTCGAACAAACTCATTGGAAGAATATCAAATCCGGCATTCTCAGTATTCCAAATTGCGCGTCCTTGGCTTGCTGCGCGAATATCATTAGAGAAGCCGAAGCCTTCTGCTACTGGCATCTTACCAATTACAGAAGCAGTTGCACCATCAACAGGCATGTCTTCTATGACCCCGCGTCTATTGGTAACTTCTCGGGTAACACCGCCAATTACATCGTTAGGCGCGTCGATTCGAATGTTCTGTATTGGCTCAAGAATAACTGGACGGGAGCGGATGAGAGCACCACGGCAAGCACTACGAACAGCAGGAATTGTTTGAGCAGGGCCACGGTGTATTGCATCCTCGTGCAGCTTAGCATCAACTAGCCGCATCATAACACCCATCAATGGCTCTTCTGCAAGCGGGCCTTTCTTACATACCTCGTTGAATCCCTCAATAATTAATTCACGGGTTTCGTGAAGATTCTGAATACCCTTTGTATCATTGACAAGAACATTGGTCCCATGGATAGCGTATATCTTTCGCATCAGATCCTTATTCATGCCAAATTCAGCAAATTTGTTCCCTGTTTCTTTAGCATCTTTATTTCGAACTGTTCCATCGCCAAAATGACCGTCTCTGAGTGCTTGGACTACTTCATCAGGAAGTGGTTCAGCCTCAATATAGAATCTGTTATGCCGATTTGGAGACTTACCTTCGAAAGCACGACCCTCGTTATTAGACTGGATACATTCGCGGTAAACAACGATTGGCTCGCTTACATGCACCTTGATTCCTTGTTCTTCTTCAAGTCGGTACACGGTAATCTCAAGGTGGAGTTCACCCATTCCAGCAAGTAAAGCCTCACCAGTTTCAGAATTTGTTGAAACTTGTAGAGAAGCATCAGACTTAGCAAGGCCACGTAACGCATCAATGAACTTCGGTAAATCCTTCATTGCCTTGGGTTCAACAGCGACAGTAACAACCGGTTCGGAGTAGTGTCGTATTGCTTCGAAAGGCTCGGCATCTTTGTCCCTAGCGATTGTTACACCAGCAGCTGCACTGCGGATACCTGTAATTGCAGCAATGTTACCAGCAGTAACTTCGGGAACTTGAATTCGGTCGCTACCGACCATCATACTAACTTGTTGAACACGTTCTGCTTTGCCGGCTCCAATTGCCCACAAAGATTCTCCATGCTTTATCGAACCAGAATATACGCGCCCGACTGCAACTTCACCTGCATGAGGGTCCATCCAAATTTTAGTAATCATCAATGATAGAGGGCCTGAAGAATCACAATCCATCATTGCCTTACCTTCAACAGACTCTAGATCGCCCTGCCAGATATTAGGAATTCGATATTTCTGTGCTATAATAGGAGAAGGGAGTTTATCAACAGACATATCCAATAGGACCTCGTGTACTGGTGCTTTCTTAGAGAGAGCTTTTTGGTCATCAGCAGCACAATGCTCGTAGATGTCAGTGAAATTCAACCCTGTCTTTTGCATATATGGAACAGACATCCCCCAGTTGTAGTAAGCAGAACCAAAAGCCACTGTTCCGTTTTGAACAGACACCTTCCAATCCTTACGGACATCTTCTGGAGCAAAGGTATCAATCAATTTGTTGACCTTAAGAATGATTTTCTCAAACCTTTTCATCATTTCAGCTCCATCAATCTGAAGTTCATTGATTAATCGATCAACCTTGTTGATGAAAAGTACTGGTCGTACTTTTTCCTTCAAGGCTTGACGAACTACAGTCTCAGTCTGTGGCATAGTACCTTCAACAGCACAGGCTAGAATGATGCAACCATCAACAGCACGCATAGCACGAGTTACATCACCGCCAAAATCGACGTGTCCAGGTGTATCAATCAAATTAATGAGATAATCCACCTCGCCAACTTTGTGAACCATCGATGCACTAGCTGCGTTAATTGTGATTCCACGAGCACTCTCTTGCTCGTCGAAATCCAGAACTCTTGACTTGCCGGCCAAATCTTCAGACATCATTCCCGCTCCGGCAATCAAATTGTCGGACAGAGTTGTCTTACCATGGTCAATATGAGCTGCTATTGCGAGGTTCCTAACACGCTCTCGCTGATGCATTACTTCTTTGGCTCTCTCAATGTTATCTTCCTTACGGCCCATATTCACAACCTCTGGATGCCCGGCCGACCTGACATTGGTTCATAAAGCGATTGTATCACTACGTGATACAAAAGTCTAGAATATAGATGAAAAGAGTTTCCGATCATCTTGCAGAAGCAGCGATTCGCTCAATTTCATCCTTCTTTCCAACAGCAAAGGAACTTACATCTCCAGCAGCTGCTTTGTTTATCTCTGAAATTATTCCTTGCTCAAGAGTCCTAGTACTCTTTGCTGTGGCTGAGGCACATCCCATTGAGAGATTTCTTAGTGCTACGTCTAGACGACGACTAGGTGATGAATCCACAGCCTTAGGCTGACTAACTGCTCCGAACTTAATGCGAGTAGTTTCTTCACAAGGAGCAGAGTTCACTATCGCATTGATGAAATGTTGCAGGGGATTTTCTCCAGTACGATTTGCAATACTGTCTAATGCTGATTCGAAGGCCTTTGCACAGTGCTGTTTCTTCCCACTAAACTTTCCACTGCGCATTAGATTATTGATGAAGCGTTCAATTACTGAGAGTTTAGCCTTACCAAACCAAGCATTTGCATGACGCCCACCACTGTGTGGCGTTCCAATTGTTGTTAAATTAATGTAAGGAGCTAATCCGGGGTCACCACATACAACTTCTGTAGCATCCCACTTTCCAAAAACCATAGTGCCAATTCCGGCAATAGGCGAAGCTTGTTGAGGTTCTTCGTCGGACATGAGATCACCTAATTGGTTTCTCCTTTCGTCCACGAACCATTTCATCTAAAGATACGCCGTTTACCTTGATTACCTTGTACCTTACACCAGGCAAATCACCGTAGGAACGACCCATGCGCCCCCCGATACCCTCGACGAGCACCTCATCGTGCTCATCAATGAATGAAATAGCCCCATCACCCGGAGCAAAAGCAGTGAGTTTATTGCCTGTACGTATTAGTGAAATCTTCACAGCCTTACGTATTCCTGAGTTAGGTTGTTTAGCCTCAATTCCAACCTTTTCAATTACGATTCCTTTAGCTTGTGTTGAGCCACGAAGTGGGTCATGTTTCAATACGCCTCCTTGGCGACGCTTTAGTTCACGAGTCTTGAATTTACGCTCATTCCAGCGAAACCTATTACGGTCCTTCTTCATCTTTGGTCCAGAGAATAATCCACGACCCAAGCACAGCACCTCGAATGAACGCCCCGCCGACCTACCTTCCATATAAGAGCGTGACGGACTCACCATAGGTGGAGGGCTCTACTGCTCCTCTTTCACTAACATTGAAGCAGAAGATGCTACGGGCTCATTACAATGGCATTCAGGGACCTACTCTCTGGCGTAGAAATCATTGACGATGAAGTTAGTGTAAACCATGATATGTACGACCTCTCAATTTCATCTGGCAATAGCCCTATGATTTTCACATCCATCAAAGAATCGCCGGGCCATTCTGCAGTGATGAACGTACTGGCAAGAGATCGCTTGTGCGAATTATATGATTTGACACCAGGTGAATTGATTGATATTCTCGCATGGGCTATGAAAAACCCAGTTGAACCAGTTTTGATTGATAGAAGTAAAGCCGCTGTGCTAGAAAACACCCAAAAAGATGTAGATTTAACAAAACTCCCAATTCCTTGGCACTATAGAGAGGATAGAGGTAGATATCAATCTGCATCTGTCATAATCGCTCAATACAACGGCATTCGGAATATGTCATTCCACCGTCAATTCCTTCGAGATACAAACCATTGCGTCTCACGATTTGTGCCTCGACACCTCCGTACAATGACAGACAAGGCAAAAGAAAATGGAGATGATGTTGATATCGCTGTAGTTAATGGCCCAGATGCTCTTGTTCTTCTTGCTGCCGCAATGTCATTCGAACATAATCTCGA
Source organism: Marine Group II euryarchaeote MED-G36 (assembly GCA_002457595.1). Lineage (GTDB taxonomy): Archaea > Thermoplasmatota > Poseidoniia > Poseidoniales > Thalassarchaeaceae > MGIIb-O1. The sequence goes on from NTJR01000006.1 coordinate 6,643, forward strand.
CGAATTATCTGTAGCAGCTGCTTTGTATCAACGCCTTTATGGGAACCCACTAGAATTGGTTGAACTATCAAATGGCATACAAGTCCCGGCTGATGCTGAATATGCTATGGAAGCCCGTATTACTTTGGAATGTGATGACGAAGGACCTTATGTCGACATTACAGGGACAGTTGACGATGTACGTCAAGAATCAGTAATTGAATATGATGCAGTTCATCATCGAAATTCGCCTCTCTTCCATGCCCTGTTACCCGCTCAAGTAGAGCATAGAACTCTGATGGGGTTACCAAGAGCTCCCACAATCAAGGCGGCTGTAAATGAAGTAGTACCCTGTACAGACGTATACATGACTGATGGAGGCAGTGGGTGGCTATCCGCAGTAGTTGCAATAAGACCTCAAGAAGAGGGGGATGGAATCAAAGCCATACATGCAGCGCTAAATGGCCATAGATCTATGAAACAAGTAACTATAGTTAACGAGGACATTGATTGCTCAGACCCTGTTAGAGTAGAATGGGCATTAATGACAAGGTGGCAACCGGACAAAGACACAGTTATTCTTTCAGGACAAAAAGGGTCCAGTCTTGACCCAAGCAGAGATTCTAATGGTCTAACAAGTAAAATTGGAATAGATGCAACAATCCCCCCAAATATTGACCACACACCATATGAAAGTGTTCTGTGAGGTAAAAGAATGGCTGGCTCCAACATAGGTGCAAGATTACAGCACCCTCGCAGAAGTTTAGGTAATAGACATCGCAGCCAGGCAGAGAAGTTTCTTACTCTTTCTAAAACTGACTCTTCTAATCTAAAATGGGCTGAGCAGAGTGCAAGGCAGGCTGTACTTCACGATTTTACTCAACCAGAAAATTGGAGAATTCTTCTAGAAACTAAACTCGCAAATAGCGATAAAATTGGAATGAGGGCTGTATTAGATGAATTGTTCATTGTTTTAGGCCGAGATCCTGAATTGCTCCAACAATTAAATGAAGTTGATTTATTAATTTCAGGAAGAAATCTGATGGATGCTGCGTTCTTAATTGACCCCATAGACCCCGACAAATGGTGGGAAAACACCCAGAGTAAGGAAGAAGTTGAAGCATTTATTTCAAGAGTGCGAGAATTAGACTTTACTGATGCTAGAGCAAATATTCTATTCGCAAGAAGAATGGAAAGACTTCTTGAGAACGGATATGAAGAGGAGTATCTAGAATTAACAGCAAAATTACTAGCCCAACGCCCGTCAAATCATGAAGCTTGGACGAAAATGGGTCGTTTGCACGAAAGACGAAAAGAATCAGATAAGGCTTGGTTCTGTTATGATCAAGCCCAAACTCACATGCCTTCAATCAAAGTACGTGATGAATTCAAACAAAGAATGAGTGCGAGAATTGATGGCCAAGACGCAAAACCTTGGAATGCCCCCGATATAGACGACAGAGTTGAATTTCTTAGGAGAATGCAGATTCTGGCCGCACCTGCATCTGCGAATACAGAAGATATTGAAATGGATATTTTATCCAAAGAATCAGAATTTAATCGCGCTAAACGTTTATACAAAGGTGGCAGAATTTCTGAGGCTTTCTTTATTGCAAGAAGGCTCGCGGCTGAAGGTGACTCGGAAGCCCTTGACTTAGCAAACCAGATTAAAGGTGAAATGAATGAAGAATGATAAGGGGAATTGGGTAGTTGCTTGGGTGATTCCAAACGCTGATATGGAATCTCCTTGTTGGTTAATGGTAAAACATTCTGAAAGAGGATGGGAGTTACCCGGTGGAAGTTTACAAGAAGGTGAGAGTCATGAAATTGCCGCTCTTCGAGAAGTGTACGAAGAAACTGGCCTATTAGGAATTGCTACAGCCATAGACTCTGAGCTCCTTGAAGAAGGTACAGTAGTCAAAGTCACAGTTAGTGATGAACCTGGACCATATGGATGGGATTCGGAAGACCAAAAAATCGAAGAAGTGGGATGGTGCATAGAACCGCCAGGTGAATTATTCTGGGGTGTAAAAGAAATTCAGAAGTTAATTAATCACGACTGGAGTGCTTCAAGAAGCCTAGAATCTTGAATTAAATTAGAATGCTTGGAAATTCGATTAATCCATGATTTTTCGCCAAGCACCTCAGCAGCGTCAATAATTAACCCAAGGTCATTTCTTTCATCACCTGACACATCTGAAGTTAATATTGGAATTAAATGTTCTACAACATCCTTGACATCTTCCGGATTAGATGCAATCCAAGAGTTGCCCGGTACTGGACGAGGTGTAGCTGTCTCTATTCTGTGTAACATTCTAGGAGCAGAAGAATCAACCTCTTCAAGTGCTAGATCCAACCATTCCAAACCAGCAACTATCGCTTCTGCAGTCAATTCATATTCAAGGAAAATTACTCGAGCGGTCCACAAATGTCGCATTGCGGGATCAAAGTCAGAAAGGGCAGCAAGCATCCTAGCAACCTCTATTCGAGAAAGACCTCGGATTTCAGGAGGATGGCCACTGTTTTTACTTATGTCAGAGTGAACGGCAAGAGACATCATTATCTCGCCATTATTCGCATGCCATGCAGCCAAATTAAGAATAGAAATTCCATGGAGAGAAGAACCGGGCATCATAGCATTAAGTCGGTCAGTACACCACCTCAACTCTAAACCCGATTTATCATTACCATCGGTGGCTAGTAGTGCCCTTTCAATTCTTATCCTAACTTCAACTTCGGCATCTCTTTCGGATGATGAACGTGAACGAGAAAGAAGCTCTTCTGAGATTGTAACAGCTTGCGCTAATTTCCCTTTGAGTAGCAATTGTTGCATAGAAATTAAATCTCTTTGCAGTGGAGTTAAGCGGGCAAGAATATCATCAGGACCTTCTGCTCCATCAATTAAAATGGCTGAAGCAATAGAAAACAATTCATTATCAGGAATATTCAATTCATCAACTCCGTAGATAAGGCCGCAAGAACACTAGATTCAAGTTCAACAGGATGGACTTCCCCAGACCATCCAGCAGCACCAGGGTGACCTCCACCTTCGCCACCTAATTTGCTCACTAAGTTAGACATGACAACACCAAGATTGACTCCTTGGTTTGTGGCAGTTCGACTGGCTCTTCCAGTAATACGCATACCTTCTGGAATTTTCTTTTGCACAAAGGCAACATGAGCTCCCGCCCCAATTAATGCATGTGCAACTACTCCTTCATGCGTACTAGCCTTAGTAGTAGCTACAATAATTCCAGCAACATCTTGAGAGTTAGAATGACTTACTGCCTTCAGGATTCCCATTCTTTGTGAATAATTCAAATCCTTACTTTCCATCTTTTCAATTACATCGACAGGGTCAACCCCACTAGCCTCGGAAATTTCTTCGACACGTCGGTAACAACCAGGTCGTGCGTGTTTAAATCGACCTGTATCAGAAATTATTGCTGCAAGTAACAGAGTAGCAGATGATGAATTCAATTCTACCGTCCTAATTTTCATCCACTCCCAAACCATTTCAGCTGTAGAAGAAGCATCTGCTTTGAAGATTAGAGCATCTTTTGACCACTCTTCGGAAGCAGATGTGTGATGGTCGATGACGCAAACAGGTACTGAATCGGGCAACTCAAACCCAATTTGCCCAGGTGAGGCGGAATCAACAACAATGATTCCACCAAGCGAACGGGGGAGAACTGGACGGTTAGGATCCAATATGTGGAAGCCATAATCCATATCAGATAACATTCTCTTAGCTAAAGAACCAATATTCGTACCGCATGCCCTGGCTTTAGGCCCTATGGCTTTTGCAATTACCAGAGCAGAACCAATTGTATCCATATCTCCATTTTTATGTGTAATAACAGCGACAGCACCTCTTTCAGTCGCTGAATCTATCCAATTAGAAAGTTTGGAATAATCAGGTACACTCATGGAAATCACAAGCTCATTCTAAATTTTCAGCGACCCTTGCGTATTCGGCCCTAATCTCAGCTTCTCGCTCATTCAATCTAACGAGATGTGGTTCAATTGTTTTTTTGGATTCTTCCAAATCTTTACTGAGTGCATCTCTATCTTCTACCTCAAGTAATATTGCACCCAATGCGCGATATACGGCTCTATCTTTAGATTGAGTTTTCAAGGCCTCAACTGTAAGAGAAATTTCATTCATCTGAGATGTTAATGACTGGATTTGGCCTCTGATCATCTGAAGTTCCTGTACTAGAGATTGTAATTGCTGCTGTTCGGACATGTATTCACCTCATTGTTGGATACTATTCAATGCCTCGTCTGCAGCAGATATACCTCGAAGCACACTATTCCAGCGGGCTCGCATGTCTACAAAAGTCTCCGAATTTTCTGAAATTGTGACAATTTCACCATCTCTAGTTACATTAGCCTCAGTAATCATAGCAGCAGCCAAGGCTTCTGCCTTTGCATGTTTAACTCGAAGAACAAGAGAAACGGGCTCACTCTTCTTCGGAGTCAGCACCGATTTCACCTTCAGCTATTTTACGCTCGTAATCGAGTGCAGCCTGCTGTGCGATGACTGTCATGTCAGTAGCTGTTGCGCCCTCCATACCACGGCGGATGACGCGATTGTTAGCATCGGTTGCGCGTGTGAAAGGTTCCCACACACCTCCTGTGAAAGTGTGATTGCACTTACGGCATTCCCAAATTCCTGCTACTTTACGAGAAACCTTCTGATATTGACAGACTGGACAAGTGTATTGACGGGACTTCTTTTTCAGAGCAGAACCAGCACGGCGGCGTACACTAACACCATAGCGTGGACCGAACCTTGCTGTTGCTCCAAGTTTCTGAGTTCTCTTTGCCATTTCACTCACCTTCTATTGCCTTATCCACGAGATCCCGAAGTTCTGCACACCTTGAGCGAGCCTCATTCATGATCTCAGCGAATTCGGCCGCTGTGAAGATTCCCTTTAGACCCTTCTGAAGTGAGTGGACGTGATCGTCGTCACCAAGGGTAATGTGAATACGCTCATCTCCGCCAAGTTCTTCTCTCCTATCAGCATCGTAAACAAAACGTCCACCGACCTTGTGATAGGAGCACATTATAGGAGTCTTTGACACCTCTAAAGGCATGTCTTCACCGGCCTCAAAACGTTCTGCTGGGATGGTTGCACTCTTCAATGCGGCAATTGCAGCCAAGGCGAATGCGTCGAATAAATTACCATCATCAGATACTGCGAATAGATCTAGAATTACTTGCCACGCCTTTTCGCCTGGAATAATGCACAAATCTTCTGTATTAATACAGCCAGATTCACGGATCCCTCTATCAACCACACGGCCTAACTCAATAGATTGAGGGCTAGGTGGCCCAGGTTCCCATTGGCGCCCAGCTACTGGCCTGACTTCTGCACTACACATCAAACCGCCCTGATTAGGCCGGTCTGGGTAAGGCGTCATAATTTGGAACTTGACGCCTGCAAATACAATTGTATCACCCATCCTTACTCTCGCTGATCCTTCAGCACGAGTTAAACAATCAATTTCCAATTCAACATCACGACTTTCGAAGCGCCCGCGACCATCATGTCGCATGTCTTCCGCGGCTAATTCAGCCAAATGAGCACGCAATAACTTAGGAACAAGTGGAATTGCCATTATGCCTCACCTCGCTTTAGAGCCTCGACCATATGCTTGTGAACAACTTTGGCTGCTTCCATATTGTAGTCCCAAGCCTCTTGGAACTGGTCTGGAGACAAGTCTCCATCCATTTGGAGGAATACTAATTCACCAGAATTTGGAAGAATTCCCATTGGCAAATCTGCCTCGCCATAATTGTCCTCTTCTTTGTTAAGATCACAAACCACAATGTCGTGTACCTTGCCACTGGCAACAGACACAACAAGATCAGTCATTGGGATTCCCGCATGTGCAAGAGCCACGGATGCAGCGGTAATACCAGCACATCTTGTTCCTGCCTCGGCACAGATAATCTCAATCTCTACTCGAATCTTGCTCCTAGGGTATAATTCAGTAAGGACTACACTTTCTAGAGCCTCAGCAGTTACCTTGGATATCTCACGACTGCGTCGATTGAATCCAGGACGGATTCGGTCTGTGGTTGAGAAAGGGGCCATATTGTAGCGTACATCGAGAACGGCTCTATCTTGACGCTGAATCTTACGTGGATGGGCCTCCATAGGGCCATACACTGCCGCAATAACGTCGTTTAGACCCCACGTCATACGAGCTGAACCATCGGCAACGGGAACGACTCCAACTTCTATCGACATAGGTCGAACCTCGTCTATTTTCCTGCCATCTAATCTGATTCCGTTCTCATCTATACATTGTACATCTCCGTATCCACCCATTAGGCAACACCTCCATATTCAGCAACTTTTGCCTTTTCAAGCAGATCGTTGAGTTTGTTTCGAGCCTCGATTATTCCACCGAGATCGCCGTCGATCCAGACACGTCCATTATCGCCAGCGATAACTCGACATTCTGTCTCTTCCTTCAATTGACGAAGATTATTTCCACCACGTCCGATTAATCGACCTAGAAGATGAGGATCTATTTCCTCAACACTACCTGATCTAATTGCACGCAGACCCATTCCTTTCATTGTGACGACACTGGAATGGTTTTCTTCGACTTCCTGTACTCTACACAAAATCGCATCACCAATATCCAATACTTTGCGAATACCACCAAATTCAGCCTTAGATGGGCCGAGACTCATTGGTAGTATGGCATTGAACGGAGCACCGATATCAATGAACCAGATATTACTGGTACATCCTTCGATATATCCGATTACCAAATCGCTAGGCCGCGGGACATAAGCAGTACGCCGCGGCTCAATCGAAACAGTACCGTCTCGATTATTCATTCGTCCTTGTTTCAAAGCTCGAAGTCGGCCGTCCATGACGAGAACGCCATGACCTGCATCGAACTCCCCAGAATCGCCCAGATCGTCTCCGGGGGCAACAAGCAGGGGTGCTTGTTGAGATCTGCGCGGTCCGTCCGCGCGGTTGTCTCCACTCATATTATCGGGCCGCGCGACCAACCACCCCTTCATAACCGTTGATGTATACACCTACGGTGTAATTGAAATCGATGTTTGAAGCGAGTTAATCGAGTTCCTTTACATCAAGCCCAGAAGATCTCTTAGCTACTTTACTAATCAAATCTGACTTCATTCCGCCAGGACACTCGACAATGCAGGCCCAAGAGCCGTTTTCAAGCCATTCTTCCTTCTGAATCATGTCCCTTAACAGTTTATTGACGCCCCCGTAATCCTTCCCAGAAACTCGGAAAGCAAGACGTACTGTAATGAACTGAAGAGGGATTAGGGAGCGTATGGCTTGAACGGCGTCAGCAACCTGTCTCTCAACCGAGAGGAACGGATCAACACTAAATCTTGCTTCATCAAGTGCATGTTCTATTCGAATAGGTGGGTGAGGGCCCCGAGTTTTGGGGTCTGTAGCTGTTGAGGAAATTGCATGAATGATTTGTTTACGTTTATCGGAAACCATTTTCTTACGTTGAGCTGTTGTAAGTTGTATTGAGCCATCGGTCAATATTTTTTCAACACAAGTTCGTAATTCTGTTGTGCCAAAAATATTCATCAATGCATCTCCTGTAGGTCTATCTCCTGACTTAACATCCGACCAAACTTCATCAGTAGCAAGCATTTCTTCGAAATTAATAGAATCAGGATTATCTTTCCACTTAGTAACTAACTCAGGATCTACAAGAATCTCATAGCGATTACCACCCTTTTCGAGGCGGGCTATAACCGCATCATCTAGGCTGACCATGCTATGCGAGTTGCAAAGCCGGATTTAGAGTAATGGGGAGTAGCCTCAAAACTTTCAATTCAATTTGTCCAGATGCTTGACTGTATCATCACGAGACAATTTTTTGTATCCGTCACCATTGACTACAGCGATTTCGACTGCTTCCCGATTAAGGTCTTCATCTATAGATTCCCTCAATGCTTCTAATCCCAATTTGATTGCCGCATTCTGAGTCATTCCTTCTTTCCAATTAGCCTCAAAGTGGTCAACAACTACAGATCTACCACGACCTATTGCTCCAGCATGATAAGACTGGTATGCACCAGAAGGGTCGGTCTCGAAGAGATGAACGCCCTCTGCATCAACTCCCGCAATAAGTAGAGCGACTCCAAACGGGCGAGCACCGCCATATTGTGTGAAAGACTGCATGTAATCACACATCTTCTTGACTAGGGTAGTAACAGGTACTGAGTCGCCATAAGTCATCCTGTTAACTTGACACTGTACTCGAGCACGGTCAACAAGTTGACGAGCATCAGCGACTAAGCCAGATGTTGTGAATCCGACGTGGTCATCAATTTGGTACATCTTCTCGATTGAATCGATAATAACCAACTTACTAGAAATCCTCTTATCAACAATTAATACAACACCATCTCGGAACTTCAAACCGACTGTAGTAGTACCTCTTTTGACAGATTCTCGAGCGTACTCGACCTGATACAATCGTCCATCTGGCGAAAAGGTCGAAACCCCATGGTCATATCCACGTCCACTCGGCTGCATGATAACGAAGCCGAAGCCAAGCCGGCCTCTTATCAACCTTAGTCGATGCGAGTCGAGAGAGGGAGGGTAATTGAGGTAAAAGAAAAATCTCGTAAGTAGGGGATTACTCGGGAAGGTATGCGCGTAGCAGTCCTATCTTCGGCGGGGAAGGATTCCACATATGCCTCATGGTGGGCAAAAATGCAAGGATGGGATGTTGTTAGCCTTGTCACAGTACACATCACAGGCAACGATTCCATGATGTTCCAGATCCCCAATACTGCTCTTGCCGGATTACAAGCTTATTCGATGGGCACTAATTGGCTCCCCGTACTTTCTGATGGAACAGAGGAAGATGAAATTATAGATCTAGAAAATGCACTTAGTGGCAATAGCGATTCATTGGATGCATTTGAACGCATTTGTATAGACTATCCGACTGTTGAATTTACCTCTAATATGCCTATACAGCAGGGAAAAATGGAAATTGATGCTATAGTAGTCGGCGCACTACGTTCCGACTACCAAAAAACTCGAATAGATCGGATGTGCGAACGACTAGGTCTCATTTCCTACAGCCCGTTATGGCACAATCCATCTGAAGATTATATGACAGCATTAATTGAGCATGGTTTTGATGTTCGAATAGTTAGCGTATCGACAGAGGGTATGGACGATGAATGGTTAGGCATCAGACTAACAAATGAAACCTTGGAAAAATTGCTAGAATTGTCTTCAGTACATCGATTTAACGTAGATGGAGAAGGTGGAGAATTCGAAACTATTGTAGTCGCTGCCCCACATATGAATGATGTGATAGAAACTGATGGAGAATCTATGTGGGATGGCACAAGAGGAGTCTGGAATCTCACTTCTGCACGCTTGAAGTCTATCCGCTAGCCTCAAGGGGGGTAGTCAAGTCGCCTGAACACGGGGAACGTAGTGACAGTATCACCGCTAGACTACCGTTATGGTCGACAAGAGGCAAAAGACATCTGGTCGAGAGAAGGCCGCCATGGGCGACAATTAGATGTTGAAAGAGCCTTAATTTGGGCTCACTGCCAACTTGGTAAAGTCAGTGCTGAGCATTACGACATTATCGCTGATATCGCAGACCCTGGTATAGTAACAGCAGACAGAGTAGAAGAAATCGAAGCTGAAACTAGACATGACATAATGGCACTAACCAAGGCGATGGCAGAAAAAGCCGGAGAAGCCGCTTGGTGCATTCATCTTGGAGCAACCAGCAATGATATTGTTGATACTGCTGTTGCTCTACAAATAAGAGATAGTATACGAATTCAGCGAAAAATGCTGAAAATTCTCCTCAACACCCTTTGTGACTTAGCCGAGAGAGAACGAGATACGGTAATGCTAGGACGCACGCATGGACAGGCAGCAGTCCCCATAACTTTTGGTTTGAAAATCGCAGTTTTTGTAGATGAATTCAGGAGACAATTGGAACGCCTCGATGAGCTTGAAGCCCGCGCTATTACTGGGAAATTTCTCGGAGCTGTTGGGACAGGGGCGGCGCAAGGAGAAAATGCAAAACAACTACAAAAATTAATTCTTAATCATCTTGGACTTTCAGTTCCTGTTGCCACTACGCAAGTTGTAGGCAGAGATCGATATATCGAATGGGTGGGATGGATGGCTAATGTGGCAACCTCAATCGAAAAACTGCTTCAAGAAGTGAGAAATTTACAACGCAGTGAAATCGCGGAAGTTGGAGAATGGTTCGATACAGAAAAACAAGTTGGCTCATCCACAATGGCTCACAAAAGAAACCCCATTACTGCTGAAAACGCATGTGGACTTGCTAGAATCGTTAGATCAATGATTATCCCCTCTTATGAAAACGCCCTATTATGGCATGAAAGAGATCTTGCTAATTCCTCAAGTGAGCGCTTCACATTATCTCACTCAATGATTCTTTTAGATGATATTCTGGCCAAGTGTGACCGAGTAATGGGCAAGTGTGTCGTTGATGCTGAACGCATGAAAGCTAATATTGAGTCACAGAATGGACTTGTTATGGCTGAAAAAATGATGTTAGCACTTGTTGATTCGGGTATGCACCGAGATAATGCCCACGAAGTTCTACGTGGCGCATCCATGATAGCAGTTGCAGAAGGACGTCATCTAAGAGAAGTATGTGGTGAAAATTCAGAAATTACAGATGCTTTCGATTCGGACACCTTGGATTCGCTCTTCGACCCAATGAGTCACCTAGGAGTAAGTGGCGAAATTGTTGATGAGGCTGTAGGATTGACTCGCAGCATTCTTTGAATCTGTATTAATTCACTACAAACAGTAGTAATCCTCATCCACCTTGAACATACGCATTGAACCATGCTCGACTTAGATTCAGGGCCTATCCATCTTTCTGTGGAAGCAGGAATAGGCGGAACTACACTTGCTTTGAGTCTGGCAGCAAAGTTATTACAAGAAAAATCTCGCATTGTTTGGTTTGGCAGAACTATTCCAAATGGAGAAAGAATGTCACAAATTTTTTCAGACTTAGATAATTCAAAACTAGAGAAATTCTATGCAATTGAATTTGGCGAGAATTTATTGATAAAAACAAAAGAGATGAAACCTCTATTGTCCCATTTAACAAAAGATGACCTTGTTGTCGTTGATGATTGGTGCCCTTCGCAGGGTAGAGTTCCCTCTTCAGATTTTGAAGCAATGAAAATGATAATTGATAGCACAAATAGTACTCGAGTTCTGTTTATTTCAAAGGCTTATGAAAATCCCTCAAATGAAGGAATGAATTGGCAGAGCAGAGGAGGGGAATTAACTAATTTAAGGCAAGTTTGGTTACTAATGAAAGATGATTTGCAAGATACTCGTATCATAATTGATGGAACGAAAGAGATAGAACTGAAATTAGATAATAATGGGTTTTCATTAGCTAATTTTCCCAATTAACGTTTTCATCTTCTAATAATTGACTCAATTCCGTCAACGCTTCGTCATCGAGGCGCATTAATTGTTCAGGATCTCTTGCTTCACCACTATAATGCTCAATATTAGATAAAGATGCAATAATTCTTTTCTGACGAAGGCGAAGAATCAACCAAACCAAAATTAGTGCCGAAAACGAAAGGAGCCACTGAAAAATAGTCTCCCATTCAATAGCCATGTATCGCCATAGCGGCTCCATTATTGACTCTTAGCAGGAGTTGGGATACCTCTATGGAGTGGTTTAGCAAGATGTCTGCGATTAGAAGGAGATGGCTCTACCCACCCATTTTGAGGGGGCTTGTAATCGGTTTTTTGTTGAATTAACCATGCCTTTTCAATAGAATTCCCACAAACCAAACATCTGAGAGGTTGCTCATTACCAGCACTCCTCATACTCTTCCCACAACAAAGAGGCCGAGAAGAAAGTCTTGGTGTTGCATTAACTAACTTCAACCTCTCTAAATGGTAATCTCCATCTGGCGAAAGAAGCCCTACCCAATGGATAACGTCACCAGGCTTCAAACTTCTAAGTAATTGATTTACACCACCCGATTCTGCAAATGCAACAATAGTTGAGTGTTGATTATCTTTGATAATAGGAACGCTCGCATGACCACCTTGAATTTCTAGAGGCGAATTCAAAACCACAGATTCATAGTACCCTACAACATGATCATCAGATACCTGATTAGTTCGATGTAATGCAAACCTATCAGATGACTCGACTGAATCATGACTTTGTAACCATTCATGAGCTTTTACTAATTCATCAGCATCATCTCCACGGATTCCGTATAGTACTGGACAGTTTGTTCGAGGTGAAATTAGAGTACGGCCAGTTGTGGGGTCTCTATTTGCGAAAGTTGTTGGGAATTTATCAGAAAGAGATTGGATGACGGAAGCAGAAATTCCTCGCTCAGAGCCAATTAACTCCACATCCCGCCAAGATATCAATTCCCATGTAGAATTATCATTTGATTCCCAAGAAATCGCTGCAGAAGCCCCGACAATCCCAGTTTTACCTTCAGGAAAACGAATAGTAGTATCAGTGAACTTGGACAAGTCATTGATTCGAGAAGATGGCGCAACCATTTGACGTACTGAAGACCAATACCAATCAGGAGGGAATTCGTTAGTTGTGTAAACAAGGCAAGGGTTTGGTGAATCCCCGCTAGTAGGGCAATAAGATTTAATTTCGTTACAAAGTTCATCAAAGAAATTACAAATTATAGATTCGAAGAGTGAAAAAGAATTAGAATTTACTGAACAAATAGCACCCAATGCAGCATTACCACGTGTCCGTTCAGGAGCGAATGGCCATAAACGAACAAGTCTACGTTCAATGATTTCGAAAGAAGGAATATTTTCTAATAAAACCTGTAATAAACGATCAAAGTGTTCAGTAGTACAAGCATATTCTGTATGATCCGTGTCGTCCAATCCAATACGGACGACCTTTGTGTTATCGGTGTCGCTCACGCGACACCCCCCAGTATTGTTTCAATAACATCCGATACTCCTAAATTGGAATCACAACGTAAACCAAGAACACCAAATTCTGAGGCAGCGCCCATATCAACACCTCTATCACCAACCATAACTGAATTGGACTCATCTGGCCTATCTGTCCAGTCTCTGTCATACAAAATGCTAAAGTTTTCAAATTGTAGATTCCGTTCAGCTGCCTCTATCAATTGGCGCCCGGCTTCTAACATGCCAGGATTTGGCTTGCGAGACCAAGCACCTTCCCAGGGCGCATAAGGAGAATAAAGAACCAGATCTAATATTGCATCTGAATCTTGTTCGAGAAGTAATTTTCTAATTTCTTTGTGAATTTCGTGTAAATTATTTGCATCCCAAAGACCTCTCCCCACAGGTGATTGATTAGTAACTACTACAATTCGAAATCCATCTCTTCTTAATCTCCCAATAGACTTGGCAGCATCGGATAGTAAAACTACTTCATCAGGAGAATTAACATAATTCTCAGAACCCAAATTAATGACTCCATCGCGATCTAGATAAGCTATTTTACCCAACCAATTAATTCCATTAGGTAGTGGTTGCAATAGTAATTTGTCATTAAGCGCCGCACCATCACGGTGTGGCTCTAACATGGCAATCACAATCCACGCTTGGCCTTCGATGCTTCCTTAACAATATGATTGATAATCAACTGTAAATCTTCGATTCTTTCCATGGATTGAGTAGGAACTACGACTGCCACATCGACTAGACCTACTAATTGGCCACCAGCACCATCATTGTAATTTCCAGTAACTGCTGCTGTTCGGCAACCAGCGGAAATAGCTGTCTTGATGCCGTTCAAAACATTGGATGAATTACCGGAACCTGAGTAGGCAATAACAAGATCTCCTTCTTTAGCAAAAGTCGAAAGTTGGCCTGCAAATACATTGGCATAATCAGTATCGTTTGCCCAGGCTGTAAAGGAAGAAATATTGTCAGTATGAGCAATTGTGCGGATTTTGAGTTCTTTACTCCAATCACCAGCACTGTGAGAGGGGGTAGCGGCACTACCTCCATTACCAATCATGTGAATGCTTCCACCCCGTGTACCAACGTCCTCAACTTCAGACCACAGTGCCTCGATATCGCTGCGAGAAACTTGACTTAGGGTGCGCTGTAGATCATCTATATACGAATCTGTAAACGACTCAAAGTCGAAACCCATCACCTGCACCTCAGGACGAACCGGAGACGGCATCCTATTTACGAGTTAATGGCCCGAGTCGTAATAATGCAGGAGCCCATTAGTGCCGCTATTGCCACTATTGCAGAGTTACTTGACATTAGTAGCGAGTCAGTAAGATTAGTTTTAGGGATATTAGGAATGGTACTTCTCGCCATCTCTTTTAGAGATGCAGAAAAGCCAAGAGGTGCTAATATTGCAGCACCAGGATGGATTCTACTTGGCCTCTTTGTATACCTTCAGTCATCTTATTACATCAAAATTGAAGACCCCGTGTTAATTTTAATGACTGCAGCGGCACTTCCTGGAGGCATAGTTCTTGCAATAATAGAAATTCAAAAGAAGTCTACTGATGAATCATTAATTTGGTTTAGAGGAATGGTTGCTTGGTCAATAATCCCTTACCATATTGTCTATTTAATCCCGTATCTCAATATTGGCCTTGTTCTATTCACAGCACATAGTGCCGAATGGATGCTAGAATTTGCTGGATTGGGGTCTTATTCAATAGGAGAGATGATGGTTAGCCTTGAAGGAGGAGGGGAGGTATCTCTTTCAGACTGGGAGGGAAATTTGTTCTTACTGACTCAGCCATTGGGGGAGAGTGGATTCTTTGTTCCTATGTATCATTCTAATGGTGAAGAAGCCAACATTAGTTTCATTCTAAGTTGCTCAGGACTTCAATCAATGATAATTTTTGTTGGAGCAATTTGTGCTCTTCGCTCTGTACCATGGAATAGAAGATTAAGAGGATTAATGATTGCAATACCAACTATACATGTATTGAATACATTCAGAAATGCAGGGATTGTTTGGCTAACAGATACATACTCGAATTGGGCGATTGGAGGCATTGGTATGTTTGATTTTGCACATAGTTATGCGGCAAAAGTGGCGAGTTTGTTTGCAATGTTTTTGATGGCTATTGCTTTGTTTGATTTACTACCTGAAATGCATAATCACATTATGCGATTACTACCCCTAAAGCAAAGAAAAGATGAATCTGATTCTGTGAATTGATTATCGTGTTCTAAGTCTCTCATAGAATTTACCTTTCAATGGCATATCATGCTCCCATGCAAATTCTTTCATTACACGTAAAGCCTCTTTCTCGAGGTCCGAGTCGCCGACAAAATCAGTAATATGAATCACACCTTCACGCGTATTTGCCTTGAATGCAGCAACAGGCTCCTCACGATGGAAAACAAGGTAAGCGGAACCATAACCGAATCTCTCTCTAAGAAGACTACCATAATAGTGTATTAACGGATCAGAAGGAGGAATTACGAGATCTCTTGAACGAGATAATGAATTGGATTCATCAAGTAAGTCAAGACGTCCCCAACAGACGTCATGCATATCATCGACGAGGAATCCTTTGATTAGAGTTCCATCATCTTCAAATTCTCTCATCACATCACTAATTTCTTCAGCAGAGAAAGGTGAACCAGCCAATCTCTCAACTTGCTTTAGAGTAATGACTGGATAATCCTTAACTAAATCTCTTAGGTAATCTCGTTTGATTTCCCACAAATCTGAGTTTCTAATCGGCTCCACAGTCTTGAATCCGCCTCTGTAATCTTGGATAAGATGTCCACTCCTCATTAGTGGAGAAATTAATTTACGGAATTCAGCTCTTTTCATGGCATATCTTTCCATAAATATAGTGGGGTCGTGATGTTCTCTGAAGAACTGTAAGATATCTTCATCTTCTTCGGGGGCTGAAACATTTCGTATAGTCAAAAGTTTTTGGAAATGAGACATTCGAGCCCAAACTAAGTGCCCACGAAGATTTGTTCCTTGATGGAGTCTATGGGCGGCTGCCATTGACTTTAAGTCAACGCGATACATTTCACAACGACCACGTAATGCAAAATCATCTCTTAATTCATTTAGATGTTCAAGAGCCATGGTTTCATTCTCATGACGGCTTTTTTGATGGAGAGAATGATGGTGGAATATACTACGATTTATTTGTTTACGTGGCATTGGTTGAACTACTCCGCCACGGATATATCTATCACCATCCCCCATTGATTCGAAACCAAGGTCGGAAAGAATCTGTTGGACATTCTCGTCGCAATCATGAACAGGTACTCCATTGAATGCATGAATTACAGAAACATCCACGAGGCGGTCGCGGTAATTCTCTAATAATTCGTTAAATGTAACTTTGAACTCATCAAGGTAAGAATGCGGGATATTGATATCTTTAATTTCTAAGTAATCATTGACAACGAACATAAGAATCCGCCCAACTGGATCAACTCCTTTGAATACAGGATGATACCAACCCTGTTTCAATATTAGTCGTACTTCATGAATGAATCGGGAACAGAATGGATCTGATTGAGAAAGGATACGCATTGTGCGATCTTCTGCCATAGGAGATAGCAACTCTTCAGCATCTCCGTGACTAGAATAATAATCAGTTGGATCTGGTTGAAGAGCGACTACGCGAACAATTTTTCCAGAGTTCTCTAAATCTCGTAGAGTTTCCGCTAACTCTTCCACGGGACGAGAAACAAAGAATCGTAGTGTGTGTAGTCGCACTGGACCAATTCTTTCTATTAACGACTTCACTGCTTCATCAAATTTCATCGGTTTGACGCGCTCATGAATCCTATGGAATATCGCAAGAGAGCGTTTGCGGTTTGGTAATTGAACATACTTCTTACCTATCAAAAGTTGTCTTTCAAGATTCCCCAAGGCACTTTTCAATGAACGTTGAATGTGTTGATTGTCCTTGCCTTTTGGATAACCTTCGAATAATTCTGCTCGACTCATTCCCTCCTTCGGAATTTTCTCAATTAGTTCTTCTTCTAAAGAACCAAGCCAAGGATCTCCACGAAGCCCTAGAACAAGTGGTATTTGGTCCTCCATTGTATAACCAACCCTGTTGTGCAACAATCTACCATTGATGATATCTTGATCATGCTTGATGTCTTTCCAATCTCGAAATCGATAATCCTTGACTCGATGAAGCATCTCGTCGCGTCTTTGAACTAACAATAAATTTCGGATTGCATCTGCAGGTTCGTCAAATTTACGAAACGATTTGTGGAGAATATGCGTCTGAAGAGTTCGGTAATCCACAACTTCGACCTGGCCTCCTGTGATTCGGTATTCATCAACTCGTAGAATGTATTCTCCATCCTCTGTTTGAGTGAAAAATCCTATTGAAACCAGATTTCTCATTTCTAGTTCTTGAAGGACTGCTTCAACCTGACCTTTAGGGAATGGCAATCTTTCAACTAAGTCCTCTAACTTTCGAGGCCCTTCAGAACCAAGCATATCGATTAACTTCAAGCGGAGACAATCTATAGGATCTGAAAGATAAGTCTCTTTCCATTTTGATGGAATCCCATTTGAAAAATTGACACCCATCTCATAGGTCAAACCCCCAGTGTACAATTCTCTAAGATCTTCCATCTCGGAAGCGCCAGAAACTGCAAGGCAACCTAAAGTCCCATGAACTCCTGCCATCCTTTCGGAGAACCATTTATCATCAATCTTAGAATGACCCGTGTTTCGCACCTTGGTTATTAGACCACGTTCGGCTAATTCATGCACCCAACCTCGTAAATTATCAAAACCGATAGATTTGAGTTTCTCACTATACAAGGGATGAGTAAGAGATTTTTCAAGACCCCCCCCCATATCCATGAGTCTTAACAGCCCTGTGGCTGAATTAGGAACAGCTACTTTATCTTGGTAATACTTGGCTAATCTCTCCCTATCTAAGTCGGTTGCTAAAGAACGCGCACCGAGTAGACGACGGAGGATTTCAGGATCTATATCTTTAATCAGATAAGCACGAGTTCTTAGACTCAACAAATCCTCGAAAGAAGACATGAATAGAGTCATTCCTAGAGGAGAAGGCATCTTCACTTTCCGATGGACTAAGCGGACATCCTCTGAATCCATACGTCCTATGAAATCGGCTAATTGCTCCATTTCCAAATCCGAATTCATTATCTCATTCATTGCCTCACGAATGACGACTGACTCTTCCATCTGACGATGTGCCCTAAGAATTTGTTCCGCTCTATTCTGGAATTGCTTAGGACTGACTTCATCAGCACCAATTCTTCGCGGATTTAGCATGCTTCGGCTAAAAACCTCTCGGAATCTTTTCGCAAAAAGTTGTGAATCAAGCATATATCTTTTCAGAACTTCTCTACTTGAATCATCCTTGAATAACTCAGGAATCTTCTTAATTTCCACCTCATGACTGAGTTTTATCATGAAGCCATTTTCATCAAAAGATATTTCATTTACAATGATGTTATCTCGAACTGCAATTCCAGCGAATAGATAACCCAGTGCTAAATTGAATGCCCTTCCTCGGCACGTAGTGACAATATACGTTGGCAAGGGTGAAGTTACAACCTGTTCAATTAGAATTCGATCGCGCGAAGGAACTTGGAACGTTGTTGCACAATGTTCGTCGAGATAGTTCGCTAAGGCATTGGAAACTGGTTTGTTAAGTTTGTATACATCAGTCAATAATGTCCTAACATCAAAATTCATACGATTCATTGTTGATGCGTGTTCTAGAATATCAAGAACCTCGTAACTCAATTCATTAGAGCGACTGTTTGCTTCGCCTGCCCAAGAAGGTATTGTAGGTCGGTATCCTGTAGCAGGAGTGACATTTACACGTGTACCTTGAATGGTGGAAACACGATATGTTGAACCTCCAAGGAGGAAGACATCACCATTCCGCATACTTGCTACGAATCCACTAGATAGTTGACCGACCATAGTTCCATCCGAAGTGAAAACAAGGTAGTTATTGTCCGGAGCAATAGTTCCAACATTAGTGTAATATATCATTTGAGCATAACCACGTTTCCCGAATCTATTCTCTTCCCAATCAACCCAAACTCTTCGCTCTTCTTCAAGAAGATCTAGGACTTCGATATAATCATCATAAGGAAGATTTCTATACGGCCATGCTGCAGTTACTAACTCATACCCTTCATCGATATCCCATTCTCTGATGATTGTCAATCCTATCATAAATTGGGCAAGCACATCAAGACCATTCTGAGGGAATTTGAGAAGATCCATTGAACCCCTTAGAATCCCATTTTGAAGTGCAACTACTTCTAGAAGATCTTGAGGTGAAGTAGGTAAAAATCGAGCCCGAGGCAATCCTCCTACCTGGTGACCAGCACGACCGATTCTTTGGAGTGCCGTCGCTATTGAACCCGGGCTGCCTACCTGGACGACGCAATCAACAGAACCAATATCAATACCCATTTCAAGACTGGAGGAAGACACTACACAACGAAGACGGCCGTTCTTGAGACGTTGTTCGACATCCAAACGAATTGATTTATCCATCGAACCATGATGACCCTCGACACCTTCTGTACCGGCAATTTTCAGTTTCTGAACAACAGTTTCAGTCATTTGACGCGTATTAACGAAAACTAGAGTTGTTGTGTGAGCTTCTACTATCTCTTTAATTCGGTCAACATTATGCTCAAGAATATCCTTGACAGGGAGTGATGAAAATCTTGGAGTTGGTAAAATAATATCTAAATCTAGTTCTCTAGAACCCGATACTTTAGCAATTGAAACACTTTGAGGCTCTGAATCACTCTCTCTAGTATCACTAGCCACCAAGAATTCAGCAACCGCCTCAAGAGGCTCCATCGTGGCAGATATCCCTATTCTTTGAACATCAGACTCAATTACTGTGTCCATTAAGGCTAGACTCAAAGATAGATGAGTTCCCCTTTTAGTTGGGACCAATGAATGCAATTCATCCATAATCATCCATTTCAGATTATTTAGAAGCGGCCTGAAGTGTTTGGAGGCAAGAGCTAGAGCCAATGATTCAGGAGTAGTGATTAGAATATGAGGAGGATTGCGGAGCATCCTTTGACGCTCTTTCTGTGGTGTGTCACCCGTTCTTAGTCCAACCTTGATTTCTTTCGCTCGACCTGGTAAATACTTCTCTCGGATTTCCGTAAGTGGACCTATGAGATTCTTTTGAATATCATTAGCAAGAGCCTTTATTGGAGAAATATAGACGCACTGCACCGATTTACTTTCAAGAGTACCATCCAGCGACCTCCTAACAAGGTCATCAATTATTGAAAGAAAGGCAGTGAGAGTTTTTCCGGAACCTGTAGGAGAACAAAGCAGAATATGCTCTCCATTCAATATTCTTGGTATCGCAAGTTTTTGAGGGTCTGTGAAGTCGGGAAACTTGTCTTTAAACCAATTTCTAACTGGCGGACTAAGACGCTCTAAAAGCTGCTCAGTTTCCCAAGGATCTTCAATATACTCTATTCTAGGCATTAGTTCGCCTCATACTACGGAGATAGAGCGCGTCGATGCCGTAAATGAATACTTCGCTCCTTCAATTAATAGATAATACTGAAAGGGACATATGAATATATGTCAATATCATACTTAATTTGGCAAAGTCCACAATATAGAGGATTATTGTTCTGTCACAATTTATTGAGGATGGTTTGAAAGATAGGAACTAATCGCAACCATGTTACGATGTCTGATGAAGGCCGGATGGATAGGCTCACCTCGATGCTTAGGCGACGAGGGATAATACTTCCAGCCTTCGAAATTTATGGTGGAGTATCAGGTCTAATTGATTACGGACCCGTGGGTGCATCCATCAGAAGAAGAGTTGTACAAAGTTGGGTTGACCATTGGCTTAGTCATGGAGATATAGTTGAGATAGACTCGCCAACTGTAACGCCAGAAACTGTGTTAATTGCTAGTGGCCATGTTGGTGAATTTAATGACCTAATGACTGAATGCAAATCATGCAATTCCATATTCAGAGCTGACCACCTTGTTGAAGAACAATACCCTAATGCTGATTCCTTATCCGCTGAAGAAATTGACAAGTTACTAGGAAATGGTGCTAATTGCCCCAATTGCTCAGAAAATACTTGGACTCCTGCCAAGCCAATGAATCTAATGTTTAGTACTAAAATTGGTGCAATGAGTGCAGGAAGGACTGCCTACATGCGCCCTGAAACCGCTCAAGGAATGTTCATGCTATTCCCTGCCCTATACAGGCATTTTAGACAAAAATTACCTTTCGGGGCGATTCAAACGGGTAAAGGATACCGAAATGAAATTAGTCCCAGACAAGGTATGATTAGATTACGAGAATTTAATATGGCAGAGTTAGAGTATTTCATAGATCCCGAAAAACCACCTGCTGACGACCTAAACAGAAGAACAGAAATCGTCTTACTGGTTCCAGACCCCGATGGACCTCATTCAGGAGAAACAAGAATGGGGTTTGGAGCGGCTTTAGATTCGGGGATTGTCAGACACCCTACAGTTGCTTGGTTTTTAGCACGCACATGGGATTTTCTTGTTAATGTCGGGATTGATCCTGAAAGGATAAGATTTCGCCAGCATGCAAGTACAGAAATGGCTCACTACGCAGAAGATTGTTGGGATTGTGAAATTTATGGAGAACATGGTTGGATTGAATGCGTTGGAATCGCAAATCGAACCTGTCATGATTTGTTAAGTCATGAGAAAAAATCTAACTCCAAAGGACTTAGGGCATGGAGACAATTCTCAGTTCCAAGAAGTCAAAAAATAGACCGTCTCACTGCAATTGGTTCTGTCATCGGACCTTATTTTAGAGGTGAGGCTGGTCTAGTCACATCAGCTCTAGAGGAACTTTCGGATATTCCAGAATTTTTCCCATTTAAGCTTACACTATCGAACGGAAATGTTGTTTCAATAGATGAAAATATGGTTGAGAGAAGAAAAGAAGTAGTCAATGTCAGTGGAGAATGGTTTACTCCACATGTAATAGAACCTGCATTTGGAATTGATAGAATAATTTGGCACATTTTAGATCACTCATATCAAGAATCTAAAAAGGAAGGTGAAGACTACACATTCCTTCGACTTCCTGAAGGAATTTCTAGTGTTGATTGTGTTGTCTTACCATTATTTGATAAAGACGGAATGGGAGAATTGGCAAGTGAAATTACCAAGGCAATCAATTCCTTACCACACAGAAGTGCAGAAATGGATTCAAGCAAGTCAATTGGACGACGATACGCTAGAGCCGATGAGATAGGTGTACCTTGGGCACTTACAATCGACCACACGTCCCTTGAAGATGGAAGTGTGACAATTAGAAGAAGAGATGACCAAGTCCAAGTAAGAGCTTTTGTTGATGAAATCATTTCGAATCTATTAGCCGGCACGATGCACTCACTGTTCTAGCCAATCTTCATGAGGCTCCATGATTAGAGACACTTGTGAGTGCAACACAAGGCATTGAGGATTGGACGGAAAAATATCGTCCGATGAAGATGTCTGAAATGGAGGGAAACGACTCACAATTACGCAGAATTAGTCAATGGCTTGACCGCTGGACGAAAGGAACAAATCCTGAAAAACGTGGATTGTTATTATCTGGACCTCCTGGTGTAGGTAAAACAACCCTGGCTAAAGCAGTCGCGAAAGAGAGGGGCTGGACCATCATTGAACTCAATGCTTCCGAAGAAAGAAATGCTGCATCAATAAGACGTGCTGCGACTCGTGGAAGTCAGCACATATCACTCGATGCTTTTGCAAGTGGCAGAGAAAAGGATTCAAAAACTGTAATTTTATTGGATGAAGTTGACCATCTATCTGGCGGTTTTCGACAAATTTCAGAAGAAAAAATCAACAAAATATTATCGCCAGAGGAAGAGGAAGCCGCCACTATTAGAGGAGACTCCGGGGGCAAAGCGGAATTACTTAATTTACTCAAAAATACTGAACAACCGGTCATAATGACATGTAATGATCCAATGAGGCTGTGGGGTAGTGGAGGGAGTTGGCGTAGTAATCGAGACCGTGTTATGAGAATGGCTGAGAATATTCAATTCAAGAGAGTCGGAAAATTGCATATGCGTAGAATTTGTCATAGAGTTCTCGATGGTGAAGGATATTCGATGGACCCAGAGGCAGTAGAAGCATTAATTGAAGGGAATCCTGGTGATTTAAGGGCATTAATTAGAGATCTACAGGCTGTTTGTGCTAATTCAGATAAGAATATTGATCTAACCACAGTAAAATCTTTGTCGGAAATTTCAGAAAGGGATTCTCAGATTGATGTGTTTAAGGCACTAAGAGAGGTATACAAATCAAGATCTGGAAAAGAGGCAAATCAATTACTTATGAATTCAGATAAAGACCCTGATGAAATGCTTGCTTGGTTTGCATGGAATAACCAATCTGTTTTTGCGGGCAAAACCCTATCAGAGATATCCAATGCCATGCTTCTTGCAGATAGAGCATTGGCTACTAAGTTCACAAATAGAGCCTATCGTTCATGGTATTGGGGGTCTGTTCTAACATCTCAAGCTGCAGTTTCAGGAGATCTCAAGGACCCGGCATCTGACCAATACATCGCATACCCTAATTTCCTAAGAAGAGGTAATGAGGCTTGGAGAACAGCTAGTGTAATAGAGAAGATGGCTGAGAATTTAGGCTCAAGTAAGGCATCTGTGAGAGAAGATTTGTGGCCTAATATTCTAGCTGTTCATGATAAAGAGTTAGGTGGTGAACCAAACAACTTCTCTTTAGCAATGAGACTGAATCTATCTGGAGAAGAACATCTAGCTCTGCATGGAATTCCAAAATCCAGAAAAGAAGCAAAAATAATTCTCAAGGCATTTGATGATGCTGTTGGAAATACAATAATGGATGAGGTTTTTGAACCACAAGGAAAAAATGAAAATCATATCCAAAAGGAGGAGTCTAGCCCTCAAACATCAGATGACACAGGAACTCAATTTTCTCTAGATTCATTCTAATTGCTACTACTCCAAGTTCTTGGATGTAATAGAACGAGAACTGTCAGAAGTTCAAGACGCCCGAGCCACATTAAAATCGTCGATACAAACATCGATAACGGATTCAAATCAGACCATGTAGAGGCTGCGTTAGCAGGACCGAAGGAACCCAATGCTGGACCCGTATTACCCAATAGAGATATGGATACGGAAGATACATCGGTTAGAGACAGGTTTGGCTCAAGGAAGGAAATCGTCAACATAGATGCGGTCACCAAAACCATCCAAGAGCTAACCATACCGAGAATAATCCAGATTCGTCTCTCGTCGACCACATTTTCATTAAAACGAATCGCGATTACCTTCTTTGGCTGAATGATTCGAATGACCTCACGCTTTGCCAATTCGAAGGCGATACGTATCCTAAGTACCTTCAGTCCACCACCAGTTGAACCAGCACTAGCTCCAATTATCATCAATAAAAGGAGAACAAATTGGCTGAAGACTGGCCATTCAGAGAAATTTGCACTTGAATATCCAGTACTTGATATCGAAATAGACTGGAATAATGAGTGGCGTATAGATTCTGTCAGAGAGTAATCTGTGGCTCTACTGAGGTTGAATGCCATAGCAAGCCAAGCGACGAATATAATTAGCAGATATGTGCGGAGCTCTTCGTCCTTCCAAACCTCACTCCACCTTCCTGAAATTGCAAAATATAGGAGACTGAAATTGATGCAAGTAAGTATCATAAAAACCATGATTATGGATTCAATCAATGAATCATCAAAAGCCATAATCCCCATATCACTGGTTCCAAAGCCACCAGATGGCATCGTAGTCAAGGCATAATTCAAAGCGTCAAAAGATCCCATGTCTGTAAATTGGTAGAGCAGTAAACCTTCGATTACTGTCAGAATGATGTAAATTGCCCAAAGTTTGCGAGCGGTTCCCTCCAAGGTAGTACTCAGATTAGATACGGTTGGACCAGTCAATTCCGCTCTCGCGAGAGCCATCCCTCCACCTAGAGCCTTAGAGAAAATTAGCAAACCTAGCATAATTACTCCCATTCCACCAATCCACTGTGACAATGAGCGCCAAAGTAGCAGACTGCTCTTCTGACTGCCCACACAATCTCCGTCAAATTCTCCGGAACAAACTGGGCTAGTTGAAGAATCAATTATGGATGCGCCAGTAGTTGTGAATCCTGACATCGATTCGAACCAAGCGTGTAAAGCCCCGCTCATCATTTCGATAAATGTCGCTTCATCGGCTATGAACTCGAACGGGCCGTAGAACATGCCACCTAGCCAGAAAGGAATTGCCCCCAGCAAAACTACCGGAGGCCATCCAAGCGCCACCGCTGCGAATGCTTCCCTATCCCTTACTCTGCTGCTTACTTCGAAACCAGATGACTTAGAAAATAACCACTGACTCAACCCAAAGGCGATTAATAACGCGATTGCATAGGTGTTCAGAGCATAATCCCATCCATCAGAATAAATCGAATATGCTCCTACGACAGCCAAAGGAATGGAGAAAATTCGTAGCGTCCAGCCGATTACGAGGCCGATTACGTCCCAGCGCATCGTTCAACTCCCCAGAGTTTTCTCCACATATTTCATGTCATCACGTTTAAGGAAAACAAGTACTTTATCGCCCGCATTTAATATATCCACATCTGAGGGATTTAGAATTTGGATAATTCCAGAATCATCTTCTTTCTCAACCATGACAATCCTGCAACCTAGTTTTTTCTCCGCCTCCTGAATAGTACGACCAATAAAATAGGATTGATGACTGATGGCGGCGGAAATCGAAATGATATCTGGGAGCTGTGGGATAACTTGGTAAGCACCAGGGACATTCATGTGGATTGACTTCAATATTGAAATGACAGTGACATGCCTTCTACTAACAGGACGCGTCAAACCTATTCTCTGAACTGCCTCAACAAGTGCTCTGTCTTTGAGAATCAATCCTGTTCGAGCAACTCCCTTATCCTTGGCTCGCATAGAAATAGCTATGTTCAAATTATCGTCTTTTAGAGCAGCTATTGCAACATCATACGTATCTATACTTAATTCCCTAAGGAGTTCTTCATCTTGAGGATCACCATGAATCACATCTAGACGTTTACTATTGCCTGTAGTTGAGCCCACCAACTCATTTGCGGAATCAAGATCGGGTTCTATTACAACAACTTCAGCCCCACTCTCCAAGTAGTGAGACGCCAATTTCTTTCCGAATTTAGTAGCGCCGAATATAGCAACCAAAGGAGATTCAGGCCACTCTGGATCTTGAAGTCCAGAACCTGTTGTAATTGTTAGGAACTCTTCAGTAGATCGGGCTACAAAACACAACATATCGCCTTCCTGAATTACTTCACTACCACTAACCAAAATACCTTTATCTTCACCTGACTTAATCCCATAAACAGAAGGGATATTGACTATCCATTGGTCTACTTCCCCTGTAGTTTTACCAATTAAAGCTGAATTTGGCATTACTTCAGCGACAGCAATCCAAGCATTGTCACCTAGAGGTAGTATTTCTTCAACAGAGGGCGCTAGAAGACCTGCAGCTAACTGTTTGACAATATCATCAGAGGCACAAACAACATGATCGGCCCTAGTCCATCTTTCTAACGGACCTGCACCTCTATTTTTATCTAGTAAAGTAGGATCACGGATTGTAGCAATAGTTGTCAACCCTCGAGTAGCCCTATCACCAACTTGTTCGGAATAAACTCGCTTAGCAAAAGCACAACCTAGAAGATTGACCTCGTCGTTATTGGTACAGAGAACAACAATCTCTGCGTCATTAATCCCGGCTCTCAATAATGAATCACGAGAAAGGGCGTTTCCAGTAATCAGTAAACAATCAATTGATTGAGATTCGTTAATCGCTACAGGGTCAGGATCGACTAAAGCAACCTGTCTTTTTTCTGCTCGGAGAGCCTTGGCAACACCTCTTCCAACTTCACCAGCACCAGCTATGATGACTCGCATTGTACTAATTCCTCTAGACGGGGGATATAATTATGACTTCTTCAGAAGCCATTTATCAATCAATGAGGGACTGAGTGGCTAATTTCCAGAAGAGTTTTCATTCTTCTTCATTAACTCTCTGGCCACGTTTTCTTTTTGCTGCTGCATCGGCATGACGGCTTGATCCTCTAACCGTTCTACGATATGCTTGCTTAGCAGATGGTGTCAACCCATCTGCAAGCCATTCCTTCTGTGATTTCTCCCAAAATAAAGGAATTGCAGGAGCTACTAAAAGAAGCAATAATGGATTAAATACAGCAAATACAGTACCTAATATCAGTAGAACCCGTGCCAATGAAGAAGTGAAGAAAGTTCTTCCACGCTGGTTTTCGACAATTCTCGAGCCTTGCCAAGCTGCTATCATAGCATGTCCAAGACAAGCAGTAATTGTGATGAGAAAAGCCACAAGGACGTTAATCGGATCAAAGCCGGTTACGCCCCACGTCTGGTCGTCAAATAAACGGACATTGAGATAAGCTGCACGCATGGACCCGATTCCTAATCCGAGCGTCCATCCATAAGGAGCACTGGCCCGCAGACCTACTGTTTTTGGGCGTCCCAAAAGGAATAATGTAAATGCAGATTCTGCCATGGCAATCAATAATGCAATGAATGATATCTCAATGATATTAAGTTCCTCATTTCGAATGCTAATTAGAATTAGAGCGTCTATTGCTGCTGCAGCAAAAGCTCCTGAAATAATACCAATAACAAGAGATTTGAATGCACCTGAAAGATCGTAAAAACCTGTCATCCGAGCCATGGCCCCTCGCCAGCCAAAGTAAATGCCAGCGAGCCCTATTGCAAATGCTAACTGCATCTGAAACATAGGAAGTGGCACTCCTGCCATGAACCTCCCAAGGCACGTATCATTTCAGTCCAACGGGTGAAAACATAACACAGTACACCGAATCATGCCCTCTACGTCCGATAACGTTCAAACCACACGCATAGCACCACACCACATGGCACTTGAGGGTCTGAAGCAACGAATCCTCGGTTCGGTTGGTCTTCTCAGGGGAAAAAGAGAAGTTGACGAGGAAACTGTTCGTGAATTATCTCGTACACTAAGACGGGCTCTTTTAGAAGCCGATTTCAATGTACGTCAAGCAAAAGAGCTTACAGAACGTATTGAAAGACGTCTGATTGAAGAAGAGGCTCGTCCAGGAGTAAAACTCGAAACTCATGCAATGAACTTGATTTACACGGAATTGGTTAGATTACTAGGACCTGCACGAGAAATAAGGCCGCATAATGAAACCGTCCTAATGGTTGGTTTGTATGGACAAGGTAAGACTACGACCACTGCAAAAATTGCAGAGTGGTGGAGAAAGCATCACGGAGTCAAAGTTGCTGTAATTGAAGCCGATGTACATCGCCCTGGTGCCTATGCTCAACTACAACAATTGTTAGAGGATTCACCTGTTGAAGTATATGGTGAACCTGATGAGAAGGATGCTACTAAGATTGTGCGTAACGGAATCAAAGCTGTGGGGACGGCTGACGTTCTGATTATCGACACTGCAGGCCGAGATAGTCTCGATGAAGAATTAAGGGACGAACTTGTGCGAATTGCTGAAATCGCAAATGCCACAGAAAGATTCCTAGTTATTGATGCACAAGTAGGACAGGCCGCAGGACCAGTTGCGCAAACATTCCACGAACTTGTAGGAGTCACGGGAACTATTGTTACTAAACTCGATGGAACTGCTCGAGGCGGGGGTGCACTTAGCGCAGTAGCAACAACAGGAGCTCCTATCGTTTTCGTCGGAGAAGGTGAACGTGTTCAGGATCTTGAGAAGTTTGAGTCAGATAGATTCATCTCAAGACTTCTAGGAATGGGCGATATCAAAGGTCTGATTGATTTAGCACCTGAAGACCTTGACCAAGAAGAAGCAATTCGATTAACTCAACGTTTGATGTCAGGGAGATTCACCCTTACAGACATGTATACTCAAATGGAAATGATGAGCAAAATTGGAACGGTTGACCGTATACTTTCACACCTACCAGATGGCATGTTCGGAATGGGTTCAATGTCTGCGGGACAAAAGAAACAGATGCAAGGTAACCTAGCAAAATACCGAGTAATTATGGATTCCATGACCCAAGAAGAGAAAGATGAACCTCAACTTCTCAAATCACAGCGTATCAGAAGAATTGCAAGAGGTTCGGGTACTTCAGAAAAAGATGTGAAAGAACTTCTGAACCAATGGAATCGAAGTAAGAAGATGATGAAGGGGATGAAAGGCGACCGAAGAATGCGCCGACAGATGCAGTCAATGATGGATGTAGATGACATCGACCTTGGCATGGGCTGATTGTATGAATCGGCGCTTCGCCATTATTGGCCATCTTGCACCTAGTTCGGGTAAGTTGAATCTAAATGATTTAGCCGGTGATTCCGGTAGAATGGATGTTCTAATCCGTGCCATTAATTCTGTACTTTTTGTATCGCATGGAATTAGGCGAGATTCCGACATTATATTGCACCTATGCGGAGGACCTGGTCCGGACAGAAGAATATGGTTCAACGGAGAGAGACTAGCAGGAGTTCGCCCTGATGAAAGATCCATTGGGGGACAAATCAAAGCTATTCTAA
>NTJR01000007.1 GCA_002457595.1 Marine Group II euryarchaeote MED-G36
CCGAATACGCGACTTGGAGAGTACGTATTTGGATGGTGGTTGATAGATATTGATGGCGACCAGATAGCAGATGGAACTGACCCTACCAAATGGGATACCGATGGAGATTGGTACAATGATCGATTTGAGATTGAAGATGATATAATAGACGGTATAAGGGGCAATGGTGCATCTCCAATTAGATATGATACACGAGTACTTCAAGTGTGACTAATTGCTTTAATTCGACTAACTCCCGCGGGTCATTATGAATGGCGAGGGTGAGATGCCTGGCCCCAACCAACCTGTAGAGGAACGACTATTATTCCTACAGGAAAACATGGTCAATTTCGTCAAACAATATAGCCTACCTGTGGTTGAAGTCGCCCTTGTAGTTTCTAAGTATATTCGGGCACTGAAAGAGTCACTTGAGACCGCAGCGGCTCAAAGTGGTGAGATGTTGCCTGAAAATCTCGCAGAACCATGGCCAGTAGAAATTGATGGAGTAGCGCCTACAATCGAGTCTTTTCCTTTAGAAAAGTTGCTAAGTGCCTTAGATGAAGATCGTATGGATATCCTTGACACAATCATTAGGACAATCATCAATGGCTCTGAGATCCCATTTGTTTCAGCCCTGACCTTACTCAGAGATTGGGAGATGCGACTAAGGGCTCAAATGGCTGAAGCCACTAGTCCTGGTCACCTCTTCAGCCCAATGGATTTGCCTGATGGTTTCTAATATTCAATTCGATGGCTTCACAAGTAATAATCATGGCGCGTTGCCATGGCTGATGATCTTGATGCGAACAAAATATCTTCGGGCGTTCAGGAGAAACTAGTTCCAGAGAGGGTTGTTGACGGTCTACCCACCATCTATTGTTTTGAGACCTGCCCTTTCTGTTTCAAGGTTAAAGCCCTCCTTGGATCTAGAGGTATCAAGTACTCTAAAGTCGAAGTTGATCCAACATTCAAGACCCAACTGAAGTGGTCGGATTGGGAAAAGGTTCCAATTTTCGTTGATATTGATGGCACTCAGGTTAATGACTCTAACTACATCCTTCATTATATCGATTCTAATGACTCGGATTCTTTTCCGAAATTGGGAGAAGACCCAGAGCAGGATAGATGGATGGATTTCTCTAACCAAATCCTAGGCAAGTCGATAGTCGCGGTAATCTATACATCATACAGAACTTCAGTCCAAGCTCTTGATTATGTTACTAGAGTTGACAAATTCTCTTTTGGTAGTCGCTTGATAAATAAGTGGCTCGGTGGGTTCATAATGCGCATGGTTGGAAAGAGTAGGGCGAAAATGTTTGATCGCCAGCCTCGTGAGAATCTCCAGTACCAACTGGATGTAATGTCAGAAGCTATCAGGGGGGAATTCTTTGGAAAAGATGAGCCTAATGGAGCCGATTACGCTAACTTTGGAATCCTTAGGTCAATGCAGGGGCTAAATGGATTCGATATAGTGGAGAACCACAATGTCGTGTCTGGCTGGTATAGAAGGATGCAGAAGCACTCAGGTGTGTAAACCTTGAATCTTTGATTAAATCAGTAAATTAGAGATTCTGATTTCGAAACTATATTGCTTGAAACCCACCAAGCATCTCCTATTGACCAGATATAGAGTATGGGCCATAGCACTAAAGACAGAATTAGTGGGAATTGAACTGCAAACCATCCCGCGGCTTTTCTGTGCTGTCCATTGAAATGTTGTCCAATAAAGAGGAATGGGATTAACGCTAAAACAATTGCAATCAATGGCCTAAGAGCACCCCAAGGGCCAATCCCACCACTTATTTCGTACCAAATCACTCTAGCTACTTTGAACGGATTCACACCATCCGATTCATCTTCCTCGCCGATGACTTCGACGACGAACTCGCTACTCATTACCTCATGCTAACCCTTGTTGTGCATGAATCTGACGACGACATGGGCACGTAAAGGCCAACAACGTACAGTTATGCGAATAGCCATGACTCGGGTGTTGGTGACTGCCTTTCCACCGTTTTCTAATTTTCAAGTCAATGTGTCTCAACAGGTTCTAGCTATGTTTGAGAGTGTAGAATTTGATGATATAGATGTGGAAACTATGTTATTGAGTGTCGATGAAGCAGGTTCCTCTATTGTTTCTCAAATGATTGAAAATGGTTCTAAGTGGGATGCCATCGTCCATCTTGGTCTTGCAGGTAAGCGTGAGAAAATATCACTTGAGAGATTTGGTAAAAACCACTCAGAATTCAATGAGAAAGATAATTCTTGGCGGATTGCTAGTGGAATGATTATTGAGGGTGTTTCTGAATCAATAGAAACAACGACTTCTATACATCTATTAGACGAAGAATTTGAGCATGATGACGACGTTTTGTGGAGTAATGATGCAGGCACTTATGTTTGTAATGAGACTTATTTTAGAACTCTGTACTCAGTCTCATCTGTTGATGTGGATACAGGAAATAATCAAATGATTCCTGTAATCTTCACCCATCTTCCAAGTGCCAATCATATTAGTTTAGAAAGACAATTTGATGTTGTTCGTAGGGTGATTCAAACTATAGCAGTCAGACCCACTCTAGAGGTGGTTGGTGCACTTCTCTATGATTCTGAAGGCCGAATGTTAGCCTGTCGCCGTCCGCCTGAAGATGTGTGGGGTGGTTGGTGGGAGTTTCCAGGTGGGAAAATTGACAGTGGAGAATTAGAGATAGAGGCCTTAAAGCGTGAAATATTGGAAGAACTTTCTATTGCTGTGTTTCCAAAAAATCGTGTTGCTTCACTTTCCCACGATTATTCCGATCGTAAAGTAAACCTATACATCTGGGATTGCGGTCGTGTTGATTCAGAATCAATTCAACCTACAGAGCACGATGAGGTACGTTGGCTTAATTCCAATGAATTAGACCAAGTAAAATGGCTGCCTGCAGATGAACCACTAATAGCTAAATGGATGAATAATGGATTTCCTTAATCATCTTCTCCATTCGTATCATTCATTGTTTTTCGTCCATGTTTGTCAAACCATTCTCTGGGAAAACCATCAGAATTCATTGATAATTCATCCCCTACACGTCTTGGGACATAGTGTCTACCATCATGCCATGTTTCTTGCTCTATCCATAATCCAAGATCCTTTCCAGTAAGTGTGACATCCATAACGCCCCCAATTGGTCTTTCTTCTACAACAAAAGAAATTTTGTTTGCAAGGGCCGCTTGCCTTGAGAGAGAGAAAGTTGTGGAATCTCCTTCTAAATCCAGGCTCATCGCATCAAGTGCTGTATCGAGAATACGTTGTTTCGTTGCACCTTCAATTATAACATCCAATGTTTGCGCTTGACCAACAAGTCTTACAGCATTTCTCTTTGAAGGAAAATCGTGGACTTCAGGAATTTCATCACAGTTCCATTGAGGGAAAAGAGCTAGAACAGAGTCCACAACTCTATTCGGATTCTCGTGTGGCAGTACGGTTGTAGCCACGGTGATAGATACTTCCATACTATGCTTGAGACGAAAGGAGGCCATCATCTATGTGGCCGCCCTCTCTCTTTTTGATGAAGCAAAAAAGAGCCATTGACACGAATCATTCAAACGTTTTTCAATACAGCGCGGGGTATGACTGAGCGTTCTCCATTCATGAGTGCGGCCCTCTTAGTGGCCCCTACTGTGGGAGTAATTGCCATTAGAATGGGAATTCCTGCTCTAGAAGATGTAATCAAAGAAGATTTGGTTGTACTTGCATCTATTCACCTAGTAGCCCTAATTATTGGATTCATAATGTTCAGAAGATACAGATTAGTTGAGGACCATGAATTTCATCGTTCAAGTGCAATTAAAGCTCAGAGAAAGATGTACCAAATGGAAGATAAAGGCCTCTGGGATAAAGGCAGAGAATCTTTAGAACGTCTAGAAAGCGAATCAAGGATTCAGCCTAAAGGCCGTGCGGCTCTAAAAAAGAAAATACTTCTTTCTGGCAAAATTTCTCAATTGAATACTGAACAGGAAGAATTGGAATTACAAGAAGATGATGAGAAAATGAGTATTGATGTAAAAGTAGAAGGAATGGCTACGATTGCTGAATCTGAGTTAATTGACAATCTCAAATCTACAGAAACTGGAGGATTCATAGGTAATAGAGCGGAAGTAAGTGCTCAAAAACGTCTTCAGAAACAATTAGCCAAGCAAAAGAAGAATGCCGCAAAGCAAGTAAAGAGGGATGAAAAAGCTGCAAAAAAGGCAGAGAAAGCTGCAAAAAAGGCAGAAAAAATAGCCGCTAAGAAAAATAAAAAATCGTCATCTTCCAAACAATTTGATTGGGATTCTAAGACTGATGACGTGGGGGCTACTCCTTCCTCAACTTCCCAAACAAAATCAGTTGACTCTTGTAATGATTGTGGAGCCCTCAATAATGCAGGGACTGCCTATTGTACTAGTTGTGGAAGTTTCCTCTGAACTTTACGAGGGGTTCAAAAAAGGTGCGAAAGCCGTGAACATCAGGTGGTCCAGTGAGTACGAAGCGGGATTACTACGAAGTTCTTGGAGTTGACCGAAAGGCAACTGAAAAAGAATTGAAAAATGCTTTCCGTTCAAAAGCTAGAAAATTCCATCCCGATAAAAACCCAGATGACCCAGAAGCAGAGAAGAAATTCAAAGAGGTTCAAGAGGCATACGCAATTCTCTCTAATCCCGACGAGCGCCAAAATTACGACAGATTTGGGCATAATAGACCGGGTGGCTCACCATTCGGTGCTGGTGGCTTTCAGGGTGTCAACATTAGCGTTGAAGATCTATTTGGGGGTGGATTTGAAAGTATCTTTTCTTCTCTTTTTGGAGGTAGAGGTGGCCGTACCCGTTCAACGCGTGGTGCAGATCTCTTAGTTTCCCACTCAATTACTTTTGAACAGGCTTTTTTAGGCACTGAAGAAGAAATAGAGATCGACATTTTGAATCATTGTGAAAACTGTTCAGGCAGTGGTTCTGAAACGTCTGATGGGATTCGTGAGTGCCCAACATGTGAAGGTAGAGGTAGAATTACTCGAATAGAACGTATTGGCCCTTTCCATCAACAATTAACTCAAGATTGTCGCGCTTGTAATGGAGAAGGTCGAATAATCCAGAATCCTTGCAATAAATGTAGAGGGGAGGGGCGTTCTAAGCAAACAAAGAAAGTTAAGTTTTCAGTCCCACCAGGAATTGTCTCTGGAACTAGACTTAGGATGGCTGGCCAAGGTGAAGCCTCCAAATTTCAAAATGGCGAGCCCGGTAATTTATTCATTGAAATTGAAGTTGAGCAGCATGAATGGTTTGAACGAGACGGTTCGGATTTACTAATGGCCTTGCCTGTGAATTATGCGGATTTAGTAATTGGTTCCAACATAGAGATTCCTCATCTAGATGGAAGTTCTCTTAAAATCAAAATCCCAGCAGGTTCTAGTCCAGGTGAAACAATAACGGTAGTTGGAAGGGGAATGCCAGCAATTCGCAGCAGAAACGGTCGAGGGTCGGTTATGGTGCTTCTCAAATTGGCCATGCCAAAGAAAGTTTCTCGAGCAACAAAGAAGCAATTAGCAGATTTGCGAGAGAATTTGGACAGTGGTAACTCTGACATCACTCAAGATATTTCTGACGAGGCGCGAAATCGCCGTCGTTCTTGATTATGACCAATCTATTGCTCTATTTGGGACAGCTGCTAAAGGTTCGTCATTTACTAGACCTGACAACTGGAAACCAATGTTAGTTGCTTCTCCTTCAAGAGTTAGGAGCAGAAATGTTCTACTTTTAGCCTTCAATTTATCAAGGAAAATTTCTTCATTTTGGAACATGTGTTTTGGTGAAACTTGTTTTATTGAAACCCTTGATCCTTCGGGTGAATGAATTCGCATTGCTGCCATATCCCAGGATGTGTCAGCAACTTTTACTCCAATTAGCATTGTTGCTGAACCTTGCCTTACTTTCCAAACACAAATGTCGACATTTTCTGTGTTATGACGAATAATCGGATTCCCCCACTCTTCAATAACAGCTTTCCAATGACTATCTCCTAGTTGATGAAGTGCGGATTCAATCACTCCTTCATCATTTGATTCTGGTTTTACCATCTCAGCAATTCTTTCCTTTAGCCGTCTAAGACGTCTAATCTCATGTTTTTCTACTTCGACATCACTAACACCACCCCAGAAAACTCTTCGATTCCAGAAAATAACTACTGCTAATGGTGTCAAAAGTAATATCCCTATGAATACATAGAAATTGGTGAATAAATTAGATTGATCAACAAACAAATCAGGGCCAGTTTCAATAATTTCGCCCTCATTGACTAGATTGAATGAATAACCGGTTAAACTGGCTTCACCAACCTTCTCAACTCGGATTGCATGAATTCCTTGCGGAGCATCTATCAATCCACCATTCGAGGTATTCATTATAGACCAAGAATTCTGATCTAGAATCAATATCTGATAACTTACTGGTTGAGAATTAATTCCATCAATTCGTAGGCTAGAACCATTTGACGAAGTGACCTCAAAAGCAAATACATCTACAAATTCTTCCTCAAGCATACTTGCACCGTTGCTAACGTTGAATTCAATTAGTGGCCAGTGACTTAGATCGTCAGATTCAGTCCATAAGAAGTCAGGTGCATCTCCTATTAGATTCCCATCACTAGGGCCGAGGGAACTGAGCATGATAGCCCAAGCAGAAGTAACGCCCTGAGTTGTCAGACCGAATTCTACAGAGACCGTGTGTGCAGTAGTCTCAAACACGCCATCACAATCACTCTCCACTGCCTGAGTCGTGCCATCCATCTGGTGCAGACTGACTTCTACTTCGACATCATCAGTGAACGAGCATTGTAGAAAGAGGTGCATCTTG
This sequence comes from Marine Group II euryarchaeote MED-G36, assembly GCA_002457595.1. GTDB lineage: Archaea > Thermoplasmatota > Poseidoniia > Poseidoniales > Thalassarchaeaceae > MGIIb-O1. The sequence continues at coordinate 6,850 of NTJR01000007.1, forward strand.
GCTCCGGAGACGATGAGTAGTGAATCGCCTTGCGAGTCCGAACCAGCAATGTGCCCATAGTAGAGTGGAGACGAGTCTCCGTAGAAGGGCATGGCCTCGCCATGATTCCACGGGTTACTCAACTCCCCTCCGTTTGGGGCTTCGGTTTCATCATCGTAGCGGATGATCTCGAACTCGTACGGTAAGTAGCCTTCCTCGGCCGAGTGAATCAGGCGTATCCACAACTCTCCTTCGACTGGATACTCAAAATAATACTCCATATCGGCCCTCTCGAGGGTGTTAACGAGCGACTTGGAATCAGTACCTCTGTGCCAGATTTCGATGCTTACATCACTCGCTCCCCTCAGGCTGTTGAGAAGGATTACATCACCAGGGTCACCTGTGATCATAACGGAGTCTTTGTCACTCTCATTTTCGAATGCCCCAACGTACATAACGCCCTCGGAGACGAGATCGATTACGTTGCAGAAGTGCATTTGGCACGGCGAAGCAGTGTCTATCGTTGGATAATTTCCTTGACCTCCAGGAGGCGGGACGATGTTAGGCAGGTCCTCGTATTCAGTCCATTCGTCCATTCTGCTGAGTATCACTTCTATTTGCACGTCTGATTGCTCCGTTCCGGATTCAACTATCAGTCTCCAGGACAAGTTTCCGTCCACCCAGTTCGACCATTCTACGAGATGAGGGTTCTCGTGACTCTGCTCGATTCCGTCAGTCAGAACAACGAGTTCCATTTCTGGACAACTAACCTTCATGCATTCAACCTGAATCCAGACTGGCCCAGTGGTGCTGAACGACTCGTTCCAGAGTACCACCACTGGGTCTTCGTCAGCACTGACGGCAGCGCTGAGCGCAGCCAGCGCTATGAGACCAGCCAATAGGCCCGCTCGGACTTCTCGCACATCTGGCCGACAACACTCCACATTAGAATGCTTCAAGCGAACCGCATCACTAGCGGGCCCTATGAGTGAGCGTCCTCTTGCCCGCGGGGTTATCGCAAGACAGCGTTTTACCCGTCTTTTTGCTCTAGGTGACAGGAAAGCACCATTATCTTGGACTCCTGCTCTAGTAATCACTCCACATGACCCAGAATTACCTATTGAAATAGCTCCTTTTTGTGTTTCTAGGGACAATTCAATAATTCCTGCAACTTTATTGATGAAAACTCGTGCAAATATTTGTTTTCCATTTGATGGTCTAGAGACATGGGCGGCAGAAGAGGGGTTAATCCTGCCATCAAGTCTAGTTGAATCAGATAGCGGTACGAAATCAGCAGGAAATCAATTATTACCAGTTTCATGGCAGTCTCTTCACCATGATTTTTCTTTGTTAGATGATGATGTTGAGCCCTCTGTAGTTGCGTTAATTGATGCTCCTCAGTTAGCGGAGAGGCCAGGTAAACTTATTCAGGCGGTTGATTCGATACGTAATAGATTTCCCAATTCATTGATTTGGACTCCTGGTATTGCTGGACCAGATAATTGTGCATTATTGAGTTGGATGGGAGTAGATTTATTCGATTTATCTAGGTCGCGTGAGGCTACATCAAGAGGAGTTATTCTCAGTGAAAATGGTCCACGCGAAGTCGATAATTCAACTGGTGAGTCTGCTGAAATGCAAACTCAGATTGATGCTTGGGTTCGCGCCCTATCTTCGACTAGAACGGCAATTCGAAATGGAACCTTACGTGAATTGGTAGAGTGTCAGGTTCTTTCTAGCCCAAGATCAGTTGAACGTTTACGACGCCATGATTCAATAATGAGTGAAAGAGCAATAGAAAATCCTGGTTCTGTAGGATTAGCCAGTAACGTAGAAATTGGTCGTAGGCTCAGATGCTATTCCTATAGCAGTAGAAATGATCCATTGATTAATGAATGGAAACGTAAAGTCGCAAATGAGCATACTCCGCCCGAACATCAATCCAAAGTCCTAGTATTACTGCCCTGTTCTGCACAGAAACCTTACCGCCTCTCACAGTCTCATAGGAGATTCTTACGTAGAATAAATACTAGAGGGGTACACCAAGTCATGGTCACTGCTCCATTAGGATTGGTGCCAAGAGAGTTGGAGGACATTTGGCCCGCAGCTCATTACGATATACCTGTGACTGGAGATTGGGATTTAGAAGAACTAAAATCAATTAGAGAAATGATTCAAAATTATGCTTCTCGTAATGGGTTTGAGTTAGTCATCAATCATTCAGGAATAGATGTGGCGATAGATGGGGTCGAAGTTATTGATACTAGAATGGGTTTGTCTGCAGGCTCTGAAGAATCACTTTCTAGACTCGAAGCAGTAGTAGATGAAGCGACTAAAGAATACAATTTACCCGACCCTAAGGAATCTCAACATCGGCTAAACAAACTAAAATCTCTATCTAGATTCAAGCATGGTACTGATGATTGGCTAGATAGAGCCAAGGTTACTGGACGCCCTCCCATTTTCCGTATTGAAAAAGAAGGTACTCAAATTGCATTATGGAATCCAAGAAGTGGAAGGTTTTCATTCTCAAAGTCTAGTCTTTCTTCACTAGATTCTTGTAATGCTCTTCCTAAAGTACACCTCACTCCTGAAACAACTTGGAAAGGTGATATATTTTCTACCAACCTCTCTAAAGTAGATACTCAAATCTGTATAGGAGATGAGGTGCTGGTGTTTCAAAATGACGAACTCGTAGGCAGTGCCAGAGCTACAGCTGCAGGATGGGAATGGCCAAACGGCCCGGGAAGGCTGGCGAAGGCCCAACACAGATTGTGACCCCTCTCTTTCAAGTTGCTATGCGCAGCGATTAAAGAGGGGCAGTAGGTCGGCGAGCCGCTTGAGGTGACCTAAATGGCTCGTATGCATAGTAAGGGAAAGGGTAAGAGTGGCTCTGAAAAGCCCAATGCAAGTAAGGTGCCAGAGTGGGCAATGTCCGATAAGAAGGAAGTTGAGGAGTTAATTCTGAAACTTTCTGGTGAGGGGCACTCTACAGCAATGATTGGAACAATTCTACGTGATCAACACGCCGTTCCTGATGTAAGATTGGTAATGGGCGAGCGAATTGCTCAAACACTTTCTCGAAATAACATCAGTGGAAAGTATCCAGAAGACATGATGAATATGATGCGGCAGGCTCTCAGAATGATAGATCACTTGGGCACAAATCGTAAGGATTTACATAACGGTCGTCAACTTGAACTCACTGAGTCCAAGATTCGCCGTCTTGCTAGATATTACCAGAGCACAGGGCGAATCGATTCAGATTGGGCTTACAAAAGAGATCAACTTCGTTTGATGGTCGAGTGATTTCTTAATCGATGGAGATTTGAACTAGCGCCTGTAAGCCTCAATGATGAGGCGGCTTCTGGACTCGGAGCAATTTTCTCCAATTGCCCCTGTTCTGAATGATGCTGCAAATTCAATTCGTTCTTTTGAAGGAACTGTGATGTTGCTTGCTGCTCCTTCATTAGTTGGCGTTTTGAGCGTAGTTCCAATCGAGGCTGCTTTGATTGAATCTGGAATTAAATATCGACGAAGATTTAGAATGGAATCGCCAAATATTGGTTCATGGATTCATGTACTCGGACCTGGGAATGAAGATGGACCGAAGTTTTCTTCAAGTCCTCCTCAACTATCCCTCTCAGGCATGGTAGTTGAAGGCCTTAGGGGTTCTTCAGGAGATATTAGACGAGGACCTCTAACTACCGTTGCTCAAGCGCACGCTCTTGCTCAGTTAATTTCGCCTAACTGTGTTAGACTTAGAAAATTAAGGCCTTGGTTAATTTCTGGTAATTGGATGCATTCTGCTTTGGACACAACTTATGATCCTGTTTTTACTAAATTAAGGGATACATTGGAAAATGAAGGGACGGCCACAATTGTGCCCTTACCTGAGGTTATTTCACCCGAAATTATGACTACTCCTTGGATTGAGGAAATTGCTCTTGAAGCAGTATCTTCGCGTTGGGAAAAGCTTGATTTAGAGGGTCGAGCAAGAGCTCTTTCACATCTGATGAGGCCAATACTATCACAAAGTAAGCCATCTACTGCTCGAATGGAGGAACTTGGTTGGCACAGAGTTTTGGGAATTGGATGGGAAGTTGATTTAGCCTCTCAAATTCTTCAGGCATCTCGCTTATGGAAGGCCATGCCAGCAGGTGAAGCTGCTCATGTCCTAGCGGATTCACTGTTGCAAACGGGTCAAGTTCCATCACTCGAGTCTTAGAACAGAATCACAAGAACCGCACGGAATTCTCAGTGGCCGAACTTCAGATTCAACCATAATTGATGATTCACACTTCGGGCATTTGATATGCGATGCTTTCACTTCTTTATTTCGTTCAACACGATTAGTTCTAGGCGAAATTAATGCTACAGGGAATACCAGAAGCATACTGGAAGTCACCACACCAAGAACAAACGGAATATCTAGTCCTAGGACATATAATGAAAGAGCCAAACCTCCAAGGACAATTACTGTTAACATAGAAGGTATCCTACTCCTTTTTCGCGTTAAGAATAGTCCAATTGCAAGCGCGATAACTAGTAAGAATACGCAAATCATTGCAGAAACTAGAGGGCTATATAGAGCACCTCCACTAGGAACAAATTCAACTCTAAATGATTTTTCCGAATCTAGTTCATTGTCATTAATTGTTATAGTCTCAAGTAGAATCCATCTTCTATGCTTTGCATCAATATCTTCAGCAGACATTCCCCCAAGACCCTGCAATGCAGAAGAACGAATCTCTACAGACAACTCGATTTCGTCATAATAGTCTTCTTGAGTGGTTCTGACAAAGGTTTCAATCAACAATTGTCTTTCTCCCACTGAAATCACATATGATGTATCAATAGTAATCTTGATATTTTCAGAACTAAATGCTCGTGTGGCACCGAGATCGATGGTGATATCGGTTGGCCCTAGTTCTACGGGATTAACGCCCAGTATTGCTTCAGCATCTAATGCAAGGCCATTTGACATGAATGACTTCAGATCGTTTCCAGAACCAATGAGGTGACCTTGTAAAGCACTCAACTCCGAATCATCAACTAATCCATTATGGAAGTCAGAGTCAGGTATTGAGCCTGAGTATGTTCTTAGGTTTCTCCACCAACTACTCGATGATAGACTATCATTTCCTATGTTGTCCAGCCCCCATCGCATCCATTGTGACATAGCACCTTCAAACTCAAGAGTGACGGTTTTTTCAATTTCATTACCATTATAATTTGCCTCAATATCTATTGACATGGGGGTTCCTCCAGTGCGCAATGGTTCAGCAGCCGGATACCAACTCCCTGACCCCCCTCCTTCTTCACCAGCAGTGATGTCAAACGTTCTATTGGCCTCAATTCTAAGTCCATTTTGCGGAATTAAGTAAAACTCAATAATGAAAGTCCCTGAGTCAGTACTTTCAGGAATCATCCAAACAAAAGTCACCTCTACTCCTTCTTCAGTAGGTGTTGAAATAGGGCTTTCTATGATTTCTGAATTGGCAACCATCATGCCCCCTGTAGATGATGTCCAAATCTGAGAGTCGAATCCAGATTTGAGATGGATAGGGAAATATACGAGTCTACCATTAACACTAGCATCTTTAATATCAATATCAACCAAAGGTAGCTTCAGTGTTATTTTCGCTACATTCTGAATTGAACCCCAAAGAAAGCGTATCCCTGCCTCATCGCCTGGGGTTGCAAAAGAGAGGCTTTGTACTGAAAAACTAATTTTGACTTTATCTCCATCTTTAATTTCCCCCTCCTCTACGGAAATAGGAATATTCACAGATCCCTCGTTTGAAATGAAAAGTCCTGCTCCTGCATCTCCTTCGTAGTAGTTACTCCCAATATTCACTCCAACTGTGGCATTAATTTGTATTCCTGCAGCTGCTTCAACTTCATATGGAATACTAAACTCCCATGTTGAGTTTGAATAATTCCCTTCAGTTCCCCAGATAATGGACCATGTTCCTATTTCCACTTGTCCTTGAATTGAGGGGGTGACTAATTTTTTAAATTCTTCGTCTAGTTCTGATTCAAATGGAGTGAGTACTCCATTATTTGGATCACCTAGTAGAAATAAATCAAAATCGTCACTCGCACAGCATTCATTATCTACGTCTGCAACTACTGGGCTGAACGTGACACTGCTCATCAATAAAACAGTAATTAGAGCTAGGACAACAGAGCCCTGCCGAGGCATCATGTTACTTCTGGTTCGCCCACTGTCCTTGAATGCGACCCTTGATGGATTCCACAAAACATGGTTTTGCTTATCAGATTAATATTACGAAACCAAGCAAGATTCTTTTATCCATGCAGGTAAAGAAGGTTGACTTTACCATCTTCTTGCACTGATTCTATCCTAGCAAATCCTACTCTTTCCAGTTGAATAACCGCCCCTTCGTTCAATTCAAAATTTTCAATCAAACCTTCTTCGATTACAAGACTATCTCCCTTGTTGCGAGTTAGGGTTGCTGAAATTGCCATTGAACTAGGAAGCCAATGAACAATCTGCCTCTTGTCTGTTTTCTCCCATGATTCTACAATGGCTTTGTTCTCTGAAATTTGGATATCGGCGAAATCCTTTAATCGAATCTTATTGTTCTTCAAATCATTCTCTTCAATAAGAATTGAACCATCATCCATATCCCACTCCCTATTGCCTATTTCTGATCCATCCGGATGGCGGGCGACTGAGACTTTCATTATCGGTTCTACCGAAAAACTACTGGAATCTAAATGAAGTGTCTTAGCACCTCGAATGAAAGCGCGTCGTTCGCATTTTTTATCAATAATTGAAGAATTAAATGATTCAATTGTCTGCATTGAGATGGATATATCCTTCTGAGTCAGACCAAGTTCTATCCAAAAATCTCGTAATGCAGCAGGGTCAAACCCTTTTCTTCGCAATGCGCTTATTGTCGGTAAACGTGCGTCATCCCAACCTGAGTATTTCCCATCTTCAATTTTAGACCGCATTCCTGATGTTGAGAAACTACCAAATTCATGCACCTTTACACGACCCCAATACAGAGTTTCAGGATAATTCCAACCAAAGTGCTCGTAAAGCAAAGTTTGTTTTCTTGTTGAGTCCATCAAATCCTTACCTCGGATGATATGAGTTACTCCTTGTTCGTAGTCTTCTATTGCACTCTGGAAGTCGAGGAGAGGCCATACTTTGTATTGTTCTCCAACCATTGGATGAGATGTGTGCTGGATACGTAATGCGGGCCAATCTCTAAGTGCAGGATTCGGGAGTTGAAGGTCTGTTTTGACACGTACAACAGCACCTCCTTCTTCGATACCTCCATTTTTCATCGAATCCCAATCCTTCAAATTTTCTTCAATTAGGCGGTTTCTACAAGTGCATGGTGTTTTCGAATCTCTTAATTTCTTAAATTCAGCTGCCGAACATCGGCAAACATAACCGAACCCTGAGGAAATCATTTGATTAGCATAATCAAGATAGACTGGCATCCTATCACTTGCTCGAATAATTATATCAGCAGATTTTCCAGATAACCATTCAAATTCTTTCTCTATCCAACTATATGCTTTAGGGAGAGGAGGTTTTACCTTCGTGTCAGTATCATCAAATCGTAGGACTATTTTCCCATCATACATTTCAGCATATTGGGAATTAATTGCCACACCCCTAGCGTGACCTAATGTGAGTGGTCCGTTAGGATTTGGTGCAAATCGCAGAATAACGGCGCCCTTAATGGCATTTGGTAGTGGTTTTAATCCAATCCGTTTCTGTTGTTTCTGTCGACTAAGAGCTTCGGGATTTGTAGCAGAAAGCGCAGTCCTAGCGGCTTCCACTCCTTCTTTATCTGCTAATTCATTTGCAGCATCAACTTCATTCATTACAAGTGACTTCAGTTCTTTTGCTCTGGATCTAAGATCTGCTCTCTCACTAAGTAATCTGCCAAGAACTGATCCGACCTGGCCTTTACCGTTGTATTCAACAGCATTTTGCAAGGCATATTTACGAACAGTTGCGATAATATCCGCCCCCCAGTCGTCAGTTGCGGGCATCTTATCAAGCCAATGGCCGGTTATGAGGCATTTGACGCTTATCTTCTTCGCCAGTCTTCAAGAGTTGATTGTACGATGGAACCGCCATTTCGATTTCTGATAGGAACAGGTGTACCATGAACCTCAGTCCAAATGTCTGATACGGTTGCCCAACTCCATCTAAGGCAGTCATGCGGCGATTTATTTTCAAGGAGTTTTTTGACTGCAATTCTAGTCTTTTGATCTGAAGGATAACCGGAACCAATCTCAATACCTGTTCTAATTTCAATCTCCTTGATTTCAGAGTCTCTTGTGACTTTTGCAATTATAGATGCACCACCTGTAACTAGATCCTTTGTATCCATTCCATGTTCTGCTTCGACGACCCATCTAGACCATTCGCCATCAATTTTTTCCCTCAGTCTTTGCGCGAATCTAACTTCGTCTACATCACAAGCATCTGCGCGTATAATGCCTGATTTTAATGAACTACTTGTTGCATTTATTGCTTCAGCAAAGAGGTCAATTTCAAGACTATTTAGGTCCGAATCAAGTTTGTTTAAGTCTATTCTTTTTGGAGAACATATGATTGTCCCAATTCGCCAGTCATGGGTATCGATCATTGTAATAATCTTTGATTTTATTTTCAACCGTTGAGGGGCTGAGAGTTCTTTAGAATCTTTAACTCCCATTTCTTTCAGTAATGGTAGATCTTTGGTCGGAACAGCAAGGGCTGTAACCACAAGCGGTCCTATGACTGGTCCTCTTCCGGCTTCGTCGATTCCGATGACCCACTCATCCTCCATACAATACGCGGATTGTATCAAAGGTCTTCATTATCTCGTTTATTGTTTCTAATATTTGACAATCTTTCGTCAAAATCATCCAAGTCTAGAATAATATTGTCGGGGTGAATTATGTCGTCATCATCTAATTTGTCTGCGATTTCAATTACTTCTGAAATGGTTTTCTCTACATACGCCTCTTCAAGAACCTCTTGTGCTTCTTCAATAATTTCTTGATCTATTTCTGATTTTACTGTTCGTGAATGAGTCCCTGACTTAGACATAAATTCACTTCTAAATGACTCTAAGTCAGTCGTTGGGCTTTCAATAATCTCAATTTCTTTTTCCTTGTCATCATTGAACTTCGACATCCAATCACTTGGTTCTTCAACGAAAACTTTTGGATTCTGTTGTTCGTAATACTCTCTATCCTTCTCTATTCTGTGACGAATTGCGAATGTGACACCAATTGTTCCGATCAGGCTGACAATGACGATTAGAATAGTTTGCAACCATCTTTGCAAGAATGTAGTAATCTTTGATGACTTATCTGTCGATGCATCTGGTTCTATAATTTCTTCACCTAAAATCGTTGCTCTATGTTCATCAACAAATACAATTCCTGGGTTCCTAAATGATTGAATTTCAACAGTCAAAATCGCTTCTGTTTCAACAGGAGCTTCCTCAGGAACATCCATCCATACTTCAAATAAAACGGAGTCACCATAGGGGATATCTAGAATTTGAAATGAGGGCAATTGTTGGTTTATTCCTTCTCCTGACGACGAATGAATGACTCCAAAAGAGGTGAATACATTGCTGCTTACGCTAACAACAATCCCATCCGGGCTATTTCCATTATTGAGAATCTCCCAGTATCCTATCAATCTTCCATCCTTGACTTCTGAGTCGGAGCGAATAACTTGCCATGAGTGAACCGCCTCAACTGTAATTTCATATGTCACTTCAGCAGGAATCCATCCGTCAACTTCAACTTGAATTCTTACCGTCCCTGACACCCCAGCCTGAATATTTTCTGCGACTGAATTCTCAACGTCAATTCCATGAATTGTTTGCCCTGATTCGAGAAAATAGTTCTGATTTGAAATATTGACCTCTAACCATCCTGGTTTTTCAACTAAAGATAAATTATATTCAAATGCTGAGTCTCCTGTATTCTCAATAAATAATTCTACAAAGCAAGATTCCCCCGGAATCGTGTCAAAGTTACAATTGATATTTGTTAGTCCTAAATCACCACCCGAACGAGGAACGATTTTTACAGTCTGTATGGCTGTAATTGGATCAACTAAACCATTTGCCGTAACATAAAACTCGATTTTTATTTCTCCTGAAGAGAAATCTGGAGATTTTACTTGGACTTGCGTACTGGCTATTTCATTCGGGTTCATGTTCTCTAAATTTACTTGATTAAACATGATTGCAGTCCATCCGTCATGGTCAAAAGACGAACCAGGAGTGCCGACTTGAGAGTTATTTTCATCAAGTGGCACCATGCTAATTGCAAGATTGTTTACTATATTTCCAATGTTCTTGACTAATAAATCAAGATTCACTATTCCATCAGGATCTATAGATGCATTACCTCCCGCACTTACAATTTCAATACCTTGCCAAACTCCGTAGCGAATTGAAAAATTGTACCAATCCTGACTTGCATCAGAATCACTAACAAGATGAATGCTAAAGTCATGAAGTGAATTTGCTAGTGGGACCCCATTACTAACATTAGGTGCCTGTATTGTAAAATCAATCCATTGAATTGAATCGGATGGGGCAGGGAATGAGTAGCCAACTTCTGGTGTTGTATCTTTATCCCAATTGATAATCCAATTTTCAGGTCCTGATACTGAAATCATGGTGGTGGTATCTATCTCTGCATTGTTAGTGAAGTTAACAGCTAATCCTATTGTTGCCCCCGGGTCAATATTGAAAATAGATCCCGAATCAACTCCAAAAGTTACATCTTTTTTATCAAATTGCCATGGATATAAGTAATCAGGAGTTTCATTGAAAACAGTATTTGCAGCAACTTGCTGCAATTCCTGCGCACGTGAATCAGAAATTCCAGAGATTGTAGATAATCCAACTGGGCTATCTCCCGTTATTGTCGCAAAGAATACACATGTTGCCAGATATGTACCCTCTATAGATGGGTGTGAATCATCTGCCGAATATAGATTTGAGAACGATGTACCATCTAATGTTGGGTCACTTCCATTATCTTCAATTTGTTCATAAATGTGTAGGAATGCTAATCCAACTGGAGCGATGAAGGTTGGTCTTTCTTCAGTAGATGTATTTTCAACATACATCTCGTAGCCATTCTTCAAACGATTTTGCATTGTTGGATAATCAGGGTATATAAATGCGTTATTGCTATCTCCATTTCGATACCCCCAAGTCATGAAAAAGATGGTATCCCCTCCTTTCATCTCATTACGCGAGTCTATGGTTTGTGCTCCAGATAGACTATTTTGCCAATATTGCGAGTTTACGGGAAATCCAGGCACCTGACTTTGATCTTGTAATATTATGTAATCTCTTGGTTCATCTAAAGATAAGTCCCACTCTGAATTGTCATTTTCTACTTGATCTCTATGCCAATCTAGAGTTGCTCCTCCGCTAGTTTTTGCTTCAACATTGGGGTTATGGCCTGCTTGATTCAAAGTATTTTCAATATGGTTTGTCAGTTGATTGTTCGAAGTATAAGAGTTTCCAAATATCAGTAGGTCTAATGATGGAACACGTTCAGAAACTTTTGCTTCTATAGAATCCTCAAGATAATGGTCTGGCGAATTGAGTGAAGATAGAATAAACAAAACCATCAGAATAGACTGAATGGTCACTCGCATGGGCGACGCTTACCGTTCTCTGCTTTGATTCCTACGTTTCTATGTTGAGTCGTGATTGCAAAGGGTCTATGGTCCGAGGTGTAGTTCGCAGAACATGGCGGGAATATGGCCATTTGGCAAGAAATCGGCTCGAGGGGAATCCGAAATAAAGAAAAAGAAGGTTGAGATTGTTGAATATGAGAGGAAAAAGGAGACCTCTCAGAAAAATATAATTGACGACAAAAGTCATCTAAAAAGTAAATCATTCCTTGATGCAATGGCACTTCTTGGTGATGGCGATTAGTTGAATGCAATATCTTTGACTCAAAGAACTGGATCGGGGATTAAGCGACCTAAGGACTCAATATTGAACTCCCCCGCGTGAATGGGTACTCTGAGTCCGAATTCTAGGCTTACAATGGGATCTATTTCTCCAATTTGTCCAACTTCTTCTTCGTTTACAATTATTCTAGCTCCTCTTCCTGAAATCCATGGGCCATAATTGTCTTCAATAGGCATCCACTTTATCTCTTCAAAATTGGCTCCAAGATCCCTTAGTATTGCTTGAGCAAACCCTTTTGCAGCAGTGAATCCTCCATCTACTTCTGCGCAAGACCAAGCAAAATTATTTTGATTAATATTATTCGAAACAACAGTGCCTAATTCATAGACTCTTTGAGGCAATTCATGATGCCTATTCGCAGCGAGTAGTTGTAGAAGACTAGGTAGTATCCGCTGCCTTAGTATAGTGTGCTCAATGGTTATGGGGTTTGATATTCTTGTGACTTCACCAGTATTCAGCCATCTGACTCTTTCAAATTGGTCACGTTCACAAGAAAGTGTAAGACTTTGTGTTTCTTGCAGACTCAATGATCTCAAACTTTCACGTAACCTTCGATGAAGATTTGATGATTCAAGAGGTATTGCATTAAGGTGAACTGTTGATTGAATGTCTGGCATATTCTCATAACCGTATCCAATTGCAATGTCTTCTACAAGATCGATGGGGTGCATAATATCTGATCTCCATCGTGGCATTGAGATTACGTGTTCTTGTTCTCCCACAACTAAATCACTCCATCTTTCTGCGTTATCAACGCCATCTGTAATGGCTTGACTAGTGATTAATTCACCACCCATTTTTGATATCGCATTAGCAATTTCTTCAGGTTTTAATGATATTCCTAAAATTCTACTAATCAATCTATCAGGGACTCTGTGTTGCTTGGCCTTTCCTAGTGGGCTCAAACATTTTTTCTCATCCCAACCTGTAACTTCTACACTCTCCACGCTGCCCCCCCTCTCAGCTAATGATAAACATACTAAAAGCAGACAAGATTCAACAGATCTTTCATCCCATCCCGTTACGTCGATGAAGAAATCAGTAGTAGATTTGGTCACAGTAGTATGGTCTCCATTAATTATAGGTGGGAAAGAGAGAATATCATCATTTGAGTCAAGTATTACTGGATATACATCTAATCCTTCCATAAGATGAGCATATTCAACACCTTTTGGATGCTTGGAAAGAATTTGATTAATACTCATTTTCTTGTCCGTCGCCAGAGGTTTGAACTCATGAGAATCGGGCACCGTGACCACCTTGAATGGTGGTTTCAAATTAGACATATCATGCACACCAATCGATGCGAATTTTCTTTTCCTCCCTATGCTGAGGTGGAGTTTTTCCTGATGTTCCATTAGTGATTGTATGAATTCATTTTTCTGTTCTAGTGTCTCTCCGGTGTTTACTCCTCGAACTATGGCTCCAAGTATTACTGGTCGAACATGTTCTAAACTTTTGTCAACTTTCATTGTGATTCCACTATCGGTTACATCCAAGAATGGTTTTTGATTCTCTGAATGAAGAAATGCTCGAGCAGCCCGAGCCATTGTTTCGTGGCTAAGAAGGTCTGGGCGATCTGGAAAAACTTCAATCTCTACTTCTTTCTCATCTGATTTTTCTACCACACAACCTATCTGAGATAGTCTAGACATCCAATTTTCAGGATTATGACTAATTCCATGATTACTCTGGATGGATTCAAGAATACTATGTTTTAGACTAATAGTTGGCAATATCTCACCTCACTTATTCAGCCACATGGGGAGAGGTCTATCGTATCCAACTAGTCTTAATCCCGAAATCGCTGCAGTCTCGTAATCTAGTGCTCGCAAATTTTTCCTGTTGATTTGAGACATGCCTGAAATACCCAATTCCCTCATCCAACCTCTTAGGTTTCCGTAAAGCCTGTGAATTTCACTTTCAATATCATCATCCGTAGGAGGTGCTACAATTCCTGAGCAACCTGCTGCTTTGGCGATTAACAAATCTTTAGCTGAGGGTGGTTCATCAATTTCAAGGAAAATGCATCGTCCTTGATTAATAATGTTCATTGCTTTCGCAGCTAATCCAATAGATGGAAGAGTCGCTGCTGCTCTAGAACCACCTGGTGTAGCCGCATCAACAATTGCTCCATCAAGATCTAATTCAACAATCAGTCTGAAAAGGTGTTCCACCCTAGATACGCTATCTTTCAAGAAGACTAGTGAATCATCGTTCATTCTACTATAGAGTGAGACTAGCAACGCTTCAATCTCTGCATCATTGAGCGATGATTGACAACTTAAATCAAGAACCATACCCGCGCAATTACCTATTTTATCTACCGCCTCAATAATATTATCTTCATTCACTAACATTAAATCGTTATTCCTGGGTTCTGAGGTTACAAGACCTGGTTGGGCGATGCCGTATGTCCCTGTTGCTGCAGTCATGCGTTTAGATTCTACAATCCATGGGATTGGTGCAAGAAGGCCATTTTCATCCAATCCCGTAGGTAGAATTTGAGTTTCTGTATCTAGCGTTGCAGAATTTGAAAGTCGTTCTCTACCAGAAGATACTAGTCCTATACTCTCAAATCCTTCCGTAATCGAATATTCAGGAGTTTCACCCAAAGGGGGTGAATCTGTAGAGGGTATTATCACCAATGCATCCGAGTCGAGCTGAAGCCCATGCGGTTCAAGAATTGATGCTAATTCCTCCAATTCATGATCAAGAATGCTCCTGATAGTTGCTCCTTCACCAGGTGGAGGGCAACTACCAGCTACAAAGATTCGCCCCCCTGTCATAGCTTGACCGGGTTCCGAATCAGTATTGCCTAAAACCACAACAACTCCTCCTTCCATTCCAGCGCCAACTTTCTTTCCAGCTTGTCCTCGAATCACAATCTGGCCATCGCGCATCCTTGAACCAGCAAATCCTCCGGCAGAGCCTTGGATGAATATTTCACCACCAGTCATTCTATGTCCTGTGCGTTCACCAGCGTCTCTTTCGACTGTAATACGTCCTCTGGATTGAAATGACCCTAGCATAGAAGTGCAATTGCCTTGTAATGTGAATGTGCCTCCATCGTTCATTGCACCAGCACATTCTCCTAGATCACCAAGTAAGAGAACTCTTGAGTCCTTAGGCAAATGAGTTATGACGCCAATTTCACCTTTCTTTGGTTTTTCATCTCCTTGCTTCCCCCACCCTATTCTAACAAGCAAGTCTCTCTCAAGAGCTTGTTCAAGCATCTTATCGAGATCACGATTGAGTTTAACACTCTTTGCCGTGACGTCGCGCATGGTAATCTCAACCCTCGACGGAGTGGTCCCAGTCTTCATTATGACGGGTCATCAAACTCTTGTGATTTGATTCTGAAGCAATGTCACCTCTCTCATTCATTCATTGTTTACAGAGAGCATAATTGATAGAGGTTGGGCGAGGACGGAAGATTGCCCAAAAGGGCGCGTGATGACGTCATGGGACAAATCAAGGTCGCTATCAATGGTTTTGGAACAATAGGGAAGAGGGTCGCTGATGCAGTTGATGCTCAGGATGATATGATGGTAATTGGTGTTACCAAAACCGGTCCCTCTTTCGGCTGTGATCTTGCTGTAAAGAAAGGATTCCCTCTTTATTGTACTTTTGATGACGAAGGCCGGATTGAGGCATTTGCAGAACAAGGTTATGATTGCATGGGGGGCCTTTCCGCACTTCTTGCAGTAGCTGATATTGTGGTTGACTGTGCACCTGGAAAGATGGGGGCGGATAATCTTGCAAAATACAAGGCAGCGGGAGTTAAACATATGTTCCAAGGAGGGGAGAAACATCAACTAACTGGATTGTCATACACCTCTTGTGCAAATCACAGTGAAAATCTCAATGCAGAAGGTTCTCGTGTCGTGTCTTGTAATACAACAGGTCTTTCTCGAACTCTTGTGCCATTGTTTGAGCACTGTGGATCTTTGAAAGTAGAATGTACAATGATTCGTCGAGCCGCAGACCCTGGTGATTCTAATAAGGGTCCGATTAATGCAATTAAACCCGTTCTCAAAGTCCCAAGTCACCACGGTCCAGATTTAATGACTGTAAAACCTGAAATTGAAATCAATTCACTAGCAGTAGCAGTCCCTACTACAATTATGCATGTTCATTCAATTATTGCAGATTTACCTGAGGGCCATGGTTTGACCACGAGTTCCATAATTGAGATGTGGAAAAACCGTCCACGAGTCATCGTAATGAATGGCGTTGAGAACCGAATCACAACAACAGCTGAGGTCATGGAAATGGCCAGGGACATTGGTCGAAAGTGGGGCGATTTGCATGAGATTTTTGTTTGGGAAGATGGCGTCAAATTAATCGATAATCGTCTATATTATTTCCAAGCAATTCATCAAGAAAGTGATGTAATTCCTGAAAATGTCGATTGTATTCGAGCATTAATGGGTACTGAACCTGATTGGGAAAAATCAGTAACTAAAACCGATGCCGCTATTGCCCGATATTATGGCCTATAATCGTATTAATTTGTTCTTTTTTTGTTATTGACCTAAAGGTCAAAATTGGTTAACGGTCAAAAGGGTCACAAGAGTGCGCCTCAATTATGGGCGACAAGCGTTTAGTACATGTCGTCCTCATAATGCTTGTACTGAGCGGCTGGGGGTCTGGTATTGCTAGTGCTAATTCTGCGATTTCGGATGAATTGACTCAAAATGTTGATTTGAAAGAAACCGCCTCATTGCCCCAGAAAATCAACAGTGCTGTCGAATCTTCCTATAATTTACGTGAATTTTCAGGTCAAATTCACTCACCTTTCGGTTCTTTTGACCCATTAATTCAACCAATGCCTTTGGGCCCCGAGAATCTTTACGATTCCAAAGCTCTGGAGCGAACCGGGTTTGTTATCATTCAATCTAATTCTCCAGATTTATCTGGCGTCCTAGATTTTGCGAAGGAGCAAAAATTAGATTTTATTGATTTTTTCCCCGACGATGCAATTTTAGTTCGAGTACCCGAAAACAGTGATTACAATGTAATTTTTTCAAATTTGAATTCTAATGAATTTGTTCGTTGGGCGGGGCATCTGCCGATTGCATGGCGGGTTAGTCCAGAGGTTGCGCATATTTCTGGACGCACTTCGATTACTGTAAATTTAGAAATAACTCCTGCTCCTGATTTGAATCAGAAAGAACTGGTTGATCTAGCCATTGACCTTGAGTCAATTTCATCAAGTCAAAATCCTACTGGTAAATGTGATCCATATCTCTGTCTACTTGAATCTGTAGATGCTCTTTGGATTCCAATTCTTGCAATGGACGGGCGAATTTTACATATTCAGTATGCCTCGATTTTATCAATTCATAATTCAAACGCATCTAGCATTGCCGGTGTTGATCAAGCATCTGTTGATTCAGGTTTTTCTCTAAATGGTGCCGGTGAAGTAATTGGAATTTCTGACACTGGAATAGATTCTGACCATGGGGACTTTGATGGGCGCATAAGAGGGATTTTCAATAATTTCGGCCCCGATAATTCAGCAGCCGATACGAATTCGGGCCATGGGACTCATGTGACTGCGACTATTTTGGGTGACGGTAATGGTGATAATAATGCCAAAGGAATGGTGCCCGCAGCCACATTCCATTTCTACCAACTTGAAGTCGATTCATCAGGGATATTTGCGCGTTACGGCTCTTTGTACGAAATGTTCGCTCATTCATGGCAAAACTCAGCTCGAATACAAACCAATTCATGGGGTAATGAACTCAATTTAGGTCAATATTCAACCGATTCTAGGGATGTCGACACATTCGTAGTCGACAATCCTAAATTCCTTGTTTTGTTTTCAGCAGGAGATTTAGGAGATAATGGATCAAGTTCGGTTACCTCTCCAGGTACTGCAAAAAACGTCCTTACAGTTGGTGCTTCTTCTACCGGGGCTTTTGGAACTCAATCGATTGGGGCAGTCCCCCAATTTTCATCTTCTGGAACAACGTTGGATGGTAGAATCAAACCCGATGTAGTGGCTCCTGGTGTAATGCTCTGTTCTGCTCGTGCTCAAGAAGCATCCAGTACTCAAGGTACCTCTTGTTCATCAGCCACTCATAATGGTGTGTCTACTCCTCTATACATGGCTCTTAATGGAACCTCCATGGCAACTGCTGTAGCAGCTGGTGGTGTTGCCCAGATTCGTCAATATCTTAGAGAAAGCGTAGGGGTTAATGAACCTCGATCTGATTTAATAAAGGCCTTAGTGATTAATGGTGCCGAAGATTTAGGAGTGCCTGATATACCAAATTCTCGTGAAGGGTGGGGGCAAATTGATATTTCAAATTCTATTTCTCCAAAAGACGCCTCCGTGTCTTTAGATCTTTTTTATGACGATTCAAGAGAGCTTGAGCCAGGTCATTCATTCCTGTACCAATTTGATATTGATTCTTCTTCCGAGATGGATTTATCTTTAGTTTGGGTCGATCAAGAATCTTCTTTAATTTCTAATCAAACTGCGAAAAAAATAGTTAATGATCTCGATTTAACAGCTATAGCTCCGGATGGCACTGAGTATCACGGGAATAATTTCTTGAATGGTTATTCAACATCTGGTGGCACTTCGGACAGACTAAACAATGTCGAGCGCATAAAAATCAGTAGTAATCAGGATGGTGTCTGGACAATTATAGTGGGTCACGCAGGCGGGCAAAGTCAGAAGTTTTCTCTTGTTGCCTCGGGTCTAATTTCAGAGCAGAAATTTGTTGATCTTGCAGTTTTTGAAGATTCTCTTTCAACCTCTGTTGCCTCTCCATTACAGGGTGACGCTGTTCTAATACAGGCTTATTGGAAAAACCAAGCATCATTAGATTCAGGTACTTATGATATTGAGATTTGGGACTTGACTGAAGGAGTGTTGATTTATTCAATTAATCAGCCATCACTATCGGCAGGGAGTGTAAAATCCATTAGTTTCCCTCATGTATTCCAAACTACTGGATCTCATACTCTTGAACTTAGATTAGATGTAACCAATGCTATAACTGAAATCAACGATGAAAATTCAGGAGTTGATAATAATCGCTACCAGTTAATTGTTGAAATTTCTCAGATTGGAGTCCGAATTATTCCTCTAATGGAAGATGGTAGTTTACCATCCAATCCAAGCCAGATTGAACAGGCCTTGACAAGGGTTCTTGAGCCTACTAGTGGGAGTGTAGTTAGTTTTGATTTAGTACTTCAAAATGAGGGTACATCTTCTACGGAAGTCGATTTATCAATTTCACCTTTACAGAGGATTGATGAAAATGGAATTTTGCGTGCTCCGATTGATGAATGGTGGATGCTACTAAATGACACTGGTCCATGGGTTTTGGCACCTTCAGGAGAAGTGGGTAGTTCCGTAATTGTTCGATTGACCCTTGAAGATGTAGACGCTGATCCCGAAAATCCAGGCGGTGCAATATTTGCTCTGCCTGGTGATTTTGTTAGTGTTCTAATTTTATCAGATATAGAATCTCCTTGGATTTCACATGAATTAACAATTTCTACAATTGTTGAGAGAGAAGAAGGGATTGCTACAATTCTTGCAGGAGATGGAGTTGGCCTCGGCGCCATTCCTGGTGATGTAGCTACATTTTCTCTTTCAGTGAAAAATATGGGTAATGGCCCAACCTCTTACTCTGTAATTTGCGAAAGTCCTTCTAATTGGATAATTAATATTGGCAGTTCCAATTCAAATTACCTCGTAATGGAACCACTTACTCGACTACAGTCTCTACCTCTCTCGATTCATGTCAATGTCCCTTCTGTTAATGGTGGACAACCTAGTGCTGGCGTCGAAGAGATGATTACTTGTGTAACTACTTCTGTAGAAGATAATAGTATAACTTCTACAGAATCTGCAATAGTCAGAGTATTTGAGAAACTAGATTATTCCGTAGTAATTTTTGATGAATCGGGAATCGCATTACCTTCCATTGCCTTTGCTGAAGACAGGGCTACTATTAATGGTCGAATCGAGGAAACACAAGTCACTGTTACAAATAAGGGTAATATTCCTATGGGGTTTGAATTGATTACTTACTCATCTCTGAATGGTTGGGCTACTAATTTTATTCTCGCCGAAGGAGACTCAGATGAGGTAATTATTTCTCTAGATGCAGGCCAATCAAGAACTCTAATTGTGAATTTATTAGTCCCTCAGAATGTAGAAATGGGTTTGGAAAATATCGTGACGATAAAAACCGAATTAATTGGCTATTCATCAACATCAGATAATCGAACTAAATTCATCACACAAGAAGTAGCTTCTTTGGAGATTGTTGATGAAGATGTAATCCGAGTCCCTCTTGGTCAGACTGGTGTATCAAACATCTCTATCAGAAACTCAGGTAATGTCCCTTTGAATCTTCAACTCACAGTTGGGAGTTTACCAGAGGGGTGGCAAGGCGGATTCCAATCAATTATCCCGACAGAGTTAGAAATGGGTCGTGAAGAAACGTTTTCAGTAGGCCTCCAATTACCTTGCTGTCTTTCTGAAGGCATTCAAAATTATGAATTTTCGATAATTATCGAAGCCAGTACTTCTCAATCTATGTTAATTTCTAAAACGGTAATTCTTGAAGTAGAAGTATTGCCCTCTATTTGGTTGGAAATAACTTCGGATTCAGAATCTATTGAGGATATTAAGACTGGATCTTCTCAAGAAGTAAAATTAATTGTCAAGAATATGGGTAACTACGCTTCTGAATTCACGGTGGACTCCAATTTGATTGAGGGATGGGTAATTAATATCGATACATCCTCTGTGGGTCCTATAATTTCAGGCGAATCAATAGAACTTATCACCACTATTGAACCTTCTTCTGGAGCCGGGTATGGTTTAGAACCACTAGGGATATTTGCTAACTCTACTGATACCAATGTTCAACAAAATATTACCAATGGAGAATTGATAATACAAATTTCTCGGGCTAGAGATGATTCTTGCAATGGATTAGGTTGTTTAATTGTTAAGGCTGGTTTGCCTAGTTGGACTCTTGCGGTATTATTCCTTGCCGTAATCACAGGTCTTGGTGTAGGATTAGTTCGAATGAGAAGAGGTTCTGCGACTTCTCTAACTCCTGAAGAAGAATTAATCCCAATGGGGTCTGCATTACAATCAGGATCATTTACAGATAGGAGAAAATCTGCTCTTGAAACGAGTTCATCTGGAGGTGTTCTAAGCTCTACAATTTCTGACGATGAAATATCAGAGTTGAGGGATTCTAGCCTACCTTCTCTTTCTTTACCACCTGTTCCTCCTGGTGCTATGCCATTACCTCCAAGTGGTCTTCCTGATGGTTGGACAATGGAACAATGGGTATCGTATGGTCACCTTTGGTATGAGCAGAATCAGTGATTTGACACATAGTCTGACTTAAGAAAAGACTCCGATTGGGATTGCTATGGGTGGCTCAATAGTGCTGTTCGGACCTCCAGGTGCGGGGAAGGGTACGCAGGCTGGAAGGATAGTTGATCTAACTGGTAAACCTCAGGTTTCTACGGGTGACATGCTTCGTGCCGCTGTCAAGGCTGATACGAAGATGGGTGCTGAAGCGAAGGTCTACATGGATGCTGGATTGCTAGTTCCAGACTCAGTTATAATTGGACTAATCGAAGAAAGATTGACTCAATCCGATGCAATAAATGGTGTTCTTTTTGATGGCTTCCCTCGAACTATTCCTCAGGCCGAATCATTAGCCAAAATTGCAGTTGTCGAATCCGTAATTTCAATAGAAGTTCCTGATGATGCGATTGTTGAGAGAATAGTTGGCCGTAGAATGGATCCTGAAACTGGAGATATTTATCACATTACATTCAATCCAGCACCCTCTGAGATAGAAAGCCGACTAATTCAGCGCAAGGACGACACAGAAGAGACTGTACGTGCCCGTCTCGAGGCTTATCACTCTCAAACAGCCCCTCTTGCCGCCTGGTATTCTGAGCGTGGCCTTCTCCTAAGTATAGACGGGAATCAACCTATTGATTCAGTCGGAGATGCTGTTGAGGGTGCTGTCAGAGCCACCATGAGTAATTGAGAGGCGAGTTGATGTCACGAAGAGGCCCAAGGGGAGTTCGGTTTGATAGAAAGTCAAATGCGAAGAAATCGATAACTCATCTTTCGGGCGTATTAGAGTCTTCATTGAATGCTGACAATGAGTTGGCTGACATTGCAGCAAGAGATATATTGCGTGTATCCAAAAAACACGGAGTGCGAACTGAAAATTCGATAGGAAAAAAAATCTGTAGGAGCTGCGAGAAGGCTCTAATTCCTGGTAAAACTGCTCAAGTCAGAGTGACTTCGAAAAATAACATCATCACTTGCCTTAGATGTGGAAGAGTAAACAGAAATAGTCTTGTTAAACAATGAATGGAGATATTAATTTGAAAGCACCTTCGCATATTGTCCGTCTCGCTAAAGATAGTGCACTCCAAGTTTCAGTTAGAGTAGGTCGGAATGGCATTACTGAATCATTAACCACTGAAATCCGAGATCAACTTGCAACTCGTCAACTTGTCAAAGTCAAAGCCAACCGAGGAATTACAGATGGTTCTGATGAGCGTTCTGAACTGTTTGAATTATTGGCGAGTCAGACGGATTCCAAGTTGGTTTTCCAACGTGGTAACGTGGCGGTATTCTGGGTTGGGAAATAACTATTCATCGGGCTGGAATTCAACATCTTTGATAGTGACATATTTAGAGGCCCCAAAGGTCGGCGGAGACAATGGTTACTGAAGCGCAGGTTGTACTTGGGATATTCATCCTCTCTTTTGCCCTAATTCTTTCAGAGGTTGTGCATAGGACAATTGCCGCATGGTTTGGTTCTGTACTAATGCTCCTCTATGGTCATTACTCTGGAGTATTCCATCTTCACGAAGTCTACACAACCGCTGGAGGGGATCCAATCAAAACCTATACGCTGGAACATACGATGATAGGTTGGATTGAGTGGGAAGTAATCGGCCTACTACTAGGGATGATGATTTTTGCATCCATTCTTGAGTTATGTGGATTTTTCGAGTATGTTGCAATCAAGGCAGCTAAGATGAGCAAGGGTGACCCTTGGAGACTCATCGTTCTGCTAGGTACTTTCACTACCTTGCTTTCTCTTGTGATTGATAATGTTACAGCAATCATCATCATCGCTCCTGTAACACTTAGAATATGCAATAAATTAGAGATTAATCCAGTGCCTCCGCTTCTGGCCGAAGCTATTCTCTCTGATACTGGTGGCGTGGCCTCAATGGTTGGCGATCCCCCCAATGTAATGATTGCAGCAGCAGCAGCCGACGAAGCACTTCTAGCGTTCTCTTTCAACGGCTTCCTCTTCAAACTTGGAATCCTCACTTTCTTTGCTTGGGTTGCTACTCTAGGTTATTTCAAATGGTACTACAAGGATTGGGCCACTCAGAAGCCACCACATGTTGATTTGTTAATGGAAGAAGATGAGTGGGCGGCTATTGATGACAAACAATTGATGTATTCAACATTGGTTATCTTAGGGCTTACTGTAGTGGCATTCTCTGCAAAATCATTCATGGATTTACCGATCGAGATTGATGGAATTGCCTTAGCTGGTGCTGGTTTTGCTCTAATCGTAGCTAGACCGAAAAATGAAGAACTCAGAGAGGGATTCATCAATGATGTAGTTGACAAAGTTGAGTGGCAGGCTTTGCTTTTCTTTGCCGGATTATTCCTGCTAGTTGGAGGGATAGGAGATGTGGGCTATCTTGAGGACGTCGCTAACTGGATATTCATAAACTTTGGCGACGATGAGGTGAAGTTAGCAGTCGCAATCATTTGGGTGTCAGCCATAGCTAGTGCTTTAATCGATAATATTCCATTTACTGCTGCTATGATACCTGTGATTTTCAGCATCACTGAGGCCAGCAATGGGGCCTTGTCTCCAGAGCCTCTTCTATGGGCTCTAGCTATGGGTGCAGGGTTTGGAGGCAATGCGACTCCAATTGGCTCTAGTGCTAATGTAATGACGGTTGCTATCAGCGAGCGAGGTCCATATCCAATTACTACTGCAGAGTGGGTGCGGGCAGGATTTCCTGTGATGTTGATTACTTGTGTTGTCGCATCAATATTCATGTTCCTCTTCCATGGGGCCTTGTATTCCTGATTGGTATATTCCGATTTATACATAAATCTCTTCGACCATCATTTTTTCTGCGACACCATCAAGCCATGGAGGGGTTTCCTGTGGTCGTGCAAGTATGTCCTGTATGTCACATGGTGTTGAGTGCATCAGGTCTTTGTTCACTATGCGGTTCGGCATCAATTCAATCAATAAACAAGGAGTCGGCGTTAATAGAATCAGAGTCAATATCTCTCCCATTCGATCTCGAGACTCTCCCTGAGTCAACCTCTAGGCCCCCCCTTCCCTTTGGAATTAAGGACGCGCCTAATCATTCTGTAGAGTCTCCAAATACTCCGGCTAATGCCAAAGAGGCAACAGGAATCGCTGAATCAACCTCAAAAGAGCCGATTTCTATTAATGAAAAAGGGCAAAATAAAGCAATCGAATTGCCCTATGGGATTGACCATATGCACAATACCTTGATTGATTGATGTTTTCCGGCTCTCTATGCGTCGTTCTAGCCCCACCTTGAACGACCCGCATCGTTCATATACCGAAGGTAGGTCGCACGCCTGCTTTTGGTGCACCCTTGTATGGGCACATACAGGGGGAAGTGGTCGAGACCGGTCCGCCCTGCGGGGAGACGGAGTGGTCTGAGAGACCAGATAGAATCGATATGCCTGGACACCAGAGGAAAAGACTGAACTTAGTTCAGTCCTCACAAAAAAGTGGGTATGTAGAAATAAAAAATGCTACAACCCGACTGGGGGATGGCTCGGCTAGAGAGCCGAAGAAGGTCGTGACAAGCTGCGATAAGTCGCGGGGAGAGGCATGAATCTCATGGATCCGCGAATTGCCGAATAGGACC
>NTJR01000008.1 GCA_002457595.1 Marine Group II euryarchaeote MED-G36
ATGAACAAAATTGCAGGGCCAGCCGAACTTAATGGCGTGATTAGCCTAGATGCTTCCACTTCATACAATGTAGAGGCTGCCGCTTCAGCATTAGATAAGAAACAATCAGAACTCAATATTGTTGTAATGGATAGACCCCGTCACGAGACTCTAATTTCTGAACTCAATGCTCATGATGTAAATGTAGTTTTGATTGGAGACGGAGATGTATCTGCGGCTCTAAATGCAGCAGATCCAAAGTCAGAAATCGATATGCTGATGGGTATAGGGGCAGCTCCAGAAGGTGTCATTACCGCAACTGCTCTTAGAGGACTAGGGGCTCCATTTGAAGGCCGATTAGTCTTCAAGAATGAAGGTCATCGTGAGCGTGCCGAACAAATGATTGATGGAGATGTAGACCGACTATGGGATCGAGATGAATTGTGTTCTAGTGATGATTCGATGTTTATCGGAACAGGCGTTTGTCCTGGTAGGACATTTGGCGTTGAAGAACTCTCAGATGGTCGATTTTCTGTTCAATCAGAGGTCATAGATGTGGCCAGCGGGGCTCACAGATTCATTGACTCCATTCGTCGAGCCTAAGCAAAAATCCTGAGACTGTAGGCAAAGCCTTCATTTCTAGACCCCTCCACGTCGTACTGAGGTTCGATAATGGATACCGAATTACTTGAGCAAACTGCGCGTGAATTGGTCTCTCAAGGGCGTGGCATTCTAGCCGCCGATGAGAGTAATGGAACTATGTCAAACAGGCTGCAAGCTGTAGGTGTTGAACCTTCTTCTGAAACTCGTCGAGCATATCGTTCGAATATTTTCGCTACACCAGATTATGATTCGGCAATTAGTGGTGTGATCTTATTCGACGAAACTATCCGCCAAAATATGGGTGATGGTACTCCAATTCCTCAGTATTTGGCTAGCCGTGGCGTTCATCCTGGAATCAAAGTGGATACTGGTGCTAAGGAACTTGCTCACCATTCGGGTGAAAAGATAACCGAGGGTCTTGATGGACTTCGTGAGCGATGTGAAGAGTATTTTTCTATGGGTGCACGTTTTGCTAAGTGGCGAGCCGTAATAAGAATTGGAGATGGAATGCCGAGTGCTGCAAACCTCTCGACCAATGCCCATGCACTTGCTCGATATGCGGCGATTTGTCAAGAACAGGGATTAGTTCCCATAATTGAGCCAGAGGTTTTGATGGACGGAGTTCATGATGCTCAGCGTTGTTACGAAGTTACTGCTGAGATTTTAGATGCCACATTTGAAGCCTGTAAGGTACAGGGTGTGCACATCCCAGGTGCTCTTCTCAAACCAAATATGATTCTGCCAGGGAAGGATTGCTCAGAACAAGTATCTCGTGAAGTTGCAGCCCAGATGACTGTAGATTGTCTTACGAATCATGTACCACATAATCTACCAGGGATTGTGTTTCTATCTGGTGGTCAATCTGATGAGGATGCTACAGCACATCTGAATTTGATGAATGCAATGGATGTAGAACATCCGTGGCAATTATCCTACTCATATGGGAGAGCTCTTCTTGCACATGCATTGCAGACATGGGCTAGTGGTTCTAATGAAGATAGCCAACAAGCCTTCCTTCACCGTGCTAAAATGAATAGCTTATCACGATCAGGTGATTGGTCAGCCGATTTAGAATCCTAATATCTCAAAGTTCAGTTGAGGTTTCTATTGGGTATTCAGTTCTCGCCGTCTAGAACGCCTGCTCGCAGAGTCCACACACAGATTTCGTAGCGGCCGGAGAGAGCTCCGCCACGCTTCGTAGTAGAGACCTTGAGTATGTCCTTGTCTTTTGAGAGAACGTTTCCTAGTTGTTGAGGTGTAGTTCCGTGCCTCATGGTCGAGTTCACATGCTCGAGAATTTCAGTTGTATTTGCCTCACCGCGAACGTTGAGAAATTTCTTTATTTTTTGTCGTAGTCTTGTTGTGCGCATTTTTAGCTCTCCTTTGTCTTGTTTACCTGATTCCTTTCGTGATGCTTGACCCATGATTCTGATGCCCATTCTGATACTGGGAGATCAGTTAATTGCATTCCAC
This sequence comes from Marine Group II euryarchaeote MED-G36, assembly GCA_002457595.1. Lineage (GTDB taxonomy): Archaea > Thermoplasmatota > Poseidoniia > Poseidoniales > Thalassarchaeaceae > MGIIb-O1. Next base: position 2,056 of record NTJR01000008.1, read on the forward strand.
TTTTCCTGACTGTACCAATTCGAACGATTTCATTATCTGATTCAAGAATACTAGTTATTTCACTAGGGTGGCTGTTGACTTCAATTTGACTGGATAACCAGGCTGATATTTCAATCGTATTTCTAGGGCGTTCAGAGAGGTAGTTTCGAATAAGTTCGCGTAGGTTATGCGAGCTCATATTTCAGTCATCCTCGAGTGGTTACGGTGGCGGGAACCGGTCCGTTGTCTACAGGAGAGCAGGCGTTGATATAATAGTTCTGCAACTCCCCACCTCCTTTCGTTACATATTGTTGCAGAAAATGCGCCTAATATCTGCAATAAAGTCGGTGTGGAAATGAAACTGTTATTTTTTGCACTGGAAATGTGTAATGAAATGTAACTAAAAAGATAATTTTAATAGCGATGCCCCTACTAACTGATTCAGGAGAGGGTGATTAGTGTCGTTTGATCCAGATTCGACTACTACAGGTCGACCTAAGTTTGAATTGCGTAGAATACGTTCAGGGCATCGACGTCGTTTGTTAGATCGACTTACAGATGGTGGTGCTACTGTTAGTGAGCTTGCTCGCGATACTGTTTTACGAATTCCTCATGCTTCTGCAGAACTTAGAAGGATGAGAACCGATGGACTGGTAGCCAGTGACCAAATTGCCGGTTCAAGGGGCGCTCGTCTTCATCTTACTCAATCCGGCTGGGAAGAAATACGCCTAGATGAGTTATCACGAGCCCAAGATGCATTTCCCCTTCCTCAACCATCGAGTCATTGTTGTCTTTTGGCTAGGGATGGAGCTAATTTGCTTCTAGGCATACTTGCTCCAATTGACAGCCCTCTTGTATTAATTCCAGATCGCCCTCTTCTTTCCACATCCACTGAAGGAATATACAGTGGAAGTGAGGGGGTCTCTTGGACTTGGGCTATACTTAGAGAGAGAAGTCCTAGGTGGTTTAATCTAACTACCTTAGAAATGCTTCAGGCCCCACCTACAACTTACGACCCAGAGAACATTTCATCCTACGTGGGAGAGAATCATACTATTGGGATTGTTCGTGCACGATTAGTAGACGAAGATCAACCGATGTCTCTAGCACCTGGGATTTGGTTTGAACCACCTAATCACAGACCAGAACCCCCACTCCCTGAAGCGAGTCATCATAGGGGGAAATGGATACTTGGAAATTGCCACGAGTTATCTCCTGAGATTAGACCTAAGGAACCTATCATGGCTCTAATGGATGAGCGACTTCCACGTTCAATGTTACTAAGAACTGCAAGAATTGGTGCCCTTGTAGTTGCAGATTTGGGTGGCCTAGACGCTATTGGTGATGCATACCCTATCTCTTGTCTTGATTATTGGATAGAAAGAGCACATCCTCGATTAACACCTTCAGAGAGGAGAAGGCGCCTCTCTAGTCTCAGAGAGCGTTTGACATCGAGTCGTAAGGTGCGAACTGAAGAGTCGACTTGGAGACGATTCAGGAGAGATTGGGCTGATTCTGAATTTTCAACAAATGAGGGAAGTATTCGTCTTCTCGAAACGCGCGGATTAGGCCAAGTTGCTAGAACCTCACTGATTGAATGGTCGGTATCCGAAACTGAAAGACCCCCTCTCGTTCTTGATCTTCATGATTCTCTCCCCGAAGATGTTCTGAATACAGTAGTTTCACATCCTTCCTTACGTCTTGCATTAACTACTTCACCTTCAGAATCATTATCTATTTTTGATGAATTAGTAGTAGACCCGCTACGTCCACTTCCATGGTTACGATTGCGAACGAAAGGAGGCAGAGATCTTCCTCTTCGATTAGTTACTGATTCAATTCCATTGTTAGAGGAGGAAACCCAAGAAGACTCTGACATAGTTTCTCCTTGGAAAATACTTGGTTTAGAAAATGAGCTATCTGAATTTATTGAAGTAGATTCCTCTATGATTGGCTCCGCAATTTCTCAATTTCCTGAAGGGAATGAAGATTGGGCCAACATGATGGAAGCGAGTTATCCAATAGCTGCTTGGATTGCCTCACCGAGACGAACTCGTTGGCATCGTTGGCAGAGGCTAATGAATAGGATTGATTCAGAATGGTTGGCATTAATGGATTTAGAATATTTACCTCTTGAGAGATTGGCGGAGGTCGCCAACAAAGCTCCTAAGAGTGTATTGCTGAGATTCGAGGAACAATTACGAATAATGATTAGAGACGATTCAGAAATTGCCCTTCGCGCAAGACCCGCAACCGACTCTTCTCAAGCCTCAAGAGGAGACTCTTGGGTTGCAGCTCAACTTCTAGCAAATGCTCCCTGGTTACCTCAAGATATGCAACCAGATTTACTTCGATGGGCTCTTGAAGCATGGCTAAAAACCCCTCCTAATAATTCTAGAATTGCCCTTGAGGCTGTTGATTGGATGCATTCGGGTCAAATTGGAGATACGTCAACCTTTGAGCCGATACTTCAGGGAATTCTTAGACGTTCTAGAGATTTACCTGAAGATCATGATTTGAAAATTTGGTCTCTTCTTGTAGACAGAATTATTGGTGGAAAAATGTTACAGATAGAAGAATTAGAGAAGATAGTAAAGACTCTTCCTCTAGATTGGTGGGCTCCTATTGCTTCTGAGGTTCTAATAAATATTCTAGGCGATGAAGATTCATCTAATTGGTTGTTACAGAATCCTCTTCCATGGTCTGCTGCAATTCTCAGACCCGAGGGTGAACTAAGTCAGTCTCCTGGTCTTCGAAGTATTGCTCATAATGGTTGTCCGCCAGAGTTACATGTAGCATTATCTAGAAGATTTAGAACACGTTATGAAAGGGGAGCCCTACCAGATACTGCTGCGCCTATTATTGATTTACTGAGTGCTCTTGATGACCTACAGGAGGGCCGTTCTCCAAATTCAGGAAGAACTCATCCAATGGTTGGATGGTTAGCACAGCCTATTGAGAAATGGCCAGTTATGACAAATGAGATGGTCATGAATGGAGATCCACACGTTGCTGAACGCTTGATTAAACGAATTTCAGGGTATAATAACAGCCTTTTCAGTAAACAACAATTTTGAAAATAAAACCTATTTTCATTTTAATTTGTATTAATTTCTCTTCCGAGGGGTTCTTGAAGGGCACCCAAGAGCGAAAGATGCCCGACCGGCAACACCGTGCCGACGAAAGCCCCACGCCGGAGTTAGTAGGATGAATCACGGTACCACGGAACGGGATTTGCCACAAGTCGAAGACCGACGTGACCCGCTGCTGGGGAATGATCGTCGGAGCAACACTTGTGGTCGGATTGTGATGGGTCCCCGGATGACCGGATGGAATGACTTACGGGACAACCCCACAGTTCAACAGACGTCCCGGGGTGGGTCAGGCACCCGAGCATTGCTGTGAAGGCTACCGTTACGCCCCGGGGCACACATCTTCTCCGAAGTTCTCAAGACCCCGTATTCAGGCTGGATAATGATGCACGACCTCGGACTGGTAGGCGGAACTTTCGACCGTTTGCATGCTGGGCACCGTGCTTTAATCAAGAGAGGGCTTTCAGAATGCACTTCATTAGAGATATGGCTGACTAGTGATTCTATCGCTCAAGCCAAAGATCCAAGATGTGAATCGTGGTCTGTTCGTGGTCAGAACATTCTTGATTTTCTTGAAGGTTCTGCTCGAGTGAGTCTACATGTATTGGAGGATTCAGACGGGCCTGCACCATGGCACCAATCTGCAACAGCAATTTTGTGCACCCGTGAGACGAGAGCAGCTTGTGATAGGATAAATTCTGAACGTAATCAAAATGGTCTTCCTGATCTTGAGATTATAGTTGTTCAACATCTCAATGCACATGATGGCAATCTAATTTCTAGTTCTCGAATTCGCTCTGGTGAAATCTCAATTGATGGAGAATCATGGCTTCCTTCTGGATTAGGAGATTTTGATTTTCTTATGACAAAAGAAGTTGAATCGAACTTGAAAGACCCCTTCGGTCGTTTAATTGAGGGACCAGAAGAAAATCCAGAATTTGCAATGAGACTAGTTCTTGAAGAGATATTTGGTAAGCCTGGTCCTGTTATTGCTGTTGGTGATGTCACAGTCAAAACATTGCAGGATTTGGGTAATCCTGCTGACATTGCTCTAATTGATGAACGAACAAAACGTGAGTTTTGGGCAGAAGCCGCAGAAATTGATAATTCAAATTATGATTTTATCCTAGAATGTCAGAATCCCGCAGGGAGGTTGAGTAAATCTCTCTTTCAATGTTGCAAAGATGCAGTTGATTCTTGGATGAATGAGAAAAAATCCACAATCATTCGGGTCGATGGTGAAGAGGATCTAGCTCCTCTATTGTTACATCCATTGGCACCTTTAGGTGCTGTTGTTCTCTATGGGCAACCCGGTAAAGGAGTAGTAATTCGATATACAGGATTTGATTCTAAGAATAGATGCAGAAATTTACTAACTGCAATGATTCAAGAATGAATAATTCAAGATTCTGCAGAATCTAACAAGTTCAGCCCAACACCAAAGGCGAATGGAGTAATACTAACTGCAAAGACTCCAGGATCAATCCATGCATTATTCTGAATTGACCAACCAAAGTAGAAAACTAATCCCAATACTATGAGCCAGTCTGCAACGGACTTTCGAGCTCCGCCTTCAGTTGAGTAAAGTCCAGAGAAAGAGTTTGGCAAATCCTTGATCCAGCCCCCAATTCCACCTTCAAATGCCGAGCCAATTCCCATTATTCCACCTGCCATCAATATAGATCCTAGAATTCCGAATACGATATCATCTAGCACGATGGAAATGCCGTCGTGTTGGGTATAGATATCTCCGAAGGAACCGTTTGAGATGAATCCTAACCACAGAGCCTTTTCTCCGTAATAAGCACCATTGACTAAATTGACTATTGTCAGTAGTAGAACCCATATCCCAAGGACTAGAATTGCTATAGATGCGGTGCGACTTGGGCTCGTCAGCGTCGAATACCAGTCGTTGTCAGCCATTGACATCGAGTGCGGCGACCCGCAGACTCGGTTTAACCGTTATCAGTCCTAATGTGCCAATCAAAGATGGGACTGTAGTCGATAACGACATCGTGCTGCTTGAGAAATTAGTGGGTCAGCATCACTCATTGTAGTAATTGCATCAATGGTTTTTGGTATGGCAGAGTTGACTTGCTTACTGCGTCCTCCTCTACCCTTGCTTACATTTCTCGCCATTATCATTCCCAGCGTGTCTAACTCATTTAGCAAAGTTGAGATTCTTCGCGGAGTCAAAGGCTCAACACTAACATTCAGACATGCATCAGAATACGTTCTGTATACTTCTCCAGTAGATATATTTCTCAGTCCATTATCCTCATTGATTCTAATTGAAAATAGGACCAACTTTTGGTGAAGGGGAAGAGTTTGCAGAACTGGAGTTATTTGATCATGTTCAAGTTGTGATTGAGCAAGTCTAACGTGGCGTGGCTCTACTTTTGTCTGAGATCGTTGTTCTGCCTTCTGAACTGAGATTCTTAGTAAATCAAGTGCACGACGAGCATCTCCATGTTCCTGTGCAGCCAAAGCAGCGCACAGTTGGATGACTCCATTATCTAGGACTTCATTTCGTAAACCTGTTGATGCTCGAGCACTTAGAATATCTTGAATCTCAGTGGCTCCATATGGGTGGAAGATTAGGTCCTCTTGTCCTAAACGACCAGATACTCTAGGATCTAGCAATTGCGTAAAGTGTAGGTCGTTACTGATTCCAATGATGCAGCATCTTGAATTCTTCAAAATGGTGTTTAGATTTGTGAGATTGTATAGCAGGTTGTCACCAGCTCTTTCAACAAGGTTGTCAATCTCATCTAGTACTATAATGTGAACTCCTCCCGCTCTATCCATTCTGTGAATCAATTGCTCTAGAACCCTATCAGTAGGCCAACCAGTAAATGGAATAGGAACATCCCCTCTTTGGGTAAGTTTGCTAGCAAGAGTTTGAACAACGCGATAACGGGTATCTACTTGACGACAGTTGATATCGTATGTGTGGACAGACTTACCCATTTGTTTTCCCTTCTCTCGAAGTTGACCAAGAACAAATCTGGTAACTACTGTTTTACCAGATCCAGGAACTCCGTAGAGTAGCATATTAGATGGGATATGTCCATTTAGAGCATCGACTAAGTTTCTCACAAGAGCTTCTACTTCTCTGTCTCTATGTGGTAGAGTTGATGGTTCAAAGGCATGGTCGAAAGCCTTCCGATCTAGGAATAGTGAATCTTGTCCGAGAATTTTCTCGAAAATATTTCCATCCATTTTTTATCAATCCATCTGGCATTTTCCACATCTAACTAAGAATTGCCGGTGTGACAGTATCAGAGATGAACGCGGATTCCTCACGAGAGTGTTATGGGTAATGAAAGTATCCGGACTCAAGTCGCAGAATATTGCTAGATGATATGTAATTTGATAGATATTTTTTCTAAAACAAGTTAGTGGTTATTTAGAAAAAATATCAGAGTAATGTTATGTTTTATCAAATAAATTAATTATTTTTCTTTAGTAACTTTTTTCTAATTATTCATAATAATTGATTGTATAACGAAAGACACTCCAACACTCATCCAAAATAGTTCCAAAAAAACACCAATAATGGTGAATAATTATTTCGATAAGGGTGAGAAAAAACAATTAATATTTATAGAAGTTATTTTTTCCTTCTATTATTTATCAGGTCAAAAGACCCGTCAGTCGAGATGTCTAAATAATCCCCGTCTTCCAATTGTATTATTGATTCAGGTAATTGAGGGATTTCAAATCCATCCATCTCGCCTTCGCCTCTAGAGAAATTATGGGTGACTAATACTGTGGATTTGGGAAACCTTTGAGCCAATGTCGAGACCTCTTTTGGATTGTGATGATAGGGGCTTTCCACAAAATCGGGAACTCCCATTTCAACAAGAATTACATCAACATTTTCTGCTCTCTGATTTATTTCTTCACAGGGCCCTGAGTCTCCACAGTGAAGAATTGTGAACCCACTTTCGTGCGTGAGTAAGTATCCATGTGGATCAGTTTCAGGAGTGTGACTTACGGGGAATCTTTCGTATTTCCACCCCGACTTTCCAATGGATCCCGATTCGTTCTCAATCCATTCAACATCATCTTCGAGTGCTCCTTCAAGGCTACCTGGGAATCCAACATGACTCAAATTAGAGAGAATTTCTTTGCCATTTGGTCGAAGATAGATATTCATGGGACCATTTTGAGGTTTTGATACATATTGTCTATCAAGTAAGATAAATGGAAATCCAAACATGTGATCAGCGTGCCAATGTGTGAACAGTAGATGTTCAATTTCTCCAGGCGAAACTCCAGCTTGTCGTAGTTGAGGTAGAACTGTGGGAGGGGCATCAACAAGGATTTTTCCATCTATCAAAACTAATGCATGTAACCGCCCTGGCGGTGAATGAGCATTGCCAGTCCCGAGGAACTGCACGCGCGGCATGGTCTACTGAAGATGCGGATATGACTTGAGTCGTTCGCAAGAGCCAGGTCCTCACGCCCGCTACGCGGGCGAACCCAAACCCCCCCTTCTTTGATAAACGGAGTTCGGGTCGGCGGGACATCGAGGTCTGATGATGTCTGATTGGAGTGCAAAAAATCCGTACAAGTCAAAGTTGACTGAGAACTATGTCTTGAATGGTGAGAGTTCGCGAAAGGAAACTCGTCATATTGTCTTTGACTTAGGAGATTCAGGTTTAGAATACAAGGCTGGTGATGCCCTTGGAGTAATTCCTTGTGGCCCTCCTGAGTTGGTTGATTCACTACTCTCGGTAGCAAACTTCTCAGGTGATGAGTTAGTTGAAACTCATCTCGGTGAAACTACTTTGAGAGAGGCAATGTCGAGTCATTTAGAGATTCACCGAGTATCCAAGAAGTGGATTCAAAATCTTGGAAATCGTCTTGCTTCAGATTCAGTACCAGTGGAGGTCAAGATTGTACAGAGAACTAGAGTTTCAACAGAGAATGGTTCACTTGTCATGGATTGGACTGGTTCAGGAGAAGGTGATGATTTACCAGATGGGTATGAAGAGATTGGTGTTGCTTGTGATCCAATGGTAGCATTATGGAATGAATTAACCGAAAATCCAGATTCAATGGAGGACTATATGTGGTCTCGTGACTACATAGATGCTCTTGGAGACTTTGGAAACATTGGCTTCACCCCTCAACAACTAGTTGACGGCATGGGTCGACTGAAACCCCGTCTTTACTCAATAGCCAGCAGTCCTGAGCATGAACCTGGTACTGTTCATCTAACAGTTGGAATTGTGCGCTACTCTCACCATAATCGTGACCGAACTGGGCTTTGCACAGGTTTCCTATCAGATCGTTGTTCAGTAGGTGAGACAGAGATTGATGTTTTCATGTCGCCAACTCGATCATTTATTCTTCCTGAAAATGGAGATACAGATTGTATCATGGTCGGTCCTGGAACTGGAATAGCACCTTTCCGCGCCTTCCTCCAACAGCGCGATATCAATGGAGACAAGGGTCAAAACTGGCTATTCTTTGGAGATTGGACCGAAGAAGGAGAATATTACTATCGGGATGAGATGGATGATTGGAAGGCAAGAGGAGTTCTTGACCGACATGATCTAGCATGGAGTCGTGCCGGAAATGAGAAGGTCTACGTTCAACATCTAATGGCAAAACATGGAGAAGAAATATGGAATTGGATTGACGGTGGAGCTTACTTCTATGTTTGTGGAGATAAGAATTACATGGCCAAAGATGTCCATTCAACTCTGATCGATATTTGTTCCGAATACGGCGGTATGTCGGCCGAAGAGGCCAAAGAATTCGTTGAAACTGGTATGATGAAGACAGAGAAGCGGTATCTCCGCGATGTATACTGATTCATATCGACCGCCTACGGCGGTCGCCGAACTAATCATAGGTTTCCACCTTCAGGATTGACTAATGTTCCGCAGAGTTCTAATCGCGAATCGTGGCGAAATCGCCCTTCGTATCTTACGTTCTCTGAGAACTCTAGGTATTGAAGCGGTGATGATATATGGCCGAGAGGACAGACTAACAACTCCTGTTCGATTAGCCGATGAGGCGATTCATATTCCTCGTGATGATCCACTTGCATCTTATCTTGATATTGAGGCTATTGTTGCCGCTGCAAAGGAAGTTGGAGCCGATGCCGTCCATCCAGGTTACGGGTTCCTTGCTGAAAATCCTGTGTTTGCCGAGAGGCTGGAACAAGAGGGAATAACATTCATCGGACCAAGTGCAGAAGTCTTGCGCCTGCTTGGTGACAAGATTACTGCTAGAGAAGCAATGGCGCGAGCAGGATTACCCATTGCCAAAGGCTCCCCTGGCCCTATTTCGGATCCTAAAGAGGCAGCATCTATTGCTCAGGAGATAGGTTTCCCTGTGATAATTAAGGCCGCAGCAGGCGGTGGAGGTATTGGAATGCAAGTAGTTGAGATTGCTGATGAGTTTGAATCGGCTTTGAAACTCTGTCAGGGCCGTGCACTTTCGGCATTTGGAGATGATCGGGTATTTCTTGAGAAGTTCATCGAAGGAGCTCAGCACATTGAGTTTCAAATTCTTGGTGATGGTGATAAGGCCGTACATTTTGGTGAGCGTTTTTGTTCAATCCAACGACGTCATCAGAAGATTTTGGAAGAAGGCCCTTGGCTTCCTCAAGAAGTTCGAGATGACGTCGGATCTAGAGTTGTATCTGGTGCTGAGGCAGTAGGTTACAAGGGACTGGCTACATTTGAGTTTCTACGTGATTCAAATGGTGAATTTTACTTCCTCGAGGTAAATCCTCGTGTCCAAGTAGAACACACTGTTACTGAGATGATTACAGGTTTCGATCTTGTTTCACTCGGAATTAGAGTTGCAGCCGGAGAGGCTCTTCCTGTGACACAATCTGACATTTCAATTTCTGGTCATGCCATTCAAGCCAGGCTTAATGCTGAAAATCCTAGGACACTAGAGCCATCTCCAGGTCGCTTATGGGAATGTCACTGGCCATCAGGTCCTGGTGTAAGAATAGATAGTCACGCACATACTGGATACGACATGCCACCTTCATTTGATTCCTTACTAGCCAAACTAATTGTTTGGGGGCGTGATAGACAAGAATCGATACGTAGATTGGATGCAGCACTGGCTGAGACAATGATACTTGGGGTGGATACTCTGATACCTCTCCATAGGGCAATTTTATCTGAAGATGATTTCAGAAATAGAGAGGTTACAATTAGATATCTTGAGGAACACCCAGATTTATTGGATTAGGTGATGCAATGGAATTAGTAATCGTTGGTTCAATTGGTTACGACGAAATTCAAACCCCTGTAGATAGTGGAAATAATCTCCTAGGAGGTGCCGCAGTCTATTCTGGAATTGCCGCATCTCATCATCTAAAAACGATAGATGAAAGCCCAACAAGAGTCGGATTAGTGGGAATAGTTGGTGATGATTTCTCTGTTTATGATCAAATGATTCTTGAGAAAGCGGGGCTTAATTTGTCAGGAGTTACACGTGCTGATGGTCTAACTTTTCGATGGTCGGGACGTTATCAAGATGCCATGGAAACAGTAGAGACTTTATCCACTGAAGTCAATGTTTTAGCTAATTTTAATCCACAACTACCTGATGTATGGAATGACCCCGAGATTCTCTTTTGTGCCAGTACACACCCCGCAACTCAAGTTATGGTTTTAGATCAATGTCCAGGAGCTCAATTGACAGTTCTCGATACCTTCATGCTATGGGTCGAGACTGAGTTTGAGACTCTCTCCGAGGCAATTCGCAAGGTCGACTTAGTAGTAATCAATGAACAGGAGGCCTGTGAAATTGCTAATGAGAAAATTCTTCTTAGCGCTATGGAATCAATTATGTCAGGTGATGCATTGCATGGTGGTTCAGCAGCGGGAAAGGGTCCTAATGGATTGATTGTGAAGCGTGGTAGTGGCGGAGTTATCGCAATGTTACCCTGTGGAATAATCGCTCTTCCAGCATTTCCAACAAAAAATATTGTTGATCCAACTGGTTGTGGTGATTCCTTTGCGGGTTCTCTTCTAGCCCATCTAGTTGGTAGGAGAGGAGTGCTTAATGATCAAGATTCAATGAGATCAGCACTAATCCATGCTACAGTAACTGCATCGTTCACATTAGGTGCGATTGGAATCAATGGAATTGTCAATATAGAGCGTGGACCTTATCATGCCCGAGTCGATAAGTATCGCCGTATAGTTGGTTTACCCTGATTAGTCGAGATGTCGTATCCCTGGAAGTCGGTTGTCTTTCTCATTAGTTCTTCTTAATTGATTGAATTGTAATTTATTTTCTGAATTAAGAGCCTGAGGAGAATGTGTTTCTCCATTTGAAACTCTATTGATCACGTTATCTAAGGCATCTTTTGCTGATGAAGAATGTGGTGGGTTATTCATATTCTGAACTCTATTTGCAACGTCTGCTTGGTGATCTTGATCAGACCTCAGACGTAACAACTGACTAGATCGGAATTTAGTGCTTGAATCATAGTTGCTTCCATCTGAATCGTCATATTCTGAACTATAAGAAAGTGCTCTTTCCTGAACCCTGCGAGGCTTCGGAGCTAGAAGTGACTCAATCCAATTCTGTTTTTTGACCCTGCCCCTAGTCTCTCTGACTCTTCCATTACCCATACTATTTGCCAGCTTAGAGACAGCAGGAAAATCTTCACCAAATTTCTCTGATTTGACTGGAGAATCTGTCGGTTCAGATGAAGTAGATTGTTCAGTTAAGTAGGCTTGACGTGCTTTAGCGGTTCTAACAAGACCTGGTCGGCACTCCTCACGAACTGCATTTTCAGTAGGAGAAGGTAGATTCCAGTTATTCTGTGGCTCATAGTTTGTGTGACTCTGCTGGGCTGAGCGAATCATCTCAGAACTTGATGGCGGTCTTGATTGAACTATTGCGGGACTGTAGTTTGGATTGGTATCGTTGGTTTGATTGAAAGAATCAGAAGGGAAAAGTCCTATGTCTTCGGTTGGAGATGTGTATGTTGGAGTTGTTGGAGCTGTTGAATAACTTGGAGGTGTGTTTTGTTCGGAATCAAAAATTCCTCCTTCCTCAAAAATATTGAATGAACCCATTGCATCTGAAAATACTTCTTCCATACGATTCTCTGAATGATTAATCGGTTTTTCTTCATACCATGGAGGAGATTCTTTTCTCCCCCATGCTCTCTCATATGCAGAGCGACTATCAGGAGTAGTCTCTAGGTGGTTCTGAGAGGGTTCAGAAATGGTGTTGAGTCTTGGTTCATGTGCTTCTATGGATGCAAAAATCCCACTGGGTGATGAAATTGGGGAATCCGAAATAATACCAATAGGGGATGCTGAAGGATCTATTGAAACGGGAGTAAGAGTTGAAGATAGTCCACTCACACTAGTTTCAATTTGATTAATTTCAGGAGCGCCAAGCAGTGCCTTTGGCTCTAAACTCATTTGATGTTGCCTAATCTCTTCTTCTAATATTTTCAAACCCTTTTTTGCATCCTCAATTGTTGACCCATGCATTACTCTATCTACCATCATGCAAAGCCGTAACAATTCTGACTGACTTCCTGTAACTAGATGTTTTTCTCCACCGTTAGTCTCAATTGACAATACGGGAGTCTTCATCGTCAAATACAATGTTACTGCTGCCAAGCCTATTGCAGAAACAACCCAACCAATGGGTGGAGATAACACCTGTAGTCCCACCCAAGTTCCTAATCCACCGATTGTAAGAAATCCGGTAGGAAGGCTTGCTAAGTTGATGTTTCGTAGTGTGTCGATGTTTGAGAGTTTTATTCTAATCCCAAATCCACTAAAGTCCTGAAAGGTTAACTGACGCTCGGTGAGAATCCCGCAAAATCTCCCACTTACCCCAACTAGACTTAGGTTGTCGAATAGCTCCGACTCACCTTCATCCAGTCGGGCATTACGCCCGGCTGAGTACATCCCAATTGGCGCAGCGACTCTTCGTGGCTATAACTGCTCGGGCTGATGAGTAGCCTCGCGTGCGCCTTGCGCGCGAGGAGAGGAAAAGCCGAACATTGTCTAATCAACAACATTCTATCTCTTCGACATGACCCATGATACGCATCGGCATTGCGTCTAATTGTGAAATTAAAATGGAAGGAGAGCCTTGTGAACGAATCCAAAGAGGGCTCTCCCAATCAACGATAATCATGTCACTTTCAACCGTATTAACTCGCCCTACTACAAACTGCAAATCGACTGCTGCATGAATGACATCATCTGTGAAAATCAAGCGCTTTTGGAATGGTGCAGTTTTGAGTTTTATTTTTGATTTATCGTGACGAACTAATGCATCAGAATCAGGGTGGCAAATCATACAACCTCTGTGAAGAGCCTCTTCTCTTAGGTTTCGTAATGCAACACCTACACGATCACATGCAACTGCGATATCTACATCATCATCCATTACTTGTAGAGAACGGACTACTCCGGACTCATTGGCGGGCAGAATCAAGGCATTATCATGCTTATTGATAGATCCTGATTGAACATATCCTATGGCTACCAATCCTACTCCTTTGACGTTGAAATGTTGATCGACAGGTAACACTAGAGAACCATCCGAGCCGCCTTCACTGGCAGCCTGCATATGTGAATACAATTCCTCTCGTAAATCATGAGCATCAGGTAAACTCTCGTGCAATTTCCAAGAATCGAGTCCAGCCTGTTGAAGAATCATTTTGACTTGTTCAGAATCAACCCATCCTCCGCTTTCAGGATTAACAATTGCAATACCACGTTTTATTCCAGCCGCACCGAATGAAACTAGAACTTCTCCAAGTGCTGCATCTACTGCTTTAATCTCTACAACACCAACCTTGGCTACATTGAGTATTGAGAGAAGTGGACGTAGACGTTCAGGATGACGCAGAGGTCTTAGAAGAGATAATACAGAGGTATGCCCATCTCTTTCTTCCTTGTAGACATATGACTCAATATCACGTACATCATTCGACTTTGCTAGAGAACGAGCAAGGTCTGCAGATCCGACAAAGGCGACATTCAGCACCGGCATGACTTGCGCGGGCGGAGATATGGTCATCAATTCGACGGATAGATTTTGTCGCCAATGAGTTCAAAAGTAACCCAACAAATCAACGCATATGGACGAACAACAGCCTCCTGTACATATTCTCAATTCACCAGGGCCAGATAGGCAACTTGGAACATTAGCTCATATACTGGGGCCAATCTTAGGATTTCTTGTTCCACTGATTATTTATGCAACTTACGACAAGGGCGATGAGCTTCTAAAATCTCATTTGATTCAGGCAACAAATGCTTCCATTACTTTCACGATAGCAGCGATTGTTCATTCGTTCCTAATGGTACTTCTTATCGGTTGTTTGACATTCCCTATTCATTGGGTTCTCTATCTTATTTGGGCTTTGAATGCTAACTCAGCTCTCAACGCAGGCCAGGAATATCAATATCCACTTACAATCCAATTCATCAGCGCATAGCTTCTCTTGCCCGTTGTGCTTCGGCCCAGAGTTCCTTTTCTTCATCCGTTGAAGGTGTCAATTGTGGAACTGTGACTGGCTTCATATCCTCATCAATCGCTACCATGAAAAAAAATCCAGTACAAATTACCTCAGGATCCCACTCAGAGCGAGACATACGGCAAGTTTTGACTAGAACTCCTACGGTTCTCGGAGAGGTCCAAACCACTCTTGCAATTGTTCGAATAACATCGCCCTGATATGCAGGTCGTTTGAATTTCAAAGAGTCAACTGAGACTGTAACAAAGACATTGTGTGCAAATTGACTTGCAGCCATTCCAGCCGCAGTATCCATAATCGACATCAATCGACCTCCAAACAGTGTATTCATTGCATTAGTGTCTCCGGGAAACACTTCATTCAGTAGTGTTACGGGCTCTGAAGAGCGTGGTTCTGCCATCTTCCTCAATTCCTCCGACGAGTCCCTCCTCCTTGAATCCAACCTTTCAAAGACGCCCTAGAAGCAGTATGCATAACCGTTTGAATGAAGCACTAATACAATCTCGAAGTACCATGCCGGAGGCGGATTTAGTGTGGTCTCCGATAATATTGGATGATCCCGATGGTGGCCGAATCATACTATGGCCCCATCTTCCTTGTGTCCGTATGAGCAAGGAGTTACGAACTCGTGAGCATTGGGATGGAGTTGCTTTTTTCGCCTCTAGTGACGAATTAGAAATTTGGCTTGAAGAGGAAAAACAGGATTTGGCAAGTCCAGGTGTTCATGTTGCTGCTGCAATGGCATCTGGAACCATTCTTGGACGTTTATTGGATGATTTGAAAATTATGGGTGTCGATGGCCCTGCAATTCCAGATCCAGAACCGATTAGATTGTTACATCATGCCCGAAATGTCAGAGGTGGTTTGCCCGTTTTCACTCTTGAACCATCTATGGATGATGAGCCATGGATGGAATGGTTGACTCAAGCTGCAGATGCTCAGGTTACTATATCTTCACTTATTGCCGGGATTAGTGTTAGTCGTCGCTGGAAAAAATTGAGAGCCGCCGCTATTGAAAGAGTTGCTCAATCTCGTTATGTTGATGTTGAATTGGGTGCTGCCGCGGCGTCTTCTGCTGCTTGGTGGAGTGAAGAATGTAGAGGGTTGAGTGAAAACTTAATTGCAACTCGTGCAAATAGAATTGCGGCAAGAATTAGAGGTTCTCTAGCAGAAATGCGAGAGGGTAGGGTTGATGACTCAGATACTCGAGGACCATCTCTAATGGTTCCTGTCCATCAACCACGAATGCCCGCATTATTAGCAGCATTCAAGGATTGGCCAAAGGCAGAATCAATGGTGATTTTTGAATAAGGAGGGGACTTTTATGGATGAAGACGCTAGGATTCGCGTTCAGATTGAAACACATACCTTCCGCTTTATCCCGGAAAGTCCAATCAATCATGCTGATGCTGTTCGCTTAGCTAAGGGTGTAAAGTCTGGTCCTTGGGTTGTGATTAGTCATAAGGAACCACGTGCCACATTTGTTATCGATGAATCTGGAAGTGTCTTAATTCATGGAATATCTCGTCTTGAGGTTGCTCGTCTTGTAATGCAGGAACTTCTCTTGAGTCTGGGGATGTCAGAAGATGGGCTTCGTGTCGAGAGTGGAGAAATGCTTGTTAGTTTCTCATTAGGAAGGGCTGTGTTGCTTGATCTCGCAGCATCTAGATTTGCTGATATTTCAAATGACAAAAGAGTAGGTTGCATTCGAATTGATGCTAAACGTCACAACGCTAAATTGCTTGTTTTCAATAATGGACATGGCGTTGTACTAGGACAGAAATCAAAGCGTGTTGCCGAGATGGCAGTCAGATACTGGTCTTCCCAATTAGACGAGGAAGGCGCATTGGCATGAGTGAATTTATCGTCGACGGGCTCTGGAAAGGCCCCGTCGTCGACCAACATATCCATCTTGATCGAACAAATCGTTATTTTAGTGCAATAGAAGACTTTGTTCGAGTTGGTGGCACTGGAATAATGTTAGTTCACAAACCAGATTTTAGAAATCTTCCAATCGATTTAACAACCTATAATGAGGTGTATACTCAAACTATTTCTATGGCTCAGGAAGTACGTGAGAAATTCAGTATTGATGTCGGAGTTGTTCTTGGCCCCCACCCCGTTGCATGGGAACATCAAATTGATTCTTTAGGGCTTGAAAAGTCTACTGAACTACAAATTAGTGCAGTAAATTTAGCTCTTGAATTCATAGAAAATGGTCAGGCTCATTGTCTTGGCGAGGTCGGGCGTCCTCATTACCCGGTTAGTCAAGATAGATGGTTGGTTGCGAATCAAATGTTAGAGGAGATTATGCAGTCTGCAGCAGCGGCTCAAACTCCAATTCAGCTTCATGTTGAAGACAATGGTTCTCAGACCTATTCTGAATTATCCGCAATGGCTCAAAAAGTTGGTTTACCTCTTTCAAGAACTATTCGACACTACGCTCCAGCTAATGTTTCTCCTAATTTCACACATGGCTTGTCCTGTACGGTAAGTGTTGGTAGCGGTAGTGTTGCAAAAATAATCGAAACACATTCTGGCTCCGAAGTGATGTGGGGTATGGAAACCGATTTTCTTGATGATCCTAGAAGACCTGGCGCAGTTCTTGGTCCGAAGACAATCCCAAAAAGAACAAATGAGTTATGCCAATTACTACTAAGTGAAAATAATGAATCCGTAGTTGAAGAATTACTCCTCAATATTCATTCGAATTGGCCTCGTGAACTCTATGGGATAGATTTCTAATTTTATTCTGTGGCTTCGGGACGTAATTTTGGAGTGAAGGTCAATACAGCTCCAATAATGAATAATATCAAACTGACTATGAAAATCTGCCAATCTGCTCCAGGAAGTGGATTCTCGATTTCATCGAATATCATCCTCCACAACGGTCCATTGATTGGAACGAATAGGAACATCATTACAATCCCGAGTCGCTGACGATTCAACACAAGGCTGCGACAATGGTTGAGTTTTTCAATTAACGAGGCGTTTACATCGTATTTTGAGAACCGAATCGGTCAAAGAGTAGTCCCATGTGGGCTGGCTGCGCGTCCGTGGTGTAGGGGTAGCACAAGAGGTTTCCAACCTCTTTGCCCGGGTTCAAATCCCGGCGGGCGCACCAATGTAATCAATTCCCCATCCATCGGTGTCTCAATTGGTACTAAGGATTCAAAGGCGACCCCTTCGACCGAGAGATGATGACAAGGGCGATGGCAGTCGGAGTGGCTAAAGATTCCTCCGATCTTGAGGATGAATCTCAAATTGTCGGTCGAAAAATTTGGCGTATTTTCCCATATGTTAAGCGGTATTGGGTAAGAGCTCTAGGTGGAATTGTAGCCAATGTAGCAGCAAGAGCCTTTGACTTGATACCATTCATTGCAATAGGATGGGCTACTGATTATTACAATCCAGACACTGCTGATTTCACTAATTCTTCAATAGAGAAACTGGTCACATCAGACCTCATTCCATCTCTAGGACCAATTAGTTCAGTAGAACTTGGTTTTGGTTTATTGATTCTTATTTCATTTGCGGCCCTAGCAATATTCCAGGGATTCAGCAATCAATTATGGCAATCCACAGCATATCTTGCTCAGCATGATATCAGAATGGATGCTACGCACTCTCTAATGGCCATGGAAGCCTCATATTTTGAAACTAGACAAACTGGAAATCTAATGTCGGTACTTTCAGCCGATGTTGCACAATTAGAAGATATAATCTCAGATTCAAGCACAAGCATCATTAGAATAACTACTACTTTCATAGTTGCTCTTTTGATTATGTTTTCAATGTCTCCTACATTATCGTTAATTTTGTTTGCACCTCTATTTCTTATTATTCCAATGGTAATATGGTTTTCAACTAGGGTTCAAAGGAAATATAGGAAACAGAGGGAAAGCACTGGAGGAATTGTGGCAATTCTTGAGAATGTACTCTCTGGAATTACAGTAGTCCAAGCCTACAACGCTACTGACTTTGAGGGCTCAAGAATCGAGGGGCAGAGTGGTGATTATAGAGATCTGGCAATTCAGGCGGCTTTCCTAAGAAACCGATTCATTCCTGGAATTTATGTGGTTGCTGGAATCTCCTTTGGACTTCTCGTATCAGCTGGCGGATGGGTTCTGAATTCTGGTGAAATAACAGTGGGACAATTCGTTACTTTCCTTCTCATCTCAACAAGGATGACTATGCCTATGTTCATTCTAGGAATGTTGCTAAATCAGTTACAACGTGGTGAAGCTGCATCGAAGCGTGTCTTTGCTCTGATTGATTTAGAGCCATCTATTTTTGACAAGGAAGATGCTATTCCACTGAACGACCCCATTACCTCGATTACTTTTGATAACGTCTCTTTTGCGTACCCTACATCAGAAGTTAATGTTCTAAATGAAATTTCATTCTCAGCCTCAGCAAGTGAGTTCCTAGGTGTCATGGGGCATACTGGTGCAGGAAAGAGTACAATTCTCAAATTAATTGAGAGATTTTACGAACCACAAAATGGTAACGTTACAATCAATGGAATCAACATCAACGACCTCCAAATCGAGTCCGTTAGGGCGAGAATTGGTTTCGTTTCTCAAGACCCATTCCTTTTCTTTGGAACTATTCGAGACAATGTTGCTTATGCTAGAGATGCATCAAATGAGCAAATTCACAATGCACTTGAAGCAGCTGGAGCATGGGAGTTTGTTTCTCAGATGTCTGATGGAATGGATACAATGGTCGGAGATAGAGGTGTTATGCTATCTGGTGGACAGAGAGCCAGAGTCAGCCTTGCTCGTGCCCTCCTGAACGATCCAGATTTACTAATTCTCGATGAGGCTAGCGCGGCTCTTGACGCAGAGACTGAAAAGCGAATCCAGAAGTCTTTGTTTGGAAATTCAAATGGCAGCAATAAAAGAATCACAATTGCGGTAGCTCACCGACTCGCTACAATCCGCAATGCGGATGAAATAATTTCAATGGTTGATGGAGCCATAGTAGAACGTGGTAAGCACGAAGAATTAGTCGAAAATGACAATGTCTACGCGTCCCAGTGGGCCATTCAAACTGGTGAATTAGAGGATTGAGTATGAAAATTGAGTGGGTACAGGTCACCAAGGGCCGTACTGAACTCGGTAGTCAAAACCGCTCAATTCTATTTGGCGGAATCGGCCCTAGGCACATGGTTGCAATCGATTATGACTTTCAGATTAGTAGAAATCCTGTTTCAAAGGAAGATGCTGAATCTTTGCTTTCATCAGAAGAAATAGAATTAGCATCAGAATCTGAATGGCATTTAGCCTTCGATAATGGATTAATTGAGGGGTCAAATGAGATTGAACTTCTAGCAGATTGTTCTCGTGGAGATTATTGGGGTAAATTTGTCGATGGAAGAGCAATGTTTGCCGATGATTGGATAGTGAGGATTGGCAAAAAATGGAACTATGGTTCTGCAATTACTCATCCAATTCCACGAGAAACAATAGAGCCCGATTTTGTTAGACTTGTTAGGCGAGAATCTCAATCATTTTCAGAATCTCAGCGATTACCTCTGACTCGTGATACTACGAAGATAATTCGTGAAGAGGTCGTGATTGCTATAGTTCTAGGAATCATTCCTTCATTTCTCTGGGCGCATTTCAATGCAACTCCAGGATATATCGAGACAGGGTGGCCTGGATTAGTCCTAGGTGGTGTAGTTCTAGGTCTATTGACAGGGTTATTTTGGCGTCCAAAGACAACTTCCTATCGTATTGGTCGAAATTGTGGAAAGGTTAAGGCAAACAAATAATTATTTGATTCGATATTTTCTCTCTTTCAAATCATTTTGATATGATCTTCCAATTTCATTTCCATGTTCTTGCATCCATTCTGAGAAACTCAGAACTCCAAGAGGCTCTACTTCAGACGCCATCAGTCCTTGCATCAATCCTCTAATTTCCGCTCGTGTGATTACTCTGTCTTGCAGGAAAACACCAACCACACAACCGAATAGCCAGCCTACAATTGGTGGCATTGGGATAATCAAACGTCGAAGATTCATTGATTTGACCATAAGTCGGATGAATTCCTTGTATCGATAGACTTCTTTTCCAGTTACATCTATTGTTACATTATCTCGTAATTCGCCTTGTTCGACAGCGATTCTTGCTACGTCTTTGACATGAACCGGTTGTATGAGATAGTTTCCCATTCCGAATACTCCGAAGACCGGAAACTTTCGAATCATCCAAGCTATGTTATTGATCAAGACATTCCTACCTCCACCGAAAAGAACTGTAGGACGTAAGATAGCGAATGAGTGACTTGATTGATGAAGCATTTCTTCGACTTTCATTTTTCCTTGAAAGTATGTCCAATTTGGAGCCTTGTCTGGGTGCGCCACCGACATATGTACAATTCTTTCAACTCCTGCTTCTTCGGCCGCAGCCAGCAGTCGCTTCGTATTTTCAACAGCTAGACCGTGTTCAAAATTACGTTGAGAGTCATTGTATCTTACCCAGTATGTGTTGTAGAGTATTTCAGCACCTTTGAGCGATTCAACTAGGGCTTGATGGTTATCAAAATCGATTGGATGAACCTCAACTTTTCCTCCAAAAGGGTCGTCTCTGCCTATTGCATTGGTCAATGTTCGAACTTTGACTCCCTTCTCTAAGAGGTGATGAGCAATCCACCTTCCGGTGTAGCCGAAGGCGCCTGTAATAACATGCAGTGCCTCAGTCACAGCACTGCTGAGAACCAATCATTGATGAGATTAACGAAGTTCAGATGAATTTAGCAAGGTATCCAACCGATTCATACAATGATGGCCCACTACTAAGGTAATACATTGAACCACGTCGACTTCGTGAGTCTTCAGGAGTCGAATTCCAATTTGAAGCACATTCGCCGGTGCACCCATCTGCGAAGGCCACATACACCCTACCTTCTCTGTCTATGTGGAGGTCGTTGAAGTCTAGCAGATTCCTATTCGACCCTCCAATGTCTCTGCAGTCACCGCTGTTCAGACAGATGCTGCCCACCTGTACAGGGTCTGGAGAAACTCTGACGGTGTGGAAGATTGGTTCTGAATCCAAGGCGTTGAGGCTGTAGGTGATGTACAGGTAGTAACTGACATTTGCGGGCGCGTAGTGCGCATTACCGTCCCACGGCTCCCCGTCGATATCGGATAGGTTCAATTCACTCGCGTTCTCACTTCCAAGGTAAGTGACTGCAATCCTTCCTGGGTCTCCCGCATCAATCTGAGGGAATACTGTCGAGATAACCGCACTCGGACTGATTCGGATACTGGTCTGCTCCCATGTATTTCCTGAATCAGTACTTCTCGACATGTAGACGCCTTCGTCTGCCCCCGTCCAGATGTGATATGCATTGGATTCAGTATCGGTCGCAACCTCAGAATTCTTGCGAGGATTGGGTGTCCCTACATCCTCACCCATGGTTCGATCAAACCAAGTCAAACCATTGTCATCGGAAACGATGACGGTTGGTGTCTCAACTCGAGGTGTGACATAGACTGTGCCATCCGGTGCAGAAGTGATAGCCCCATGCAGTCCCCCGTTCGTGGTGGCCAATCCAAAGATCAGTCCACCCGTGTTAAACGTAGCACCTCCGTCAAAACTAGTGAAGCAGAAGATGCCAGCGAGTTTGTTGTAACAATAGTACACTGCCGTCTCGTAGTAAGCCTGAGTAAATTGTCCGCCGATTCCATACCCACTGCTTGTCCAAGGACCGGTTGCCAGTTTGATATGATCATTTATTGGAGTCGTACCGGAGTCGTGTGGATTCCCTACCCATGTTTGTCCATCATCATCGCTCCAGCATATCCAAGACGTCTCCAAACCCTGCATCTGCACGTTGAATATTCGATCCGTTATCGGATCTACCCACCCCCATGGATCATTGGTTTGGAACGCACACATGGGACCTGCGACGTCCTCCCAGGATTCTCCGTGGTCACAAGAACGCATGACCTTCTCAAAAGCGATGAAGAAAATGCAACCACTCGACGTGACGCCTATGCTGGGTTCGGCTCCATCTTCACCCACATCACTGAAGGTGAATTCTAATGGGAGAGCAGCTCCTTCTACTGGTAATCCATCAGGTCCGGTAACGAACAACCCCTCTGGAGGACCGGTTTCTTCAGGTTCAACCTCAGGACCGTCATTGGTAAAACAACCTGTAACCATGACCGAAATGATCAGGACTCCGACAAGCAATGCCTTGGCTTGCATATTACTCCGTCCCGACAGGTTACACAATTACCTTACTAGTGGATGATATTCAAAAAATATCATTCTCGATTTCTATCATCAATCTGCAAACCTGAGTTTCCAGTTAGAATTCTCCATTTCCCTTGTAGAACGCCCAAACCATAATTCCAGTGTAATGTATAGGTGACAATCGAAGAAAGGAAAATTGTCAATGCTGATTTGCTTGGAGAATTTCCTTTGGCTGAACCATACCACGCTAGAAGGTTGTACATTAGCATCAGAGGAGGGAGTGTATGGACTCCTGCTCGTGGCCATCCCATTTCAGGAAAATCCCAGAATTCAGGCCAGATCATTCCTCCATTTGCTAATCCCCAGAAGAAGAAGGCAAACGCTGCCATTACCAATGGTGGGAATGTTGCAACCATTGTATGAGTGAAAGTATGTAATTCGGCGTACTGGTGACTAGCAAGAGTCCGAACAAGACCATAGTTTCGGATTTGTTTTTTGACGCGTGATAGATTTCTTCTTCGATGCCACATTATAGCAGTTCTATCGGTCCAAAGTTTGTGACCAATAGCACGAATTCGATGATCGAGCATTACATCTTCAGCACCTATGGCTCCTTCATCAAATCCACCGACTTCCTCTAGTACTTCTCGGCGGTATCCTGAATTTACTCCAGGTAGTTGTGATGCCTCTTCAAGGTCAGCAGTTCCAAGTTTTCCATAATTTGTTCCAGCGGTAAAAATAGTGCTGCAGAATGCCACATCTATGACTCTCTGCCAAAGTGTTGATTCATCAACAGGTGCGAAATTAGGCCCCCCTACCCCTGCAACTTCTTCTTTCTCAAACCATCGAACTAGTTTCTTGACCCAATCTATTGGTACGATGACATCATCATCCGTGAATAACACAATTTCAGATTCAGTTTCTCGTAAAGCCACATTACAGGCATCAGCTCGAGTTCGTGAGCCTTCATCATCGATGAATCGCACACCTGATTTCTGTGCAACACCTTTTGCAGGGTCCTCATTTGGACCTACAACGACGATTTCTAGGTCTCCTTGATAGTTTTGTTGTGATAATCCCTGTAATACTACGTCCAATTCCTCAGCATTCCTAACGCTGGGGATTATGACACATACAGAAGGGCCGCTCACGGCTCTCGCTGGACCCTTATGTAATCAAGACCACGCATCAGATGTCAGGGGTCGTTACTAACTCGGGGGGCTAGGAAGTATGTCCAAGAGGCCCCTCCTTCATTACTATTCCAAGTTAGTCGTAGAGGATATCTGTCTTGGAATTCAACTGTTACTTCTTCAGTTAAGCCACCAGCTAATTTGCGAGTTAATGGGTCAAGGAACTGGAGAGAATATGTCGATTGAGTTGGTTTTGGAGCAACGAGTTCAGACATTTCTCCAGCATCAAACCGAACATTCACTCCTTCTCCAGCCTCAACAGTAACAGAGACAGTCATCTGATTCTTATCTAGACTCAAATCAACAAGTTCGCCAACGAATTTAGCAGCCCTTAGTGCTCTAGAAAGTCTCTCAGCGCTCAAAGATGCCCTACATTCGAAATCCAAATCCGGCTGTCTTGGTTCATTGATTGAACCAGTGTCAAGTCCACGCAGAATTCTATGTACCTCACCAACACGGACGTTGATA
The DNA here is from genome assembly GCA_002457595.1 of Marine Group II euryarchaeote MED-G36. Taxonomy (GTDB): domain Archaea; phylum Thermoplasmatota; class Poseidoniia; order Poseidoniales; family Thalassarchaeaceae; genus MGIIb-O1. Next base: position 26,504 of record NTJR01000008.1, read on the forward strand.
GCACCAGTTGCACCATCGTAATCTAATTCTACAAGATCATTAGGGCCGGCGAGAGTAAGTAAATCGCGAAGCTTACCAAGTTCAAGGCCAATTTCGACAGGTTCAACTTCATAAGTTTCGAAGCACTCATCAGCTACGGTAACTGACAGTAAAGCAACATGCGAACCATCTACAACGGTGGTACTGAGACCATTTTCACCCCAACTTAATTTTGCTTCTTCAGTCAAAACTGAGAGAAGATCTACAATTTCTCGCATCAACTGCTGCTTCGCAGTAACCCTAAGCATACCATCACCTACTTGCACCCCCTCAGACGGGCAGTTATTCATACTATCCAATCAGTATGCAGAAAATTAAAACTCTCAACGACCCACTGTGTGGGTCGAAATAATATTCAGATTACTGGTATTCCCTGAACTTCTTTCCGCAGTTCTTACAAGTGCATATTTTTGTCTCCGGCTCGTCAGAACTTCTAGTTTGCATCAGAACCACAAAAATCTCGTTGAGGTCACATTCAGGACATCGAATGTCACCAACGCGCAAGGTGCCTCGTGCTACTTCTTCTTCAACAACTTCTGTCAAATGTTTTAGATCTGCAACCTGAGATTTTGCTGTGGCTTTAGATAAATCAACAGTTTCACCAGTCATAGGATCTACGAATTCGGCACCTTTTCCATCAGAACCTGAGAGGGGTCCTTCATAGCCACATTTGTAGTTCGTACAACGAATATTTCCACCCGGCCCCATGAATCCTAAAGTACCACATTCCGGACAGAACATCCTCTCGTCTCCTATTACTGTGTACGCACAGACCAGTAGTGCTCAATGCACCTGTACTTCAACTATTCTAAGTGTAGGATAAAGAATTTTTCAAGCAATAACTGCTGCAGTCAGGCGCCATCCAATCCAAGCTAGTCCTACACTACCAACTAGAGTGATTAGAACCATTATGATGGAATTGGAAGGATTACTTTCCCCAATTTTTATTGCATCAACTGCAAATGTCGACATTGTTGTGAACGCACCAAGTACTCCTGTTCCGAACAACAGGATGCTCTCTTCACTAAATTCTGAACCAGCAGCGATGGCTCCAAACATAGCACCAAGAAGGAAGGAACCAGCAAGGTTAGCTACCATAGTTCCCCATGGCATTGATTCAGATGGAATCCATTGCTGTAGTAGATACCTTGCAACTGCACCTATTGCTCCTCCGGCTGCTACAAAGGCAATCAGGCGCAAGTCCATGCACAAAGCCCGTGTTCAGTCGTTATTGATGCCTTCGGATTTCATAGGTATCATGCGCGGGATTGAAGCCGGATGTTGATTCCGGGGTATTGTGAAGTTGCACTATGATTGGCGAATGGCACGTGTCATCGATGATGATGACGTAGTCATTGATGAAGTCATTTGGACTTCAAAACGCTCTGCAGGTATTGTTGCCAACCGCTTATTTGATTTGCAACGTGGTCGATTAAGTGCAGAGGCTAGAGTGCTTACCGAGCGTTTTCCCGATGCAGTAGTTGACTCTATGGGAGCAATGTCTGATTTGAATTGGCCTTCTCTTGAAGATGATGAGCTGAAAATTTTTGAAGCTGCAGTCCCTATTCTTGCCAAAAGAGGAGTTGCAAATGCAGCAGGTGATGCTGATCGCCGTCTAGATATGCTTGTCTCTTCTGCAGCAGAACTACGCTCTTCCTGGACTACAAATGAGTCGCGATGTGTTGAATGGACTGGATTATTTCTTTCAGAAGTAGATCTTGATGCTCAGCGAAATGATATTCCAGAAGCAATTGCTGAAGCAGATTCTATCGAATCTGCTGCCTCGACTCTCGGTGTTTCTTCCCCCGCTCATTCTCCGTCTGATATTGAGTGGCAGGCACTTCGAGACCATGCAAGAGGAGTGGTAGAACTTACTGATAGATTGAATTCTCATGAGAATGCTATCCGTGATATTGCTCAACAACATGTACCCTCTCTTTCCGCATTGATAGGCCCTCTTGGAGCAGCTCGCTTAGTTACTCTAGCTGGTGGAAGAGAGCGTCTTGCTCGAATGCCATCAGGTTCTCTGCAGGTACTAGGAGCTCATGCAGCAATGGCCGCTCACCGCCGTGGTGCTCCTCCTCCAAAACATGGAGCAATTCTATTCAGTATGCCTCAAATTTCCAAATCACCACGTTGGGTTCGGGGTAAGATTGCTCGTTTCCTTGCAGGGAAGGCTTCCATCGCCGTTCGTTGTGATCATTTTGGAGGTGAGCCATGGGGGGATGAGCTTGTTTCTAAGATTCATCTTGAGACTGAGGCAATTAAGGCAAAATTCCCCAAGCCCCCTAAGCGTAGGTGATCTCTATGGCAAAACCAGTCCAACTAGGTTGGGGAGTACGCCGAGAAGGCCGCAGTCTATGGACAAGGAATGCGGTCAAAGGCGTCTCAGTTAGGGGTGAAAGACGTAAGAGAGATGGTCGTAATGAATGGAGACGTTGGGACCCTAGCCGCTCTAAAGTTGCTGCAAGTCTTCTGAAAACTAAGAATAAACCAAGTGATTTGCTACCTGAATCAGGATCTTCATGCCTATATCTCGGTGCCTCAACAGGAGGCACTGTTAGTCATATTCATGACCATGTTTGTGGATCTGGAAATCATCATGAAGGCCATGTAGTTGCAGTTGATATTTCACCCAGAATGATGAGGGATTTAGTCAAACTTTCCGAAAAAAGATCAGGACTTATTCCAGTATTAGCAGATGCACGAAAACCAATGGAAATCTCCCCTTACATGAGAGAAAAGGCAACTTGGTTGCATCAAGATTTGAGCATCGGAGATCAAGCTGAGACCTTTGTGAAGATGACTGGAGCCTTTCTCGCACAAGGAGGTGTAGCTCTTCTTTCACTCAAGGCTGCTAGTGAGCGATGGATGGAAGGGGGAGACCTCGCACGTTTCGAACACTCGAAACGAATTATTGAGGCATGTGAACATCTAGATCTAATCGAGACTATTGACATCTCAGTCTTTGAGGAACAGCATGTAGTTTTCTTTTGTATAAAGAAATAAAATCATGCTCCATTTTCTGCAGCAATTATGATTCCTATGAAAACAAAGTAAACTATCATAAACAAAACAGAAATTATGAGTAAACCAACTCCTATCCAACCGACAATATTTGCTGCTTTGGCCATCCCATGATCCGGATGTCCTGGATATTGACTTGTAACTGCTAGAGCTTGATTTGCCATCATTACTCCTACTGGAGGTAAGAGACAGCACATAGTCATGCCAAGAATTGAAATAATCAACGCGACAGTAGCCTGTGTAGTAGGATATTGACCTATTGTAGCTGGATTGCTCATGCCTTGAACATAGAGAACTTCTGGCGCAGCATCACCTGATATTACATTAGTTGTGGGTGGGGAATTTTCTTCATTCATATTATCACTTATATTTTAATCAAAATCCCTCTAGAGAAGCAGCACCGAAGATTAAGATGAGTACCAGATAAATTAGTAGTCCTAGAACTCCAAGAATTACGCCAATCCAGTTGAGTACGTTTGCCGCTTGAATCATTCCCTTGTCTGGATGGTTTGGATTTGCTAACATTTTCGCACGATCGGTGTTTCCAAGAACTAATGCGGGAATTGCAAGGCAAAGATTTGGACCGAAACAACACATAGATGCTAATCCCAATGCAGCCATCATCCCTACTATTCCAAGAACTAGAGTCACTGTTGCATTTGTCGATTCAATTTGACCACCCGCTACTTGTGGTCCTGTATTCACATGAATGACTGTAGGTTCTCCGGATAATTGAGGTTGAACTTTTGGTTCGGAATCCACCTCTATTGTAGCGGGGATATCACTAAATTCTGCTCCATCGTCACCTTCATTCATATGTCTTGGTCAGATAACTTTGACTTGAATCCTTTGCAAGCGATTTCTAATAAAAATGGATAATATCATCACCTCTAACATTCCCCCTCGATACATGCCTGAGATGCCAGAGGTGGAGACCGTTCGTCGAGGACTAATTCCTCACCTCACAGGGCGACGAATATCATTCGTTGATCTACGTCGCCCAGATCTTCGATTTCCATTTCCAGATGACTTTGAAGAAGGTCTAATGGATTCTACTGTTGAAGCAATTGGTCGCCGTTCAAAGTATCTGCTTTTTCGATTAGATAATCAAATGACATGGCTTTCTCATCTTGGAATGACTGGAATCTGGACCATAAATGCAGATGGAGAAGGAAAACATGATCATGTCCACATTGAATTTGACGATGGTCAATTGACAGCTACCTACACCGACCATCGTCGTTTTGGATTCATGGATTTGTTTACGACAGATTCCGAGAATCAGCATAAATTATTGGCAGACCTTGGACCTGAACCACT
>NTJR01000009.1 GCA_002457595.1 Marine Group II euryarchaeote MED-G36
GACCAATCGGAATAACCGGCTGAAACTATTGGCGTGCTTATAAAACACAAAATTACTAGAACTACTACTGACTTCTTCGGTGTGCCGTGCATATAGCACTACCTGTGTACATCAATTTATGAATAATTTGGATAGAATGGGTCAATATCCACTTTTGAAAAGAGTTCGGATATATTTTCTCAATAAAATAAATAATTTTTCTACATGGAGCCACTGGGGAGAATTGAACTCCCGACCTTCCCATTACCAATGGGATGCTATACCCCTAAGCCACAGTGGCGTCGAGCGAGCCACCTGAGGCCGCGATTTAATCACTACGGAGTATGAATGAAGATTTCAAGCAATGGAAATCAGTGAGAAAGTAATCAACAGACTGAAGACCAGTACTCGACTCGGCGGGATGCCTGCCGAGGTCGCATAGCCTGGTATTGCGCATGACTGGAAATCATGTGGGTTTTACCCTCGGGAGTTCAAATCTCCCTCTCGGCGCCATTACCACATACCAAAGAAGGGCCGTTTTTGAATTATAGAAGAAAAAAAGAGATTCTTGAGACAAAATCCAAGTTGAATTATTATGCCTGAATAGTCGCGCTGGTTCAAGAACGGAGTTGATGACCTGAGTTCACCTGAAGAAATACCAGTGCAGTCATCAATTCGACTGAGTGATGTAGAGGTTCCATTCAATCTTGCAAATCGCGATGAACGTCTACAATTTATTGATGACATAATGCAAGAATTTTTGTTTCAAATTTTGATGATGAGGAAGCGTTGGGGGTTGCACGAAGGAGGAGTTTTGATTCTTGGAATTACCGCTATAATTCTCGGTGCTTGGGATCTAGGAATCGGAGAGTTAGCAGGTGGTGGAGATTATAGGAGAGTTGGTTTATTTGGGGATAATAGTGGCTTACTCCATGTCGCAGACTTCTCATTGATGTTAGCTCTCTTATCTCTAATTTCATGGATTGGAGTATTTGGAGGATTATGGATAAGGTACCCTATAATGAGAGAAAACATAGTCTACCTAACCATAGCTAATCTGGGAGTTCAGTTGGGACACATTTATTCACACTCAAACTCTACAAAATTCCCATTCGGATCAGAATTGGGAGATTGGGGAGGTGTTGCTGTTGGTAATCTAATCATGCTATTTTTATCAATAATAGTAGTTCATAGGGCAGTAATTGAAACTAGAGATATCCATGTCGAAGAAAGACACAATCACCCTGACCCAAGAAAGGTTGCCCGAGAATGGCGAGATCATAGCCTCAGAGCTTGGAGTATCGGTTTAGGCTGTTGGATAATTTTGACCAATATTTCTGCTTGGTCGGGATCTCATTCAGTTGCACTAAGGCCACCGATAGAACAAGATATGACTCTATTTGTTGCAATGCATGTGATTTCAGGAATTGCGGCTATCATATTATTAGTCCACATTCTTTGGTATCCGCAATTCATGTTGGGCTCTTCAGGAGACAGAATTCAATCCACCAGAGCTAGAGAAGTTGCGGGTGAATACATTCCAAGAACAACAAAAAATAGTCAAGGGATTTGCCCAATATGCAATGTTGAAACTCCTGCCTTGAAATTATCAGACGGAAGTTATGAAGTCCCCTGCACAACGGAATCATGCCAAAATGTAGGAGTTCCCGGAACGTCCTGTAAAGAATGCAATTCAATGATTCCATCCAGAATTACTTGTCAGAAATGCGGCTCAAGTACGACTATAGTCAGCCACTTCTCTCGTTCTGAGGCATGGTAATCCCTAGGGTATCCTGGAGGAATCATATGCAACCAGATGAAGAAATTGAAGAAGTCATTGATGCCTTCGATAATAATCTCGACAAGGCAGAGCTAGATTCTAACTTTAGTGATGCTTTTCCTTGGGTTGTAGGAATTGTTTCAGGCTTAGTTACATTTCTATCAATATTAATCCTAATCCTATGGATATGGTCTGAAGCGAACGGGGGTTTGATTGGAGGACCGGCTCCTACGCTTACAGGTTGGGAGGAATCTTACCGTGACCTGACTGGGCTGGACGAAATTGAAGGATTAGATGGAACGGGGGTTGTTGTTTGTGTCGTAGATTCAGGAATTGAATTAAATCATCCTGATTTACAGCATATTGAATTATCAGGTTGGTTCGATGCGATAAACTCACATGAAACTCCCTACGATGATGAAGGGCATGGGACTGCTATGGCAGGATTATTAGTTGCTCAAAATGGCCTGCGAGGCGCGTCGCCAGGTGTTGAACTTCTCATTGCAAAGGCCATAGATGAATCAGGAAGTGGAACTGATTCAGGAATTGCTCAGGCCGTAAATTGGTGTGTAGAAAATCAAGCCGATATCATCAGTCTTAGTCTAGGAGGCGAAGGGGGAATTGGTTTCGCAGGAATCACCACTGATGAATTAGAGCAGGCTGTTCAAGATGCATTAGACGATGGAGTTTTTGTTATTGCAGCTGCAGGAAATGACGGCCAAGATGATGATGGAGATGTATCATCACCAGGTTCTGTAGAAGATGTGATTTGTGTAGGAGGTGTTACACGACTTGGTAATGTTTGGAGTGGTAGTTCAAAGGGAGATAATAATGGTCAACTGTGGCCGCCTATTCTACCTAGGTCAGACCCAGATAAAAAGCCCGAATTAATTGCTCCTGCTGCAGAAGTACCTGTACTGATGGCTGGTGGCTCGGGTGATGGTAGTTGGTGGGGATGGGCAAGTGGAACTTCTGCATCAACCGCCTGGGTTTCAGGAGGTTTAGCACTATTATTGGAGGCTCATCCTGAATTACAACGAGAGGGAGCAAGTGGTGGACAGAATGCAATTGAGATGGTAAAACAGAGATTAAGTGAAAACTCTCAAATGGATAATAATCAGAATGAGCATGACGACTACTTTGGATACGGAATATTCAGGATTGACCTTCTAATCAATAGTATGGGAAACGAATCAGAGACGGTTTTTGAAGACGGGACTTCTGAAGAAAACACAATTGTTTTACCTGTTCTTGATTCTTATCAGGCTGAACGACGGAAAACTGCTAGTGTTCCTCCGGTCAGTTCTACTAAGGCGGCAGAATGATTCAAATTTACATTTTGAACAAACTCCATCCATTGATTAAATGAAGCAACTAAGACTTGCGCAGGAGTTGGTTCTTGACCCGACATTGGTTCACCGACATCTCCGGTCGGAACTTGAGGTTCAAGAGTAATCAATACTCCACCAGGAGAAAGCAAAGGGAACGCCTTGATTGCCGCTTCAACTCTGCTTGATTCAGGCAAATCAATAATGATGAGATCAATTGGTTGAGGAAGAAGTGTTGACCTAGCAGATTGTGGCAAAGTTGCACCGGCTGCGTTCCATGACTGATTTTCAGCAAAGACCTCGAACCAAGTATTTGTAATCACTTGTGCCCACGAAGAAGCATCATATCGACGAAGTAATCTATCTATTATTACACCAAATTTGCCACCTTCTTCGATTATTCGTAATGTTTCAGGATGCTCCGGCGTATCATCGGGTGGATTCGCAGGATCGCCGCACCACAAATCCATGAGCCAAGAAGTTAGATGACCAATTCCTGCACCTACAATAATGACATTTTTTGCAGGGATTCGGCCGACTATGTCTCTAATCCTTGCTCTAACTGAACGTGGAAGTTGCTGCAAATCCATAATCAACATCTGTTCACCAATAGCTGAAGCAATTTGCGACTCATCATTTCCTCTTTTAGAGTCCTCAGAAAGAAGTCTCTCAAACATTTCTCGTTCAGACATTTGAGGGAGTTCGAACTCGTCCCCAAGACCACTCATGAACTGCGCTTATGGGGCTCTCTCTTGAATCATACCTTCTTAGGATGGCTTCAATAAAGCCAGCCCAGCCGGCGGGCTTGTGGAAGAACATCTAGATGAGGAGGAATCTGTAGATGTGGCAGAGTGCGCTAGCTGTGCCAACTTTACAGAACATCAAGTTCTACGTCGTGTAATGAAAGGAGAAGGAGAGGACGTTCTGGCAAGATGTCAAGTTTGCAATACAGTTCAAACTCTGCATCTTCGTCCGAGCCTTCCCATAATGATAAATTCAATTCTCTCAGATGGGCCGGACAGTTTCAATTCGAAGATTGAGGCTGATGACGATGAAGAAATTCACTTGGGAGATGTCTTTGAACATGAAGAAATTCTCTACAAAGTAACAAGACTTGACGATTCTGATTCAAGATCTGCAAAAAAACGAATTGGTGCTGAAATAAGCACATTATGGGCAGTTAGATGTGATAAAACAATCGTCAGATTAACTATGACAGATGGAGAAGAAAGTCATTCAAGCACTCTTGAATGTGCCCCCGATAGAGTATTTACATGTGGAACCATAATGGAAATTGAAGGATTAAGATGGAGAATTAGAGCCATACATACAGGAAAAGGTCGGACATTGAGAGGGAAAAGATCTGCAATAGATATTAGAAGAATATACCTCCATCCACCTAGATACCGAGGCAGAGATAATTATTCACGTTGATTAACGCCGATTTGTCCAAGGCATTATCATACTCTTGGCAATGTGCCAAGCCACATCTGGATTTTCTCTTAATCGACGAATACTGTATTCGTACCACCTCTTTCCATATGGGACATAGACGCGAGTTCGATGACCCTGTTTAGCCAAATTCCTTCTAACATTACCACGAACTCCTAACAACATCTGGAATTCGTATCCCTCACCCTTCCCTAGACCCCAAGATGAGACCCCCTCTCTTGGGTCTTCAATCCCCGGACCCATTCCCCGAATAGCGATTGCATTCAGAGAATGCTTGATGATTGGCATATCGTGAGTTGCGATAGCGGTGTATGAACTAGTTTCTAACAACCTATCAATTGCCGAATTTGTAGCGTCAACAATATCTTGATATCCTCTATGAGCAATATTGGCAGGTTCAAGATAAATTCCTTTGCAGATTCTAACATCTGAAACTCCTCTAAGGGATGAAGACAAATCATCGATGTCCTGATTTGTCCGGAATAAGCGACCTTGTAACACCGTTCCAACATTCGTCAAACCTCGATTATGCATTGCTTTCACAACATCAATAGTTGACTGTGTGACACGATGATCTTCCATGTCCAAACGAACAAAAATCTGCCCTTCTGCAGCCTTACGGGAGATTTTTTCAATATTTACTAGAGCGATGTCATAATCAATCAAAAGTCCGAAAGCAGTAGGTTTCAGAGAAATATTAGCATCTAGATTATTTTTCACAATTGCATCTATAAGATTTGAATACTCGTTGATAAAATAATCTGCCTCTTCAATTTTGGATATCTCCTCTCCTAGGACATCAACAGTAAAACAAGCCTTTTCTAAGCTTATTTTTTTCATTACTTCAACAGCATCCGATAAATCTGAGCCGGCAACATAACGATTAGCAACCCATCTAATGAAAAATTTAGGAGTAATCGGCATCAAGCGCAAAATTACTCTTCCAAGGATGCCCATGCGAGGAACGGGGGTGCAGACGCACTTTCACAATTGCTCAACGGAACATGTCCCTGCCTCGGCGAACTTCAACACCAATTTCGTCTAATAATTGGATTATTGCTGTACGTTGCCAACCCTTGAATGACTTACGATCTAGATGTGCGAACACCGCCCCTCCTGGAAAACCTAATCGAGTTGATTTTACTGCTTCTTCTACTGCATGTTTCCATGGTCCAGATGGCGACTCACCATCCTTTAACTCATCAAATATTAGTGCATAATTGGCTATAATATGCCCCATCCAAAAACCTCCTTGATTGATTACAGCAGTGTGCCTTGGAGCATAATGACCACCACCAAAACCCACCATAACCTCTCCATGACCTGGCCATTCACCCATCAAAGGCTTCCCATTCAAACCAAGAACGTCTGAAATCACCCTAGCCCAAAGATGAGAGACATCTTGACGCCCCCATTCCATTTCCGTAGACCCAATTTCCAAGTATAATGTAGGTCGAGTAAATATTGGCCCATGGTGAGTAGTTTCAAGAATGACTTCAAACTCATCCACTAGAGGAGATTTTGAAACTTCATGTTGCAATTGCCTGAAAATTGCTGAAAACCTAGGCGAAGGTGGGATTGCTAAGCCTTTCATACCTCCTGCAAAAGCAGTCTCTCCGTGAGGAATTTCACCTGGAACTCCTATTGCATGCACGGAAAGGGAAGGGCGTCCACTTTTTGCAGAGTGTCGAGATAAAACAAGTACTTCTTCAACAATAACATTGCAAACCTTTTCGTGTATTACATCCAATCCATCTGCATGGATATGGAGCTCTTCGATTAGTAGAATATGAATCGGATATTCCCTATGCACATTCACTATACCATGTTCGCAATCCTCTGAATCTGACCAACCCCCTAAAGAAAGCACTGCTTGATGGAGATTCATCGAGGCAGAGTCTTTCCTTGATGCAAACAGAAGGGTGACCATGAGTCGTGGATTCAATAGAACAACTTGAAGTCATCCTACCACAGGTTCAAACGCAAGTTGAATCTGAAGACAACTGTGAACACCACACTTCCCTTCACACCTCTACGAATAGATTCTGGAGAACATTCAAGCGTCATTATTGGAACTTTAGGAGAAATTTGTAAACTTCGAGATAACACAAAGGTAGAAGATTTTGTCAAACCATTCCCGGCTCAAATCACTTCAGGAGTAGTTTTGGAGAATCGCTGGGTAGGAACATGGGTTGATCATGAACTCAAACATGCTCGAATGGCTGCATTGTCACTTGATAGCGAATGGCAAAATGGAATCGGAAGAGAAGCAATTCGGAAAGGAATTAAACAATCTTTAGATTTTGACCCGAATGGAGCGATTTGGTCCCAATCCCTTGATTCCGAACCCATGGCATTAAGCAAAGTGAACTCTGGATTCTGCTTCTCCATCTTGGGACGTGGAATTTACCATATGGATGCTGATTCAAATGAAATATGGCGAGTACCAATTCCTGATGAATTGACATTCAACCGATTAATTTCAATCAATGAATCGGATGGGCAATTGAATTTATTCTATGACAATGGCAGCGTCATTATTCTTGATAAAGAAGATGGTAGTGTTATAGAAAATCACAAAATCTCGATTAATAATAAAATTGAGAAAGTTTTCCATCATCAAAACAAATTTCTAATTGCTATGGCAACAGGAGGTTTTTCTATTCTTGAAGGATTCAATTCAACACCATCCACATATAGAACACCAGGCCCGATTTTCGATGCTAAATTTCTTGACTCCGGCTGGATTTGGACTGGATGGAGACACGATGGACAAGAAAATAATGGGAAAATAAAGATATCTCGGCGAAGAGATATTGGTGTTGCAATATTAAATGAGAGAATTCTCAGTAATGATGGCAAGTGGTCTGACTTCTTAGAGTGAATTACTCATTTGAGGCAGTGAATCCACATTTCCCACAGGTCTTTCGATTAGAATGAACACCTAGGAAAACTCCAGGCCCACAAGTTGGACAACTATCCGCTCGGACAAGTTCGTCACCCTCTATCTTGTACTTTGACCACTTCGCATTTGCGTTAGGACTATCTGACATTATTCGTCACCCCCCTCGGAATCTTCTTCTGAGGTTTCTTCAACAGACTCTTTGGAAGGAACTTCTACCTTCTCCGTCTTTTTTGAGCCATGTAAGGATTCATGACGGGAATGAACATAATCAGGCTCTAGTGTAGCAGATTCAGAGTCAGCATAAATTAAGGCGAGGCCAGTAGTCTGAGGCCTTCCGAAGCGCGTATTTACATCCTTAACGAAGGTCAATTCTTTCTTTGATCCGGGCTCCGCCTTGGCTGCTGCTGCAACCATCTCGGACAAACTTGGAGTTGCTCCACTAGTATGCTCCCAGCGGAACTGAAGTTCTACTCTATTCAGCAATGGATTTTCTTTTCGACTAATAATTTCCATAATAATTCCTCAATTAACGGATGTTTACCTTCAAAGCATATGAACCGGGGTCAGTGATATTCAATCGCTGAGCGACCTCAGACCTCTCCGGTTGTAGAATAACAACATATCCGGACCAATCGGTAGTGACTGGAGCAGAAGGACAATGATGACATTGGACTGGATCATTCTTACTAGGTGGATCCGGAAGAATACGATTACATTCGCCACATGCGAATGGGACTTTTGCCATATCATTCACCTCGAGTCAACCAATCGTGAGCGCCTAGACCAGACATCTTACAATTCAATCCAATCTTACTAGATCGGGGGTCATTCTGATTTATTGCCTTTGAAACAATTCGAGATCGCACATAAGAGCCCTCTTCGATATGCTTTCCTGTCTTTGAACCTTCGATTCTTCGAATCCCCATGTTAACTTGGATTGGTTCATCAAGAATTTGTGATTTGTGTAGTAAAGCCTCGATTGGGCCAATGCGAATGAAGGCCCCATATTCAGATACCTCTGAGACAGCTCCATCTACGACTTCATTGGCTTCCATAGTGAAATGTAACGCCTTGAATCGAACACGCTGGTAAATTGCACCATCACCATGGATAATTTTTCCACGACCAACAGTTTCATGCCCAAAAGTAAGCAATGTATAATGCTCGTCTTCGTCGAATCTTCCTTCAAAGGCTGCATGTGCCAATTCGTCAATATGATCTTCTAATTTTCTATCTTTACGGATGTATTCAGCAGGTATGCGAATAGTATCCTCCATCGTTATGAGGCTGTACATCTTTTTCCCTCCAATCGCCGGACCGCTCCGAGTTCAGTCGGAGGAAAGGCAGTTTAACCCTCCCGTCCCTCATCGGCTGTGCCTCCAGAGGAGAGGTCCGTGCGACTCGGCGACAAGCGTCTCCCGTATAAGCACAACGGAAATTATTCCTGTCCGAAAAATCGATGGCGAAATGCAAAAACTCATCAGACCTACGGTCTGAATGATAGTCTGTCCCGAATGTTCAAGTGGGCTGCAAAGCGGAAGTAACTTCCTGATGACCATGCGGAGCGGACCCTCATTAGTCCATAATCAACGTTCCACTATAGTTGTGGTTTCAATTATGATTATTCTCAGTTTGTCGCCTTTGATGATAAATGATCAAGAAAAAACAAATATTTCAACACCGAGTAAATACACTGAAGAATCACGTACAGCAGGTGTAGAACCTTGGAATGGAACCGAACAACCTTGGCCTCAATCTGGTAAGAATCCAGAACGAATGTCAATAGCTCCAGCACATTCACCGAGTGGAGGAGCAGGGGTGTCATCTCCCTCAGATGCGTCCGAATTATACTCAATTGTTGATCCGACAGTAAATTGGGTTTTTGGTTCATATTCGTTATCTACTGACTCTTTATCGACTCCTGTTGCCGATTTATCTAATCAAATCACTACAGAGCCTGATGCCGAAGAAAGATGCGGTGGAAGTTCTCTATTCGCCATAATAGTCCAGACTGTAGCAGTAGGGGGTTCAGACCATAGCATCCTGAGAATCATTGAAGGAGAAGATGCAGACCTAGCCTGGGAAGTTGATTTGGGTTCTACAGAGATGGTTAAGGCATCTCCTCTTGTTGTTGATATGAACGATGACGGAGTTCAAGAAATTCTAGTTGTTTATGATGCAGCAGGGACCTTGCATGTAGATGCATGGTCGCCTCAACTTCAGTGCTCAGTAACAGGTTGGTCAGCCTCTGGTTCACATTCTTCAGAGTTGCTTTGGACTTTTACAGATGAAACTTTGAGAATTAGCATTAATGGACCCTATACTGCAATTGATGGACATAAACCAACCGCTCAACCATTGCTAGCAGATCTCGATTTAGATGGAGATGCAGAGTTGGTAATTACTGCAATACATGAAGTAAGTGAGGACATTGTCGTCATTGCTCTTCCTCTCGGAATAAATGGAGAACCTAGTCCAATATGGCAGTCTACCCTGCAAGATGGGACACACCCCTCAGACCCAGCTTTTGCAATAGTTGATGATAATACTGGATATGTGGTCCTAACTACTACTGAGGCATCTAATGGCGCCATGTGGGTTTGGAAATTAGATTCAGAAAATGGCGACCAGAAATGGGATGGCCTTCTACTACCCAATAATTTAGGTGGAACAGATTCAGATGTACCTCACATTCGATTGCCAGGACCTATTGTTGCAGAATTAGACAGCAGCACATCAGGTCCGGAAATTGTAGTCACAATTCCCGCCGACCCTGATGGTTCAAGTGATGTCTTAGGGGCTCAATTTCGAGGACTGAATCTAGATGATGGAAATGAACTTTGGTCATTCGAAGCTGTAAATGGCTATGCGGATGCACCACCAGTATTGATTGATTCAGATAATGATGGTGCTCAGGATAGAGCATGCTGGGTCACTTGGCACCAAACAACATTCGATCGACACGGTCAAGCCGGCTGTCATGACTTATCTACAACCACACCTCAACTAGAATGGTACCACGACTTAGAGCGAACTAGTGGTAATCTGAACGATGAGATTGCTGTATCTCAACCAATCTGGATGAATATTGATGGGGATGGAATGCCAGAACTTCTAGTTGCGTATGGACGTACATTGTGGGCATGGGATGGAGATACAGGCACTCAAGTAGCAATTAACAGCGAATGGGCTGCAGAGTTGGAGTTGGATCACAGAGTCTGGTCCTCTCCTGCAATGGCTGACATAGATGGTGACGCCACACTTGACATCATTATTGGAGACACAGTAGTTTCAACAAAACTGGCTGACCTAAGGCCTCTGATTGATGGAAGAAGTATCGAATTCAATCCAAGTTCGCCAAATCCGAATGAGGAAGTGACAATTACTGCCTTCTTTGAGAACGCTGGCACCTCTGAGATAGATAGATCGGCCGATGCAATTCTTTTTGCTGATGGTACTGAAATTGCTAGGCACCGAGTTGAATCGCTAGTTCCTGCAGATCCAACTGGAAACGGTGGATTCGAGTCATTTTCTGTTGAATGGAGTGGAGGTTTAGGGGAGCATGTTTTTGAATTGGTTCTTGACCCAAATCATAATGTCACACAATCAAGATACGACAATGACCAACAGGCTGTGTCGTTAGACATAGTACTTCCATATAACGCAACATTTGAGATTCCATCTGAACCAACAAGAGTAGATCCTGGGACCTCTTCTATTGCAAACCCAACCATTCGTTCAACCGGAAGACTAGCGGGGATTTGGTCTCTAAGTGTTGATTCAACTAATCTGCCAGAGGGTTGGTCATGGAGCGATGAAACGATCGGAGGAACATCAGGAATCGAAATCGGAGTCGGCGAGACGTGGAATCCTTTTCTAAGAATAAATGCACCTTCTAATGCTCCTGGTTCAGACGCAGGATACCTAGAATTAACGCTAACCTTAGATGATGATGAGAACATTAGCGTTACAGCAGATTTGCCAATCGAGGCAAATAGGACAAGAGGCCTATCAATCAGAGGACCTTCTGGAACTTCGACTAGTACTGGTTATGGTTTGATTGGAGATTCAGCCAAGGCTTGGTTAATTGTTGAAAATCTTGGTAATGCTGATGAAAATTCTATTTCATTGGATTGGACAGTTACATCTTGGGAAGAGAGTACAGAGGAATACATGGGATTATACGATCAGAATGATGTGGAAATTCCGGCATTATCTTTGCAAGCAGGTGAATCAAAGATAATTTCAGCCCGAATAGAGGTGCCTAGTAATGATGTGAATTTAGGAGATAGTGTTTCTACATCATTGACTATGTGTATTGGAATAGGGGATGACGAAACCTGTCAGTCCGTTGAATTAATCTTCATTGCTAGTGGAGTCGTTGCAGAAACTATCCATCAAAGGAGCATGCCTGATAACGCGCTGTCTTGGACAATAACCGCTGACTTGCCAAACTCATCTCCATCTGTTGAGTGGTCCATTATTAACGCAGGAATGGGGATTGAGGATTGGGTTTGGTCAACGTCAGGAGATTTGACGTTAAATTCTGCAAATTTGACAATTCAAGGAACATCAGGAACACGTGTATCTGGAATATTAACGCTTCAATTGCCAGATGACGCCCCCCCAGCATTCCATTCATTTAGTGATCAAAGTTCTGTTAGCAATGATTTTTCACTTCATTTATCAATCGAAGTACTACAAATCTATCGTGCGTCTATGACTTTGATTTCCCCTAC
This sequence comes from Marine Group II euryarchaeote MED-G36, assembly GCA_002457595.1. Classification (GTDB taxonomy): domain Archaea; phylum Thermoplasmatota; class Poseidoniia; order Poseidoniales; family Thalassarchaeaceae; genus MGIIb-O1. The sequence continues at coordinate 12,184 of NTJR01000009.1, forward strand.
AGTCTCACCTCATATTATCGATGTTGAAACGGCAACTGCAGCGACAGTTAGACTTCTCAATCCAGGAAATGGAATGGACACATATTCAATGTCATATTCTCTAATTCTTGATTCTAATCTTTCAGAAGACCCAGGTGTTGAACTGATTTTTAGTAACTCCGAGATTACTCTTGGAGCCGGCAATCTACGCACTCTTCCTGTTCAAGTTATTCTTCCAGAGAATACGCCTGCCAGAATTCCAATTAATATTGAAATAATAATGAGGTCAAGTGGAGATAATGATGTATTTTCATCAATAATATTGACTCTAGAGGCTAGACAAGATCACAGATGGGAATTTTCCTCAGAGATTAATGGTGATTCTGCAGAAGGAAATTCTTTTGCAGTTATTCCAAGTCAGACATTAGATCTGAATATTGTTGCAAAGAACATTGGCAATTTACAAGACAGTCTAGTCATTTATGGGACAGGAATTTCTACAAATGTAGAGGGTGATAGTAGTAATGGCTGGGATATTTCAAGTTCAAATGTTACTGAAGTTGAAGTGAATGAAACAATTACGATTTCAATATCAATCACCCCACCATCTTTGGCATGGAATGGGTCAATTTTTGAAGTGACGATGATAGGTGTTTCTTTTGATGAAACTGTCTATAATATGTCATTTATTGTTGAAATCGCACATGTAGCGGGTTGGACAGCGATTGCAAATAATGCAAATCTAGAGATTAATCCAGAAGGAGCAAGTGTGACACTAATTGTTGAGCAAAATGGAAATTCGCCAACCCGACCTTATGTCTCTGTATATGTAAAGGGTGAAAGTGGGTGGTCAATCGAAACACCAGAACAACTCCCAATTCTTAATCCCGGTGACTACGCTCCGCTGAATCTTCAAATCACACCTCCGCCTACTGCTAGACACGGAAATACAGTAGAATTACATATCAAACTTAGAGAAGGCGATGGAAGTGCTGAATCAATAATCACACTACCTCTGAGAGTCGCAATTATTCACAACTTTACCTTAACCGGATCTGGAAATTGGATACTTTCAGATTATGGAGGATTTCCTGTAGCGGAATTACAGAACCTTGGCAATGCACCAACTACCATTTCCTTACAAGTGTTGAGCCTCCCTCCGGGATGGAATGTTTCAGGAAGGACCGAAGTAGTCCTTGGAATAAACGAAATCACGGGAATTCCTATAGAAATTATTCCTACTGATGATTGGGATGGTAGTAAAAGAACAATACGAATTCTAGCTCAAGATTCAGTAGGAAGCCAACAAGAAATTTCTTTGGAAACTGAGAAGAAAGATCATTCTTGGGCCTCTTCCCCAGTTATCGTGGCAATGGATGGAGATGACAAACTGCTGAAAATTCATGGGACTTCGCTTTCATCTCAAGTTTCGGATGATGTTCAAAATAACTTACTATGGGATTTACAGGGTGGATGGGTATGGCATGCATCTAACTCTGCTGCTATAGGCAGTCAACTAACTATAGATTCTACAACTAATTTACCATATTCGGCACACATTATCGAGCCAGCAACGCGCACAGCATCATGTTCGATTTATGGAGAAATTACTGCAATCTATTCGGAATGTAGTGTTGGGAATGGAAGTTCTTCATTCCAATATACAATTATGTTAGCTGATGATGAAGGCGTAATGATTGATTCTATCGAAGGTATAATTCCAGCAAATACAACTCTACAATCGACAAATCTCTCATCATCCTTGTGGGATCCAGAACCAGGACATAGGACATTATCCATTAAACTTCTAGATGACAGAGGTGTATTAATTGCTAGCGATGAAAAGACTTTCGAGATTCGGAGGACGGACTGGAATGTAGGCTTAGTTGGAATCGAGTTACAAGGAGAGGGGGCAACACAAGAAATTAAGATTCTAACAATTAGAGAAAATCAACATCTTTTATCTGATGCAGACTGTAAAATTCAGATTGATGCTGGAACTTACAACGCAGAACACACTATTGACATGACCGGAGTATATTCTCCAACACCAAAATTTGACCGGCCTGATGTTGAAGATGGTACTGAAATGATAGTTGCTATTTATTGCTCATTCCCATGGGATTTAGATTCCGATAGTAGTGATGACGAAGTGAGGAAGATTCTTTCAGGCGGTTCAATTTCAACTACTAATGGATTTGAATGGGGGACTGGGATAGGTTTTGCCATAATGATGATTGCAATAGCACTTGCTGTCACTTGGGCAATTAGAAATCATCGCGAAAGAAGAGAAATTATGCGAATGACTGAATCGGTAATGAAAAGAAAAGCCGCTAGTAAAAAGGTAGCAGAAGAATCATTGCCACGGATATCTGAAACATTACCTACCATTTCTGCCGAAGACACGACTCAGCAGACTGCAACTGTCGATACAATTGAACAAAAATCAACAGAAATCAAAGAAGAAGAACTTGATGAGTTCGAGAGTAGATTGAAACGTTTGTCTGGACTAGAATAGTACGTGGAAGTGTAATTTTGAGCAGATACATCCCCCCTAGTCCATTCCATACCTTTGAACCGTTGAGATATGACCCCATTGCATTAATACCAATGATCCAATCTTCAATTGGTGGAGATCACATAGAAATAAAAAAACTTGAGGGATTGCCTAAATCTGTGAATTCACTTAAAGAAGGAGAAAAACCAAAATTTGATTCGGCTATGATGCTGTTCCTTACTTCCGTAGATTGGAAAGCAGATGGCTCACCTACAGAACCTCTTGACAAAGGAATATCTCGTGAAAGATTAGGAAGATTTCCTATCGAAAATGGTGATGCGATTTCATATTTACATGAATATACAATAGACAAAGGTGACGGAGTCATTCACGACTTGCTGGCTAAATTAAATCTAGGATTAGAAGAGGAATTTCTTGGCGAAGATGGTTTCTGCAGAGGTGCTGGTGGCCTACACCTATGTGGGTGGCTTGATTCTAAAGAAGTCATTACCTTACGTGGAACTATTCAGAGAGGCAAGTGGAGTGTAGACCCCGAAGAACCCCTAGACGGAGGTGTCGCCGATGCATTCAGACATCTGACTATTATTCTACGGAGTGCCGAAAAGCGTCGCTGTGGTTTGTTGATGCGGCGACACGCATAGTCAGAATGATTCGCCTGTCAATCTCTCATACATATCTGCATACAACTTAGCAGTTTGGTCAATTATTTCTTGTGGCAAGGCAGGAATAGGAGGTTCTTCAGCTCCCTCCTGACGAGCCGTATACAACTCAGCATGATGTCCTGTTCCAAGATAGTGGACGCGGACAGATTCTTTCGACAACTGTACTATCTCTCCATTTGCATATGACTCTGCATCCCACCATCTATCTTCATCAAGAGTACCGAAAGAATCTACAAGAACAGGTTTCCGTTCTTTGCCAAGAGCGAATTCTTTCTTGCCATCGACATGAATCAAACCTCTTTTCGCGGCTTCTTGATTAATTATTTCATCTACCTTCACAACAATATCGAGTATAGCATCAAACTCATCTTCAGTTATGTTAGAAATTTCAAGTGCTTCATCCCTATCTAGTAGACGATCAAACTTCTCGAACTTTGTCGATACCTCAAGATATGGTTTTGGTAATTTAACACCCTCTTCCAAAACAGTACCCGGTTCAAATCCAAATTCTTCGGCAGGCGCATCCCCTCGCTTGTATCGGCGCCATCCACTTCCAGCAAGATAATGTCTGCAAATTACCTCAAGAGGGACGAAGACATTTTCTCTATCCTGAGATATTGCGCCTGGTTCACGGACGACATCAAAACGTGTTGCCAATACACGATCGGGAGCATTCATCTCAATTACATGAGTATCACAGATGCCTAATTCTTCAACTAATTTGAACCAGTGACATGATGTTCGATTCAATGATTCACCTTTACGCGGAACCAAACTTGGAATGATTTGGTCAAAGACAGAAATTTGGTCGGTATATCGAAATTCGATAACATTAGGATCATCCGTACTCCATACTTGCTTAACCTTACCATGGTAAATCATCTCGCCCATATTCAATCGTCGACACAAACCGACGATGAACATTACTAATGGAAGAGTTCAGAAAATAATACAGATAACACGCCGGGTTAGTCTATATTCTGCTTTCCTTCTGAGCAAAACGTGAACTCTAGGCGCGTTGGTGTAGAGAGGATTTTCTCTTGGTCTGCTTTAGATGAAAAGACAAGAGTTGGAATAATAGTTTCAGTTTTCCTATTGGTTGCCATTTCGCCTGCCGTTGGACAAAGCATCGAGACAGGTTGGGATATTGCAGAAAGTGGTGTAGATAGTAATCTGAATGCTGCTGCAGTTCATGGGAATGAAACCTGGGTATTCGGCGATGGAGGTGTCATGTTATCAAGTTCAGATGAGGGCATGACGTGGAGTGCAATGAACTCAGATACTACGGCTGATTTGATTTCTGCAGATTCTGCTTATGATTCCATGGCAGTACTAGATTCAACCGGCTCAGTGCTAATGAAACAAGGTTTAGATGCAGATTGGACAAATATTGGCAGTCCGGGGGAAGGAATGGTTGACTTAGTTTTGATTGGACAAAATAGCCTAATCCTAGTCGGTGTAGATGGAGCGATTTGGAGATACTCCGCCTCGAATTGGCAGGAGATAGAAACTCAATTTACAGAAAATCTCAACGATATATCATTCCTTGATGAGAACAACGGCATCGCTTGTGGAGAAAATGGCACACTCCTATTCACAACTAATGGAGGTATAAGTTGGAACTATAGAGAAGCACCAACTGGATCTAGTGATTCAAACTTAATCTCTGTAGGCTACTATAATCCATACAGATTGTACGCTGCTTCAAGCGATGGTCAAATTCTATCATCCACTACAACTAGTGCACAGAATTGGAACTTAGTAGAAATCGAATCTGAGGGATACAATACCTCTCTCGATGAAAATTTGAAATCTATTGAAGTTGTTTCTGCATCCATTATTCTCTTTGCAGGTCCAGACAACTACCTAGGAGTTAGCCTTGATGGAGGTAATATCGTCGAACACAATATAATCCCTGATGGAATAAATACGTCATTCAATGATCATGCAATGATTGACTATCAGAAAGGAATTGTTGTTGGAAATCAAGGCGTTATCTTACTTACAGATAGTTCAGGGAAAAATGACTTAGTTGGCTTTGAAATTCCAGATTATGGTAATTTTGGAGAATTCTCAGAATATGCTGATGATATGATGTTAGATGGGTTCAAGGCAACAGTGAAAATTGTTGGATTCGGTATTCTTTTCGGATTCTTGATTGGAGTAATCCTGGCGATGTTCAAAACCGCACCGACTAATCTGAAGGGTCTTGTTGAAGGTAGACCAAATGGAATTGTGCGAACACTTGGTGGTGGATTGGCTGCAGTTGGACTCTATCTCTTTTGGGAGGGAGTAAGTGGGTTCTCAGAACTTGGTCTCGATGGTATTGAATATATTTTCACACCAGTAGGTGATCCACGCGGTTTCGCCATGTTTGGATTAGGTATTGCACTAACTTTGTTGGGTTTATTGTTCCTCAGCAATAATGGAAAGTTCTCAAAAATAGAGATTGGCAGGGTGACGTTAAATCCTTGGAAAATAAGACCTCTGAACTCGATTGCAACACTGTATACCGACTTCTTCCGCAACACCCCGTTAATTGTACAATTCATGTTTATCCACTTTGGGCTTAGTCTCGGTATGGAAATTCAAGATGCATACGAAAGCGTCTTTGGAGATATGGGAGTAGATGGTTTCGATTATTGGTTGCTAGGAGAGAGTGCATTCATCAGTGCAATATTCACCCTTGGCCTAAATTCTGGTGCATACCAATGTGAAACCATACGTGGAGCAATTGCTGCAATCCCATCGGGGCAAATGGAAGCAGGTCGTAGCATTGGACTAACATATATGGGAACTATGAAACTAGTAATCATGCCTCAAGCCATCAGAATTTGCATACCACCAATCGGTAATGAAATGGTCAACCTAGTTCTCAACTCCTCACTAGCTATGGTTATTGGTTATGCAGAATTATCAAGACAGGGGAGGCTGATTATTGCCGTAACATTCCAAATTTTCTGGGCATGGGGAATGGTGATGATTTCTTACTTCGTTGTAACTTGGACACTTGCTTTACTACTTCGAAGATTAGAAGAGAAAACAAAAATCCCTGGGCTGGGAATTTCAGGAGGTGCATGAATGTCAGAAGTTGTCCTTTCAATCAGAGATTTAGAAAAAACCTATCCTGGAGGAGTACAGGCTGTTCGGGGTGTGTCATTTGATGTCCATCAAGGTGAGTCTGTTGCCATAATTGGATCTTCAGGTTCTGGTAAATCAACCGTTTTAAGATGTATTAATCGATTAATTGAGCCTACAGGTGGTGTGATTGAACTGGGTGGAACTCAAATAAATACACCTAGAGCCAATGTGAATGAAATACGAAGCAGAATTGGAATGGTCTTCCAATCTTTTGAATTGTTTGCTCATCTGAAGGTCCTAGAAAACGTGACACTTGGACTAAGGCATGTTCGTGGTATGAGTAAGAGCGAGGCAGATAAGGTGGCTATGGAAGTTCTAGAGAGAGTCGATCTATTGGAGAGAGTGGATGCTTATCCAGGAAACCTATCAGGAGGGCAGAAACAAAGAGTCGCAATCGCTCGGGCTCTAGCGATGAAACCAGAAGTGATTCTCTTCGACGAACCAACCTCAGCACTAGATCCTGAATTAATCGGCTCAGTTCTGAAAACTATTCGTGGATTAGCTGATGAAGGGTTGACTATGATTATCGTAACTCATGAAATCAATTTCGCTCGAGATGTAGCAGACCGAATAGTCTATCTCGACAAAGGACTTGTTGCAGAAGAAGGCCCATCTTCAATAATTAATAATCCTAAAACAGAGAGGATGCAGAGATTCCTTGCCTCAATGAATGAGGAGCATTGATGAAGTTAGCAGTAATCAGACCATTCCTTGAGCGGTCATTGCTTCGGCAACCTTCAGGAAGCCAGCAATGTTTGCTCCTGCAACATAATTACCGGACATTCCATACTTCTCTGCGGTTTCAAAAGCTTCTTTGTGGATATTGACCATTATTGCTTCAAGACGCTGATCTACTTCTTCACGTGTCCATGAAAGTCGTAGGCTATTCTGGCTCATCTCAAGACCAGAGGTTGCAACACCACCAGCGTTGGAAGCCTTACCTGGAGCGAATAGAATCCCATGTTCTTGGAACACTTCTACAGCATCAGGTGTACAAGGCATGTTAGCGCCTTCTGCAACAGCCATCACATTGTTTGCAACAAGCATCTTTGCCTCTTCGCCATTGACTTCGTTCTGAGTAGCGCAAGGAAGAGCGACGTCGACATTTACACCCCAAAGGCCGTTTAGAGCAGGTTCGGGTTGGGATTTATTGAAAGTGACTCCATCAAAGTGATCTGCATATTCATGGATACGTCCTCGACGATTATTCTTCAAATCCATAATCCATGACAGTTTCTCGCGGTCGATACCAGCTGGATCGTGGATCCATCCTGATGAATCCGACATTGTGACTGGAATCCCCCCTAAATCGAGCACCTTCTCACAAGCGAATTGGGCAACATTCCCACTTCCGCTAATTGCAACAGTTGCTCCATCGAATGACTTTCCTTTTGTAGCAAGCATTTCACGTGCGAAGTAAACTAATCCGTATCCAGTAGCTTCTGGTCGGATGAGAGAACCACCGTATGAGCGCCCCTTTCCTGTAAGCACACCTGTAAATTCATTCTGTAGCTTCTTGTACATTCCAAAGAGGAAACCAATCTCACGTCCACCCACACCAATGTCACCAGCAGGCACATCACAGTTAGCTCCAATGTGGCGCCAAAGTTCTAGCATAAATGACTGGCAGAAACGCATTACTTCAGCATCTGACTTACCCTTAGGGTCAAAGTCTGAACCACCCTTTCCTCCACCCATTGGCAACTGAGTTAGAGAGTTCTTGAAAACCTGCTCAAATGCAAGGAACTTGAGAATTGATTGGTTAACTGAAGGATGGAATCTTAGTCCACCCTTGTAAGGACCGATTGCACTATTCATCTGAATACGAAATCCTCGATTAATGTGTACATTCCCATCATCATCGTACCATGGAACACGGAATTGAATGATTCTCTCTGCTTCAACAATTGCTTGTACTACAGGAAGATATTCCGGATGGGCCTCTATTACTGGGCCTAGGCTGTCAAGGACCTCTTCAACCGCCTGATGGAACTCAGGTTGGTTTGGATCTCGTGCGATTACGCTGTCGTACACTTCTTTCATAGTTTTGTCCATGGAATTCACCGACGTGTTCAACCGATTCTCAATTTGAGCACCGGACGCTTCGCCGACCGACACCACCCTTTTGAATAATGTCCCTACGTATGTAGAGAAAATAAGATCTGAATTGGGAAATATAGTAGTCAATACAACAGATGATGCTCAGCTAAACGTGCAACATTCTTTTCATAACCTGGAAGAGTCATGACGTACATTGCTGCTTGACTGACTTGGCGCTTGCGTAGTGCTTCAGCGATTGGAGTATGATCACGGAACCAACGAGTTCGGCCGTCATCACCAACAATCCTAATGTCGACTTGAGCCATCCTTGGTTCTGAAAGAAGTAATTTGACACTTGGTACATCAACAGCCACATATCCAGGTTCTAAACCAGCACGATGAGCAATTTCATCCTCTACCTCACGACGCTTGGATGAATTCTGTGCAATCTCTATCAATCTCTGAATCTGTTCTGGATTCAATTCATCTTGACGGCGGCTTGTTGCAACTTTGAGCATCTGCCGATACTTGAGGCGACGCATCATATCTCGAGAGTAGTCTCCTGCCTCATACAGAGCCTGCCAGATTTCTGCATCGACACGGCGCTGTAAATCTTCAGGATTGGGTAGGTTATCTGCGCTGCGCTCTACAGCACGGCTAAGCATGACTTCAGTCACTCTCGTAACTCGATGGAAGTATACCGCACTATACATCAGACCACGCGCCATCAACATCCCCTCAAGCGCAGCAAGACCTCCTTCTTCTACAGCCACATCGCCTCCATGGCGGCGTAAACAGGAAATTAGTCGGCGATGATCTACAACGCCATGTTTAACGCCAGTAAAGTGCGAGTCTCGCAATAGATAATCCAATTGATCACAATCAACAGGACCATGAACTAAGTTTCCTAATGTGCGATCTTCAGATACCAAATCTTCCTTCCCATCAGTCCAAGAAAGTAAGCTTCTCTCAGATCCACGAGCATCAGGGCCACGAATCAGGGAAGATACATCCTCAGGCTCTATATTATGTCGTTCAAGAATATCGGGAATTCGCTGACGATTTGTTATCGAGTTTTCTTCACCATCACGTAATACATCGTATTCACCAAGAATAATACCCTCAGTTATTGACATGTGGTCAAGACCTCCGCGCTCATGTAAAATGTGCTCAAGAGTGTGCGAATAGGGGCCATGTCCTACATCATGTAACATTCCGGCGACCTGAACTAGAGTTTTTTCATGTTCATTCAAACCAATAGAATCAGCCATCATACCTCCAATATGCGATACACCAAGAGAATGTTCGAACCGGGTATGGTGAGCACCTGGAAATACCAAATGAGCGAGTCCTAATTGCTTGATGTGGCTAAGTTTGTTCATTTCCGGAGTAGCGAGTAAATCAGACCTGACTCCGTCAATTGAAAACTGCCCATGGATAGCATCATTGATGACCTTCATGACTAACCCTGCGAGTCGCCGAGAGAACCATCAGACTTCAACTGAACTATTCATGCAAAAGCAGGCATAATCACTCATTGAGGAATACAAAAGGGAAAAATGGTTTCATTGTATTTCATTTGTATTTCATTTGCAATACAATAATAACCCCCCGCCCCACTCGCAGGCTTAGGAGGAAGTCGTGGTGGCAGGTCACAGTCCGATGGTATCGCTCAGAATTCCCGAAGATCACTTGCTTGAACTCGAGCGCAGGGTCGGATTCGATGGGATGCGAAATAGATCTGATGTGATTCGCGATGCTGTTCGAAAGTACCTTTCAACACCAGATTTTTCCTCTGGCACTCGCGTCGAAGTCGATCTTGGTCCCGATTTGTCTGCTCGTTTGGAAGACTTCTGTCGAATCCACGGTGAGCAGCCGGATGTGGTACTGAGATATGCAACGCGTGAGCATATTGCTCGCGCGGCGGCTGATGGCGCTACTGTCGATGCCTTGCTGAAAATGCGACTAGAAGAGTTGCGTAATCGGGAAAATGGCTCGATTGAAGAATGAGGTGAGAGACTTTGGGTGAGAATGGGATGCACTCGAAAAATGCGGGGGGGCGGCAAAGTCGCCCCTCCGCGCCACACCATATTAATGCAAAACTTACTGTTGGATTTAGCGGATTAAGGCGTCGCGCAGTCCAATCAAATGCTGTTGGATACAGCCCTCGAGAAGCCCCTAGACCAACTCGGCCGGATTTGTCTACAAGAGGGCGTCATCACGACCTTGCAAATCGTGAAAATGAATAATCACACACACACCGTCCCGCCCAATTCGGGCGGGACACCCTGAATTGTCTTGCTGAACCTTGATGATAGGGACGCCTAATCAGACACCATGGCGGTGGACATCTCGGACCTAGCTCGGTTTGAGAGATTGACTCCTTTTAGAGTTCGAGACGTATTGCTTGTAGCCAGTCCATTTGACCATTATTTGCTTGAAGAATCCGGATATCTCGCTGAAATTATGCGGCAAGAATACTCGGAACTAAATCTCTCTCAGTCCCCACGGATGATACACAGTCCCGATGCAAGAGATGCTTTGCAGGTTCTACGAAACAGAAGTATTGATCTTGTAATCACAATGGCTAGAGTAGGGGCGATGGACGCTTACGCCTTTGGAAAAGAGGCAAAGAGAATAAATCCCGATTTGCCTGTTGTGATGCTAAGTCATAATACAAGGGAATTAGCCACTCTACATACCGATGAAGGAATTGACCGTATATTTGTATGGACTGGAGATAGTCGTATTCTTCTTTCAATCTGTAAATTGGTTGAAGATGAGAAGAATGTCGAAAACGACGTTGATAAAGGCGATGTTCAGGTCATACTTCTAGTAGAAGATAGTAGACGTTTTTACTCCTCCTACTTACCTCTGCTCTACACACAACTCGTTAAACAAACCGTCAGACTAATGGGTGAAGGAGGTAATCTGTACGAGAAATTACTAAGATTGCGCGCACGTGCAAAAATATTGCTTGCATCAGATTACCCTACTGCTCAGAAAATATTTGATAAATATCACAGTAATATCATTGGGATATTTACCGATGGTAAATTTCCTGACCCAGATGATGGGAGAGATAATGCTGGTCTAAAATTAGTCGAGTATGCTAGAAAAAGTCATTCTAATCTTCCAATTCTTTTCCAATCAAAGAATATCGAATTAAGAGAGGATGCCGAAGCACTTAATGTGAGGTTCCTACACAAGGAAGATCCGAAACTATATGTAAGAATTGCAGAATTTATGCTACAAAAAATGAGTTTCGGAGATTTCGTCTTCAGACAACCGGATGGCACTGAGATCGGTCGATCCTCGACTCTTGGTGAATTAGTTGATGAATTAGCAAAGATCCCTGTTGACTCTCTTGAGTATCACGCTCAACGCAATCATTTCTCACATTGGCTGCGAACTCGCACTGAGTTTACTTTAGCTTCAAAACTACGACCTATGACGATGTCAGATTTTTCTTCAACAGAAGAAACACGAAATTTTATCATTAATTCAATAAAATCACACTTAATACAAGTTCGCTCACGAACTATTCACGACCACGATTCAAAACGAAGAGATGTTGGATTCCAGAGAATCGGACGTGGAAGTCTAGGAGGGAAGGGGCGTGGGCTTGCCTTTTTCTTCACTAGGATGCCTGATTTAGGACTACAAGAAGAGTTTGATGAAGTGGAATTCATCGTACCAAGGTCTGTTGTGCTTGCTACAGATATTTTTGAAAATTTTATTGAAAGAAATTCATTATCGAATTATATTCATGAGGAACACTCCGATTCGGTAGTAAATTCAGCATTCCTTGCAGGTACTTTCAGCGACGAGGTATTGGATGAACTGAAAGGATTACTTTCCCACTTCACATGGCCATTGGCAATTCGTTCATCGAGTCTGTTAGAAGATGCAAGTCACCAACCTTTTGCAGGAGTTTACGCAACTCACATGATAGCAAATAATCACAAGGATATTGAAACGAGGCTGTTGAGACTGCAAGAGGCAATAAAATTGGTATTTGCCTCAACATACCACCGTAGTTCCAAAGCGTATGTTGCAGCGACCGCAAATAGTATTGAAGAAGAAAGAATGGCCGTGGTAATACAAGAGTTAGTAGGACGAGAGATTAATGGCCACTTCTATCCACATATTTCAGGTGCTGCTCGCTCAAGAAATCATTACCCAGTAGACCCACTAAAAGCTGAAGATGGAATTGCTGCAGTTTGCATAGGACTTGGCCGCCAAGTTGCTTCAGGAGAAAAATGTCTTAGATTCAGCCCCGGACAACCAAAACGAATCCATCAGTTTCATAGTACGGATTCGATGCTAGATACCTCTCAAACTACTTTTTGGGCTATACCAATGGAGACTTCGGAAGCACCATTGTCTGCTGACGAAACCGAGAATCTAGTACGGCTCACCCTTACAGAAGCCGAAGAAGATGGAAGGTTAAGTCTGGTTGGTTCTACATACATAGTTTCAGATGATAGAGTTGTTGATTCAATAAAACCTCAAGGTGGACCAAGGATTGTCACATTTGCACCTATTCTCAAATATTCAAGAGTGCCTCTTGCAGAAATTCTGCATCATGTACTGACTTCTTGCGAATCATATCTTAACTCACCTGTTGAGATTGAATTTGCATTCATTATTGACGAAGATAGTTCAAGGCAAATTTTTGCAATTCTTCAAGTGAGGCCAATGTTTGAGGAATCTGTTGATATTGATATTGATATGAGCGAGGTCAATAAAGACGAAGCTATTTGCATGAGTAGTAAATCGTTAGGAAATGGAGTAATTGATGACATCCAAGACGTCGTCTATATCCATCCAAATCGTCTTGATAGAATGAAAACTGCTGATCTTACCGACCATATTGAGGCCGTAGATGCAGAATTACGTGCCGCTGGCAGGCCGTACCTTCTGATAGGCCCTGGTCGTTGGGGTTCATCTGATCCGTCATTGGGAATACCTGTCTCTTGGGATCAAATAAGAGGTGCGAAAGCAATTGTTGAAGTCCCAATGTCAGACATTCATGTAGAACCATCACAAGGCACTCATTTCTTCCAGAATATCGTTAGTTTCCATATCGGATACCTGACAATAACTGCAGATGATTATCTTGATTTTGAATGGCTTGATGATAATGACCCTAGTAAAGAGATTGGCCCCTTACGCCATATTGAATTGAAATCCCCTCTGAAGGTGGTTCTAGATAGTAGAGATTCTGAAGCAATAGTGTTGAGATGAGGCCAATCTTCTTGGTGGGTCGATTCACAGGATGTATTCTATGACCGGTGATTCAATGGACTCCGTACTGAGATACTTTGCTCATAGCGAAGTCCGACCGTCACAAATTGACATGGTCAAAGATGGGATGGATGCGCTACTTGGCGATGGTTTCCTATTGGCTTCTGCACCCACTGGAATCGGTAAGACAGCCGCAGCCTTGGCTAGTGCTATCGCGGCACAAAGAACATCTACTGAGCACCTAAGAATACTATTTTTGACAGGGAGACAATCTCAACATAAGATAGTAGTTGACACCATTAACAAAATCAATCAGCAAATGCCTGACAACGAAGGAACACTACGCCTCGTCGACCTGATTGGCAGAGAAGGAATGTGCCGCAACGTTGACCGAATGAGTGGAAGATGTGATTGTGAAGAGGATCTTGATGGAAATTTACGCGAAGAACTTCGTGCAGATGTAAGAAGCCAAATGTTTCGTCAATCAATGCATGTCGATGATGTAATCAGAATTTCAAGACGAGTGAAACTATGTCCATGGGCTACTGCAAGAGATGCCGCAAAATCTTGTGACATACTAGTTTGCGATTATAATCATGTATTTATTGACAATGTTCGTGAAGCATCTCTGCCTTCAATGGGTATCGAACTCGAAAATTGTATATTGATTGTTGACGAGGCTCACAATCTTCCCGATAGAGTCAGAAATGGTTTGGAACGCCGAGCGATAGCAAAAATATTCAGGGATTCTAGATTTGAAGTTCAAGAACACCTCGAAAGAGAGCGAGAGCGCGCATCTCAATCGGCAGAAGAAACAGAACTTGAACACATGGAATGGTTAGAGAAAGCCTTGAAACGCTTAGAGAATGATATGCCAAGTTGGTTCTCTGCACGAGAAAAAGAGTTATCCCGTTCTGATTCTGATGATATGCGAATAGAAACTACAAGTCTGCTTGATGAAATAGATGCGATACTTAACGAATCAATAGAAGATACTCATTCAACGCCATACTCTAGTTTACGTAAATTGGTTAAACAATTATTTCTTGTTAAAGTAGAGAGTAGCGAAGATGACGATAACGAGAAAGAAACAAGTTGTGAACGACTTGGAGCATTGATAGCCACATGTGATGAATACAAAGACTCCCCTGCTCTAGTTCTTGTCTTTGATAAGATTCTAGATGAATCTAGAGTCAGGAGTTTTCTATTAGATCCAGGAGTAATTTCAGGCGAATTATTTGGAATATGCAGAGGTTCAATATTGATGTCAGGGACACTATTTCCACCAAAAATGTACGCTGATTTACTAAGAATACCTAATGATAGACCTTTGATAATCAAAGAGTACTCATCACCATTCCTATCTGAGCGAAGACCAGTTCTAATCGCTCAGAATACTACTTCAAGATACACAGAAAGAGGGTTTCAAAATACTGAAAATATTCGAAACCATATTGCAGAAGTTATTCGCAACACTCCAGGTCACGTTGCATTGTTCGCACAGAGCTATGCTATGCTTAAACAAATTCTCGAAGATGATAATTGGATTCCTTGGGGGGTAAGAACAGAAGAAGAAAGAGCACGAATGTCTAAACGAGATATTGGTGAAATGATTCAACGTCTATATCAACGCCGGAGAACCAAAGATAGAGTCTTAATTTGTGGTGTCCTTTCAGGAAAATTAGCAGAAGGAGTCGACTATCCTGAGAATATCCTTGACGCTGTTATCTGTGTAGGACTTCCAGTTCCACCACCTAGTGCAAGACAAGATGCTCTCAGAGAATATTGTGTGGATAAATTTGGCAGAGACTTAGCAGGACGATATTCAAGTCATCAGCCGGCGGTAAACAGTTTACTACAAGCAATCGGTCGCCCTATTAGAAAGGCAGAAGACCGCGCATTGGTGGTGATTCTGGAAAAAAGAGTTTTACAACGACCCTACAAATTCTGTTTACCTGAATCTCTACAAGTAATGAAAACACCTGACTCTGAAAGAACTGCTCGACTCTCTAAGAGATTCTTTGAGCGATTTCCAGATCCTGCAATAGAACCTTCATGAAGCAATGGTTCATCCGAGACGAAGTGTTGGGGGAATTGAGAATCATGTGGGAGAGAGTAGTTATCCATGGCCTCGAATCAACAGAAACGCCATCGGGTAGGGAGCTCATTAACACCGGACTTGATGCAACGGCAGAGGAAATGCATCAGAGATTCCTAACAGACCTACCTCACCTTGATGATGCGATTTTAGAGCACCAAGGGGTTTTGACAGAGAGTTCTACTGTTGTAAGTAAATCATTGGAAAGTGCACGTCTATTTGGTTCATCAAGTACTGAAATCGAAGAAATAAATCAAGACACTATCCAACAAGGATTTGACCTTGACCTCCGTCAAGTTGATTTTGAAGGACTAACAGTTAGCACAATGCTAGAAAATGGAGTTAATCTAGTTCGAATAATTGCTCCTGAGAGATTTGGTGGGCTAATCCAAATTTACAAACTACCACAAGGAATCAGTGTAGAAAGAGCGATTATAGACAACGGTATTCTTCAACTTAAATTCCTAGATTAATCAGTAGATTCTAACATATTAATGGAATCTCGTTCTGGAACTTCCTGTAATTCGTCTATTTCTTGTAAAACAGACTGGAGAGCTAACTGAGCATTCTGACGGTGCCCCTCGCCTAATTTGTGTGACGAATACCTAGCTTCCTCAAAGATTCGATCAAGTGCAATCAGTGCTTGCTCACTAATCGGTAGAGCATTACGAATAGCCATCTCAAA
Organism: Marine Group II euryarchaeote MED-G36; assembly: GCA_002457595.1. Lineage (GTDB taxonomy): Archaea > Thermoplasmatota > Poseidoniia > Poseidoniales > Thalassarchaeaceae > MGIIb-O1. Next base: position 28,557 of record NTJR01000009.1, read on the forward strand.
CTCTCGGACTGTCTCAAAGTCTCTACGAAGGAAGCCATTACGCATTAGAATCTGACATAGACTTTCATAACAATTGAAGATTGCTTCTCGGACTTCATCTCCAGCAGCGAGAAGCTCGGCAGTATAACTGAAAACATTCTGTAAATCATCGAGAGTTGCAAGTCGGCGGCGACGGATTGAAATTGCAACGCCAACTAGACTACCAAGTATCAAAATAACTCCAACAATAGTGGCGATCTGCCAGAATCCAAATTCAGATGCTGGGTCGGCATAAGTCAAATTGACGACTCTAATTCCTGAATCCAATTCGATTCTATCTTGAGGGTCAATTAATTGAGAATCGGTTTCAATGATTAGTCCTAATTCACCCCAGTAATCTTTGTTATAGAAATCCGGAATTGGATCTAAGACAATAAATTCGTAATCAACTACTCCAACTCCATCTGTGATTTTTACGGATACGAAGTGTGATTCAGTAATCTCTTTGGATTCATTAACCAATCTAGAAGTAATCGAGATTCCTTCAACCGGGAGGTTGGTGTCTTCAGCACGGACTGTGACGTTTCCAGAAATTATTCTCGTGCCTTCTCTGATTATATGCTCATCCGGATTAAAGTCGAAAATCACAGGCACGCGGATATATACAATTTGGTCTTTTTCAGCCCCATTTAGGTATCTATCTGATTCGGGAAGAACTTGTAAAACTAGAGTGATTTCACCATGGGGCATTGAAGATCGTGCCGGAGACACTATGTCGAAGTTTCCTGCTGAGGTCCAAGTTACCAGTGCAGGTTCTGCAATATCATTCCAAAGAAGAAGAATCTCGAGATTATCCATTACGTTTCCTTCGCCACCAATCTCAAGCACTCTTCCAGTAATCTCAATCTTTGAATTTTCATCACTTCTGATGATTAATTCCGATTGCCAGAGAATCTCAATTTCAATATCG